>JBOHSJ010000065.1:0-26720 GCA_050733035.1 Gemmatimonadales bacterium | reverse complement strand
GATGGCGCTGCGGAGGCACTTGGAACGATGAATGATCAATGGACGAATCGGCTGTCGGACTATCTCGACGACGAACTGGACAGCGTGGAGCGTGGCGCCCTCGAGGCGCACCTCGCGACCTGCGGGCACTGCTTCGCGACACTGGGCGAGCTGCGCCAGGTGGTCGCGCGCGCGAAGTCGCTCGAAGATCGGACGCCGGAGGGGGATTTGTGGCCCAACATCGCCGACCAGATCCGTGCCGGGGTTGTTGCCGCCCATCCGCCCGTCCGCCCGTCCGCCCGTCGCTTCAGCTTCAGCGTGCCGCAGCTGCTCGCGGCGAGTGTCGCCCTGATGCTGCTCTCGGGCGGTGTCGTGTGGACGGCGGTCAAGCCGGCGGCCGTCGCGGTGAAGACGACTCCCGAGCCTCGGCAACCGCGGTACACCCCGGTGACCTGGACGTCACAGGCCGATCAGGCCGTTGCCGAGCTGGAAGATGCATTGACTCGCAACGAGAGCCGGCTGGATACGGCGACGGTGCGGGTGGTGCGGCAGAGTCTTGCCGTCATCGACCGGGCGATCACCGAGGCGCGTGCCGCGCTGATGCGTGATCCTGGCAACACGTACTTGAATCTTCACCTCGCCGCTACGATGCGGCGCAAGGTGGAGCTGCTGCGGCGCATCAACGCGCTCGTGGCAGAATCCTAGGAGGAATGAAGAAATGCTGACCACGCTGGCCGCCATGACTATTGCTTCACTGGCCTTGCAGTCACAGACAGACACGACGTTCGCCGTGCCTGCCGGCGCGAGTCTCACCGTCAACAATTTCGGCGGGGCGATCATCGTCCGCGGCTGGAATCAGAACAACGTCAAGGTGCACGCCGAGCACGGTCGCCGCGGGCGAGTGGAAGTGTCGCTGGTCGGCGGCACCGTCACCGTCAAAGCCGGCAGCCGCCAGGGCGCGCCCTCGGTGGTGGACATGGAAATCACCGTCCCGGCAGCCACGCCGCTCAACTTGAGCGGCACGTATGCGGAGATCACGGTCGAAGGCGTGACCGGTCCGATCCGCGCCGAAACGGTCGAAGGCGAAGTCAACGTGAAGGGTGGCCGGGGCAACATTACCCTCAGCTCGATCCAGGGCTCCGTGTCACTCGCCGATGCCTCGGGCCGTATCGAATTGACCTCGGTCAATGAAGACATCGACGTCAACAACGTCACGGGAGAGATCAAGATCGAAGCGACGAACGGTGAAGTGACGATGACCGGAATCCGCTCAGCGAGCGTCGAAGCGGCGACCATCAATGGCGATGTCGTGTACGACGGCACGATTACCGACGGCGGGTCCTACAGCTTCACGTCGCATAACGGCGACATCACCGTGACAGTCCCCGAGCGGGCCAACGTCACGATCACCGGCGCCACGGCCAATGGCGACATCGACGCCAGCTTCACGCTGCCACTCACGACCACACCGCACAGGGGCCGGCGCTGGACGTTCAAGCTCGGCACCGGCAGCGCGCGACTCGAGCTGGAGTCCTTCCAGGGGGATATCGAGCTGCGGCGCCCAGGCGAGGTGGAGCGGGTGCCTGAGAAGGATAAGGACCACGATTCCGACCACGATTACAATTTCGACTTCGACTTGAACATCGACACAAAGAACATTGCGCACTACGCGAGTCAGTACGCCACGCAGTACGCGCGCGCGTATGCCCCCAAGTACGCCCAGAAGTACGCACGCACCTACAGTCGCAATTACAAGAACGCCTGGAGGATCCATTGATGCGCATCCTATCGATCGCGACGGTGCTGGGCTTGGCGGCGGCCACGTCGGCCACCGCCCAGGATTTCAACTGGCACGGCCGCATCGCGCAGGGCAAGCGGCTCGAGGTGAAAGGCGTGAACGGCGACGTGCGGGCGGTGCTCACCAGCGGCGCTGAAGCCGTGGTGAATGCGACGAAGCACTCGCGCCGCTCCGATCCCGAAGACGTGGAGATCAAGGTCGTCGAGTCCGAAGACGGCATCACGATTTGCGCAGTCTACCCCACGCCACCCCGCGCCCGGCGCGAGAACAACTGCGAGCCCGGCGACCGGTGGCATTCGAGCACCGACAACAACGACGTCACCGTGGACTTCGAGGTGCAGGTGCCTGCGGGCGTAGTGTTCCACGGCCAGACCGTGAACGGCGAGATGTCCGCTGAGGGCCTGAAGGCCGACGTGAAGGCCAGCACGGTGAATGGCAGCGTGCGCGTGACCACAACGGGCCTCGCCGAGGCGTCGACCGTCAATGGGTCGGTATATGCGCAAATGGGCCGCGCCGATTGGAACGACGAGCTCGACTTCAGCACCGTCAACGGCGGGATCACGCTGATTCTCCCGTCACAGCTCAATACCGAGGTTCGCGCCAACACGGTGAACGGCGAGATCGAATCCGACTATCCGCTCATGATCTCCGGTCGCTTCGGTCCGCGACGGTTGCGCGGTACGATCGGCGCCGGCGGGCGCTCGCTGAGCCTGAGCACGGTGAACGGCGAGATCCGGTTGAGAAAGAGCCCGTAGCGCGCTCGTTTGGTACCTAACACTTGAAGTAGCTGCATCACCTTGACCCCCTCGAACCACGAGGGGGTTTTTGGTGCTCCGGGAGATTCTCCGCCGCACCAGCGACATCGAGAGTCTCCGCGACCTGTTCGGCGCGCTCGGCTATGAGGCGGCGTGGGAAGCAGTGCCACCGGAACTCTGGCTCGGCGAGAGCTCGATTGCGGCAGGGGTCACCCGCGCGGCACTCGTTGCCCGACACGGCGCGTTTCGCGTGTTCGCGCTCGAGGCTGGCGATCCAGAAGGGGCGGCGCGTGCAGCCGCACGGCGGCTGTCGGCGGGCGCGGAGCGCGGCCTGGCTTGCGCGCTGGGCGGTCAGCCATTGCGTCTCGTCTGCGCCGCGGGACCCGTGGGGCTGCGCCTCGCGACGATCCCCGTCGCCAACCCGCCCGGCTCGGCGCTGGCGACCCTCGAGCGGCTTGCCCCCGCTAAGGGCGAATCGGCGCTCGCCCTTTCCCTGAGGGTTGGCGAGGTCCTGGCGAGCGAGGGAGTCACCCCGCGTTTCTTTCGGGCGTTTCGAGCAACCCTCGAGCGGTTGACCGAGCAGCTGGCAGCCCCACGGTCGCGCGTTGACCGGCATGCCCTCACGCTCACTGCGCTCACGCGTGTGCTCTTCCTCTACTTCATCCAGTCAAAGGGTTGGCTCGACGGCGACACTCGCTATGTGGCACGCCTGCTCGACCGGGCGCTCGGCTCCCGGCGTCACTTCCATCGCTCCTTTCTCCACGCGCTCTGCTTTGGCGCGCTGAATCGGCCGGAGGCCGACCGCGGTGCGGCCGCCCGCGCGCTGGGCCGGATCCCGTTCCTGAACGGCGGTTTGTTCGAGCCGACGCCGCTCGAACGTCGCCACGGTCCCGGCATCTGGAGCAATGCCGATTGGCGTGGGGCGTTCGATGACCTATTCGAGCGCTTTCACTTCTCCGTGCGCGAGCACGATGCCGGGGAGTTCGTCGCGCCCGACATGCTCGGCCGTGTGTTCGAAGGGGTCATGGATTCCGAGGAGCGCCACGCCAGTGGCAGCTACTACACTCCCGCTGCTCTCGTGCGTGAGCTCGTACGCGCCGGGCTCGAAGCCGCGCTGACGCACCGGCTCGGCTTGTCCCCGTCGGCCGCCGCGCAGTGGGTACACGAAGGCGTGCCGCCGCGTCCCGCCCCGGAACTGCGCGGGCTCACGTTGCTTGATCCGGCGGCCGGCTCCGGGGCCTTCCTGTTGGGAGCGCTCGACGAGCTTGTGAGCCTGAGGCGCTGCGCGGGCGAGGGACCCGCCCACGCCGTACGCCGCGACGTCCTCGCCAATTCCCTGTTCGGCGTCGATCTCACGCCGACCGCCGTGCGACTCACGGAGCTCAGGCTCTGGCTCGCCCTCGTCGCCGACGACGACAACAGCGACGTCCAGTCGATCGCGCCGTTGCCCAACCTCGACGGACATGTGCGCCAGGGCGACGCGCTTCTCGACCCGCTGATGCTGGCGGCGTCGCTCGGGGGCTGGGCCGTCCGCGGCGGAGCCGCCGAGGCGCGACGGCTCCAAGACGCGCGGCGCCGACTGTTTCAGTTGGCCGGCTCCGAGAAGCGCGCCGCCCAGACCGAGCTGAATCGTGCAGAGGCAGCGCTGGCGCGGAAACTTCTGGAAGACGGCCGTGCCGCACTGGAGGCGGCCATCAAGGAGTTGCTCACGCTCGCCCGGAGCCCCGATCTGTTCGGGCGCCGGCACGGCCTCGGCGTCGAGCAACGGCTGCGGCTGATTCGTCTACGCCACAGCCTTCGGGAGATTCGAGCCGCGCAGCGTAAGCTGCGAGACGAGGGCGCCGCCCCCTTCTTCGCTTTCGAATCCCACTTCGCCGACGTCATGCTGCGCGGCGGGTTCGATGTCGTGATCGGAAACCCTCCCTGGGTGCGAGCCGAGCGACTGCCGCTACGCGTGCGCGAGACGCTTTCCTCAAGATACCCGTGCTGGCGTCCGGTCTCGCAGCGTGGGTTCGCGCACCTTCCAGATCTCGCGGTGGCATTCACCGAGCGCGCGCTCGAGCTGGCGCGGCCGGGCGGTGTCGTCTCGCTGCTCGTGCCGTCCAAGATCGCGACCAGCGGCTACGGGGAAGCGCTGCGGCAGCGCCTGTCGCATGGTGCCCGGATCGATCGCGCGGCTCCTCTGGCTGACACGATGGCGCAAATGTTCGGTGCCGCGGTGTATCCGATGGCGCTGGTCGCCGCGCGCGCGGACCCCAGTGGCAACGAGGCCATCGGCACGGCCTTGGGGCCGAAGCCGGCGGTCCCAACCGTGCCGCAACGACAACTGCAGAGCCCTGGCCCGTGGATCCTGGTCCCTGGCGCGCAGCGCGTCATGCAACGGCTGCGCCTGGCGTTTCCGACCGTGCGCGACCGCTGGACGCCGCAGCTCGGAGTGAAGACGGGCGCCGACGATCTGTTTCTGGTCGATCGAGAGCGGCCCGGGACGCGGCCTGCGGTTCGGGGACGGGACATTGGCGTGTGGCACTGCAGGCCGACGCGCCACGTCCTCTGGACGCACGGGCCCGATGGACTGCCGCTCGCCCGTCTGTCGCGGGAATTCTCGGAACGCTTCGCCACTCACGAGGAACGCCTGCGGCTCCGCGCCGATTACCGCGGCGGTCCGCCGTGGCAACTGTTTCGCACCGCGCTCGGATTTGCGCCCCATCGCGTTGTCTGGCCCGACCTCGGCCGGCGCCTCGCGGCCGTCGTGCCGCCGCCCGAAGTCGTGCCGCTCAACACCGTCTACGGCATCGCCACACGGGGTTCGGGCGATGCGGCCGCGCTGGCGGCGCTGTTCAACTCCTGTTGGCTGACGGCACTCGCGCGACTGGTGGCCGACCCGGCGCGCGGCGGTTTCCGCCGTTTCAACGCTCGCGTCGTTGGCGGGTTACCTGTGCCGCAGCGCGAATCACCGGTGTGGGTCGAGCTGACGCGGCGTGGAGAGCGCCGCGAGCCGGCCGATGATGTCATTGCCGATGTCTTCGAGCTCGATGGCGCCGACCGCCGCGCGCTGGCCGCGGATTCTCTCTGAGCACCTGGTCCCCGTCCCGGAGCCCCTCGCCGTGGCGCTCGCCTCGGCGCGGGAAACGGGGACGCCACGCGACGTCGTCGCCCGCGCGGCGCGGGCGCTGCTCGACAGTGTCCCGCTGGCTCCGGGCTCGCCGTCATCGTGGCCCGGCTGGCTCGCGCCGCACCAAGTCCCTGCGGCCGAGCGGCTGACCGCGATCATCGCGCGCCAGGGCGGAGCGTTACTCGCCGACGCCGTTGGTCTGGGCAAATCGTACGTCGCGCTCGCCGTCGCCCTGGCTCGCAAGGAGCAGTTCACACTTGTCGTGCCGGCGGTTCTCGTCCCACAGTGGCGCGCGTTGCTGGATCGCTTCGGCGTTCATGAAACGCCGATCATCACGCATGAATCTCTCAGTGTTGGATCGCGTGTCGTAGGGGCGCAGCATGCTGCGCCCCTACATTTCCGCGCCGGACTGTTCGTGATTGATGAGGCCCACCGATTCCGCAACCCGGACACGAATCGTTACCGTGCGTTGGCCCGGATGGTCGTCGGGAGCCAGGTCCTCCTGGTCACCGCCACGCCGATCCACAACTGCGTCGCCGATCTGCTCCACCTGCTCCGTCTCTTTCTTCGGGACCACGCACTCGCGGCGCTCGGCGTTCCATCCTTGCGCACTGCCGCGCGGCCCCACGTCGACGCTTCCCTTGCCCACGCCGCCGTGGCGCGCGTCGTCGTCGCGCGCTCCCGTGAGCGGGTGCAGACGAGCTACGACAGCGGTCCAATTGCGATGGTGTTCCCGCGCTCGACGACACAGACCGAGCGCGCCGGTCCGGTGCCCGACTCACAGCTCGACGAGCTCATTGCAGGTGTGGCCAGATTGCGCGCGGGCGGCGGCGCCGCTCCACTGCTGCGACTGATGTTGCTCCGCCGGCTCGGATCCAGCCTTCCGGCGTTCAGGGCCGCGTTGATCCGTCACGACGCGTTTCTGGATCTCGCCGGCCGGGCGGCGGCGGAAGGACGTGCGCTCAATCCGCGCGAGTTCCAGCGCTGCTTCCCGCGCGCGGCCGAATCGGACATTCAGCTCGTCCTGTTTCCGCTGCTGCTCGACGCTTCTTCCAACGGTTGCGATCCTTTCGCCGGCGATCGTCGAATCATCGCGAGACTGCGCGAGCTGATTGCGCGTGCTTCTACTGGTGACTCCAAAGCCGATGCCCTGAACCAGCTCCTCGCCGCGAAGCCCGGCAAAACGATCGTCTTCACGGATGCACAGCCAACCGCGCGGTATCTGCTGCAGCGGCTGCGAAACGCCCGAGTTGCTGCCGTCTTCGGCCACGTGGGGCGCTTCGCCACCGGCGAGGCCACGCGCCGGGACGTGCTGCGCGCCTTCGCACCACGCGCGCAGGGCGCGCCTACGCCAGCTGTTGCGCTCGAGACTGACGTTCTCATCGCCACCGATCTGCTCAGCGAGGGACTCAATCTTCAGGATGCCGAGCGCGTGGTGCACTACGATCTTCCTTGGAGCCCCGCCCGCCTCGCGCAACGCGTCGGCCGCATTGACCGCCTCGGCTCTCCACATGGCGCCATCACGACTGTCACGTTCCTACCGCCTGCAGCGCTGGCAAGGGCGCTCGCGATCGAGGAGCGCCTGGCGGCGAAGATCGGCGCGCAGCAAGTCGCGGGGACGGACGGCCGGCTGGACTGGTGCGATCAGCTTGCGACGCTGCTGCGACCGGGAGTCGCACTAACGGCGGCAGGCAGCGTCGCAGTCCGCGGCGAGCCGTCCACCGTTCTCATCGTGCGCATTGCGAATCTTGTGGAAGCGATCGTAGTCGAAGCAGGTGTCGCGCGCGCCAGTCCGGCCGCGGCCACGCGCATCCTGACCGCGGCCGCCACTGCCGAGCCCGTTCCTCTCGACTGTCAGCCACTACAGCAAGCAATCGATGCTGCTGCGCCGCTGATCCGGTCACGTCTCGCCGCCGTTCAGGACGCGCGCTGGCGCGCCGGCGATCGCGATCGCTTTGCGCGCCGTCTGATTCCGTGGGTGTTGTCGGCGGCGCGGCGCGCGGCCCGCCGCGGCGACGGCGCCCAGCTCGCCGCACTCGATAGCCTCGTGTCGCGGCTCGCGTCGGGAATGACCGCAGGAGAGGAGCTGATGCTCGACGATCTGCTGTCACGCAGCGAGCCGCTGGCAGTGAAGGACCTGCTCGACTGGCATGAGACCATCCCGTTGGCCACGGCCGAAGACACGGCCCCTGCAGTAGAACTGGTCGCGGCATTGGTTACCGGGTTAGCTTGACTCGGTGGCGCTCACAACCTTTCTCTTTGATCTCGACGGCACGATCATCGACTCCATCGAGCTGATCCTCCGCTCGTACCGGCACACGATGGAGCTGCACCGCTGCAACGAGCCGATGCCGCCCGACGACATGTGGATCAAGGGACTCGGGACGCCGCTGTGGGCGCAGTTCGGGCAGATCACGGACGATAAGGAAGAGATCGAGCGGATGGTGCAGACCTACCGCACCTACAACCTCACGCACCATGACGCGCTGGTAAGACCGTATGAAGGAGTGGTCGACGAGATCCGGCGCCTGAAAGCAAACCAAAAGCAGCTCGGCGTGGTGACCAGCAAGCTCCGTGACGGCGCGATGCGCGGCCTCCGCATCTCCGGGCTCGACGAAGCGTTCGACGTCGTCATCGGCTGCGACGATGTCACGCACTCCAAGCCGCACCCCGAGCCCGTCCTCAAGGCGGTGGACGAGCTGGGCGCCCAGCCCGCCGCAACAGTGTTCGTGGGCGACTCCCGCCACGACATGGAATCCGGCCGCGCCGCCGGGGTGAAGACGGCCGCGGTCCTGTGGGGGCCTTTTGACCGAGCCTACCTGGAAGATCTTGCGCCCGACTACTGGCTGGAGAAACCCGATGACCTGCGCCAGCTTTACGAGCCATGAGCCCTAAATTCGTCCCCTTCGAGCTGGAACGGTGGCAAAGCACCTGGGAGAACCGGGTGCGCTTCAATCTCTCCGAATCCGGCGTGCATCCGCTGACGATTCAGGAGCTGCTCGGCCTCGCGGGCGCCTCGGCGGTGCCGCTGCTCGAGGTGCGCCTCGGCTACGCGCAGTCGAACGGCAGCGACGTGCTGCGCGAGCGCATCGCCGCGCTCTATCCCGGCGCGTCGCCGGATCAGATCCTCGTCACCACCGGCAGCTCCGAGGCCAACTTCATCAGTTGTTGGCGGCTGGTCGAGCCGGGCGACAAGGTCGCCATGATGATGCCGAACTACATGCAGAGCGCCGGCCTCACGCAAAATTTCGGCGCTCAGGTACGGCCGTTCCAGCTGCAAGAGAAGGAAGGGTGGGAGCCCTACGCCGAGGAGATTCGCACGGCGATTGTTCCGGGCACCAAGCTCGTCGTTGTCACGAATCCGCATAACCCCACGGGGCACGTCCTCGGCGATGCGGCGCGCAAAGTGATTCTCGACCGCGCCGCCGAAGTGGGCGCGTGGATCTTGGCTGACGAGGTGTATCAGGGCGCCGAGCTGGGCGGCAAGACCACGCAGTCGTTCTGGGGCAGCGGCTACAACAAAGTCGTCATCGTGAACGGCCTGTCGAAGGCATACGGACTCCCTGGCCTGCGGATCGGCTGGATCGTGTCGCAGCCTGCCTTCACCCAGGAAGCGTGGGCGCGGCACGACTACACTACGATCGGGCCGTCAGGCGCGACCGATCATCTCGCCGCGATCGCCCTCGAACCCCATGTGCGCGAGAAACTGATCGAGCGCACGCGTCGCATTCTCCACGCGAACTTCCCTGTGATGGAAGCGTGGCTCAAGAGTTTTGGCGACACCTTCACCTGGACGCAACCGCAGGCCGGCGCGATCTGCTGGGCCCGCTATCGCGGCGCGATCCCCGCGCCGGAGGTCGTCGAGAAGCTGCGGGCGCAGCACAGCGTGTTGCTCTGCCCCGGCGATCATTTCGGCACGCCGGGGTTCCTGCGCTTCGGGTACGGCGGCGAGCTGAAGCATTTCCAGGAAGCGCTCGCCGAGACGGAGCGCGGGTTGCGGAGGCTATTCTCCGATTGAAACACTCATTCGAGCACCGCAGGACGGGGGCGCCACGGCGTCAGGGCTCGGACGCGAGGGTGTGCGCTACGCGATCGAACAGATGACCGAGCGGCGCGTGCTCACGCTCGAGTTGGACTAGACGATCGCCCGCAGCAGCAGGTAAGCCAACCCCGCGATCCCGGCCGACGCCGGAATCGTCACGATCCACGCCAACACGATGCGCTGCGCCACTCCCCACCGCACCGCCGAGAAGCGCTGCGCCGCACCTACGCCCGTAATCGCGCCGGTGATCGTGTGCGTGGTGCTGACCGGAATGCCGAAGTGCGACGCGATGAACAATGTGATCGCGCCGCTCGTCTCCGCGCAGAATCCGCCGAAAGGCGTGAGCTTCGTGATGCGCTGACCCATGGTCTTCACGATCCGCCAGCCTCCCGACAACGTGCCGAGACCGATCGCGGCGTGCGCCGAGAGGATCACCCACATCGGTATCTGGTCCGCGCTCGTGAGATGGAAGGCTTGAATCGGGAAGTTCACGAAGAGGGCTTGGCTCGACACGAGCAGCGCAACGATGATACCCATCGTCTTTTGGGCGTCGTTCGTCCCGTGGCCGAGCGAATACGCGGCGGCCGACACCAGCTGGAGAACGCGGAACACTTTGTCGACCCTGCGTGGCAGTGATCGTCGCAGGATCCAGGAGAGCGCGACCGTGAAAAGCAGAGCAAGTGTGAGTCCCATCAGCGGCGCGACGACGATGAAGGCGAGGGTTTTGATCCAGCCGCTCGCAATGATCGCGCTGAATCCCGCTTTCGCGATAGCCGCGCCACCGTACCCGCCCACCAGGGCGTGCGACGAAGAGGTCGGCAGCCCCAGCCACCACGTCACCAGATCCCAGATGATCGCCCCCAAGAGCCCGCCGAGGACCACCGATGAGTCCACGACGCTCAGATCGATCATCCCTTTGCCGATTGTCTTCGCGATCGCCGTCCCGAACACGAACGCCGCCACGAAGTTCCAGAACGCCGCCCACACAACCGCGGCGCTGGGGGACAGCACGCGCGTCGAGACGACCGTGGCGATGGAGTTCGCCGCGTCGTGAAAACCATTGATGAAGTCGAACGCGAGGGCGACGAGGAGGATCGCGAAAACGAACCAGACGGAAGCTTCCATCAGGCGTGCTTGATCGTGATGGACTCGACCACGTTGGCGACGTCCTCGGCCTGGTCGAGCGTGCCCTCCAGATTGTCGTAGATCTCTTTCCACTTGATCAGCTCGATCGCGTCCCGCTCCTTCTCGAACAGCTGACCGAGCGCCTCGTGATAGATCGAGTCGCCTTCCTCCTCGAACTGCTTGGCCTCGACGCAGTATTTCATTACGTCGTTGCCCTTCTTGAGCCGGTTCACCGCTTCGGACAGGACATCCATCATCTTCTTCAGCACATCGAGGAGCCGGAGTACGCCTTGCGGGGCGTTGCCGAGGCGGAAGATCTGGGCGCGGCGGGCGGTGCCATCCATCGCGTCCATGACGTCGTCGAGGTCGGAGGCGAGCTGGTGGATGTCTTCGCGGTCGAGCGGCGTGATGAACGTGCGGTCGAGACGGTTCACGACTTCGTGCGTGACCTGATCCGCCTCGTGCTCCAATCGCTTGATCGCTTCGACGTGGGGAGTGCGGCGGTCGGGCGCCGCTTGAAACAGCTGCCGCAAATGCTCTACGGCTTCCTTGTTACGGTTGGCGACTTCGACGAAGAGGGTAAAGAACTCCTCTTCTCGCGGCAGGAGGCGCACGGTTCCTCGCGGGCGATAGGGTGGCCAAAGATAGCGGCCCCAGAAAACGGCCACTAGGTTATCGCATGACTTCTACCCCGGCCCCCGCACCCCAGCGCGTCGAGTTCGTCAAGGCGATTTCCCGGCTCGACGCGACCGCGCTTGTCGTCGGATCCATGATCGGATCCGGCATTTTCATCGTTTCGGCCGATATCCTGCGCCAGGTCCACTCGCCGGGCTTGTTGCTCGCGGTCTGGCTGTTTTCCGGGGTGGTCACGCTGTTCGGCGCACTCACATATGGCGAGCTGGCCGCCATGTTCCCCAAGGCCGGCGGCAATTACGTCTATCTCCGCGAAGGTATTTCGCCGCTGTTCGGCTACTTGTACGGCTGGACGTTGTTCGTCGTGATTCAAACCGGCACGATCGCCGCGGTCGCGGTGGCGTTTGCGCGTTTCACGGCGGTGCTCGTCCCCGCGATCTCTCCCGACGTCTTCGTGGGCACCACGCTCCACTTCCCGCAGCCGATCGGCGACATCGCCGTGGGCCTGTCCTGGCAACGGCTGCTCGCCATCGCCTCGATCGCGCTGCTCACCTGGATCAACGTGCGCGGCGTGCGGACGGCAGCATTCATCCAGACGTCGCTGACGGTCATCAAGACGGCGGCACTCGCGGGGCTGATCTTGCTGGGGCTGACGATCGGCCGCAATGCGGCGGCGATTGCCGCCAACTTCGGCCCGAACTTCTGGGCCGGCGGTGCGCTGTCGCTGTCGATCCTGCCGGTGGTGGGCGCGGCGATGGTCGGCTCGCTCTTTTCGATGGACGCTTGGAACAACGTGGGATTCGCGTCCGGGGAGCTCAAGAATCCCGAGAAAGACCTGCCGTTCGCGATGGCAGTCGGGGTGCTGACCGTCACGACGCTGTACGTGCTCGCGAATGTCGCCTACCTGAACGTGCTGCCGGCCGACGCGATCGCGAACGCGCCCCAGGACCGCGTCGGCACGGCCGCGATGCAGGCGATGTTCGGCCCCGCGGGTCTCTATATCATGGCCGTCGCGATCATGATCTCGACGTTCGGGTGCAACAACGGGTTGATACTGTCGGGCGCGCGCGTCTACTACGCCATGGCGCAGGACAATCTGTTCTTCAAGTCCGCGGCGAACCTGCACCCGACGTACAAGACGCCGGCGCTCGCGCTGATCGTGCAGGCGATCTGGACGTGCCTGCTCTGTCTCTCGGGCACCTACGGGCAGCTGCTCAACTTCGTGATCTTCGCGGCAGTCGCCTTCTATGCCGTCACCGCGGTCGGGCTATTCCAGCTGCGCCGCAAACGCCCCGATCTGCCACGTCCGGTGCGGGCGCCGGGGTACCCATGGCTCCCCGCGCTTTACATCGTGCTGACCAGCCTGATTGCGATCGACCTGCTCGTGCAGGACGCGACCCGCACCTACGCGATGCTGGGCTTGCTCCTCGTGCTGCTCGGCGTGCCCGTGTACTACGGCTGGAGACGGATGGCCGCCTCCTAGGTTTCGGGTTATATTCGGGGGTATGGCTGTACGTACCAAACCCCCGAGAAAACCGCCTCAGACCCCGCCTTGCCCCGATTGCGGCGCCAAGACTGCCCCGCAGTCCGGCTGCGTCGTGTGCCTGCAGTGTGGCTGGGCGCGCTGTGGCTAGGCAGCTCCCGCTTCTCCCGCCCATCAGCCCATCAGCCCGTCCGCCGGTCATCCTCGACCAGCGCCTCCGCGGCACAACGTTTGTCTCCCTCACTCCCAAGCGCGTCCTCAACCCGCCCAGCGCCACCGGGATGGATTACTGGTCGCTCAATCCGTACGTCGGCTGCGAATTCGGCTGCACGTACTGCTACGCGCGCTACACGCACCGCTATGTCGTCGAGCGCGCGCACGACGCCGGCACGTTGACCGATGCGGAGTTCGCGGATTACCGCGGCGCGCATGGATGGGAAGCCTTCGAAAAGCGAATCTTCGTGAAGGAGCAGGTCGTGGCCGCACTCGAGGTCGACCTGAAGCGCGTCAAGCTGGGCGAGTGCATCGTGATCGGCACTGCGACTGATCCGTATCAGCCGGCGGAGCGCACATTCAAGCTGACGCGAGCCGTGCTGCAGCGGCTGACCCGCTGCGAGGGCCTCTCGCTCGGTATCATCACCAAGAGCCCGCTCATCGCACGCGACTGCGACCTGCTGCTGAAACTTCAGATCCGCAACGAGGTCCGGATTCACATCTCGCTCATCACCGCCGACGCCGCTCTGGCCCGCAAACTCGAGGCGCGCTCGCCCGTGCCGAGCGCCAGGCTCCGCGCGCTCAAGAAGCTGACCGGCGCCGGTGTGAATGCCGGACTGATCGTGGCGCCGGTGCTGCCGGGCATCACGGACGACCTCGCCCACCTCGACGCGCTGTTCGGTGCGGCGAAAGCGGCGGGCGCGCGTTTTATCCATGCCGGCGCGCTCCGACTCTACCCGGCGGTGCGCGATCGATTCTTGCCCGTGCTCGCCGAGCACTATCCCGATCTCGTGCAGCGCTATAAGGACGCCTATGAGAAACAGCAGGGGGCGCCACGCGAGTACGCCAAGGCGCTCGCGCGCCGGGTGAAGACGCTGCAGCAGAGACACCGATTCACCAAAAACGAAGGGATGATCGACCGCTACAAGCCGCGTAGCCTCCCCGCGCAAGGGGAGCTCGAATTGCGCGGCAGCCTTCCCTAGTTGCGACTCACCAAATGAAAGACGCGCGTCTCCCCGCAGATCGGTGCAGGTGCCTCGACGAGGTAGCCGCGCACGAAGTCACCGTTGACGGTGGTCGTATCGACCTGATCCTCGAGCACGAGCAGCGACCCGGATGTGCCGGACGGACCGAGCGTGCCTGTCACGAGCAGTCGGGCGCATCCAGAATCATCGATCATCTTCGTCGCGAACCCTGCCCCGTTGCGCCGGGAGGTGTCCGGATCGGCGAGCCGGACTGTCACATCTCCATAGGTGCGCACAGGCAGACCGTCTGCACCCGGCTGCGAGGCGAAGGCGACCGAGGACGCCCGCATCTCGAACGTGCGCGGCACGTTTGTCTTGAGCGCCGGCACGATGCTGGTCGTATCGAGAGCGACGTAAAAAATGTCGGCCCGTTCCTCAAAGGGCTGGCAGATCGGTTCATGGACTTTCACGATATAGAAGGGTGCGAATGTCACCGCGGATTCATCGGCAGTCACGCCGGGTCTGAACACGCCCTGATAGCAGCCGGGTCGAGGAACGACCAGGCGAACCGTGAAGGGCGTCGCGTCGGGCACTTCGGCGGGCCACTCCATCCAGGACACGATGGCCGGGTACACCGCGCTGTCGGGCCCACACGCGGTGAACGCCGCGAGGAGCGCTAGACAAGAGAAGGCGCGCACACTAGTTCCTCGCCTGGAGATGAAAGACGCGCGTTTCGCCGCAGACCGGCGTGGCCGCGTCGTGGATGTAGCCACGCACGAACGCGTTTGAGACGCCGGCGGTATCCGCCTGGTCTTCGAGCACGAGCGCCGCACCCGGGGAGTACAGGCCGAACGGCCGTATCCGAGCACATCCCGTAGGATCGCGTTCGACCGTGACCGCACCGGCGGCGTTGCGACGGGCAGCGTCCGCACCGGACGGCTGGACGGTGACCTCCCCGAACGTCCGCACCGGAAACGACCCCAACAGAGCCGCGGCTCTGATATTCGCTGATGCTGTAGCCCGCATCTCGTACGTGCGGGAGAACGTCGCTTGCAGACCCGGCGCTAGTCCCGCCGTATCGAGCCCCGCTACGATGAGCCGCTCCGCGGCTCCGCCAACGCAGAAGATGGGTTCCTTGCTGATCACGAAATACGGCGAGAAGGTCACGGCCGACTGATCGGCGCCGGCCCCGGGGCGAAATTGCGGATTCGACGCGCACACACTCCACACGACGATCCTGGTGCGGAACGGCTCACCGGCGTTGACCTCCGCCGGCCAGTCCATCCACTGCACGGTGACAGACGTGATTTGATTGTTGCTGTCGGAGTCACAAGCGGCCAGCACACCGAGACACAAGGCAGCGAACACGGCAGGGCGCATAGGCCTTCTCCTAGAGAGACACTCCCCAGTACCTACCCGATCAGCTGCTCCCCGCGTCACCTTCCAGCCACTTGCCGGCAACGGCTCGGATCGTCCCCGGCGCGTTTCCCTCGGCACGGTTATTCGCCAAGATGAACGCCTCGACCCGCCGCCGGTACGCTTCACTCACCAGGCGCACGAGATCCTGCCGCAGATCCGGGAGCGGTTCCTGAACCCGATCGTAGGGCTGGAATTGCTTGACCGCGTCGGCGTAGCGGCGCCCCGGTTTCAGCAGCGCGCGCGCGACGGTGAAAGTCGCCGGAAACGCCCACGCTGCGTCGAGCTGTTCACCGATTGGCGGCATCTCGGTCCATGAATTGAACACGTGCGCCACGCCATGCCGTTTGAGCACCTCGCCGTGGAGGCCGGTAAACAGCTCCGGATTGCGGAGCTCGACGGCGTAGCGAAAGTCTCGCGGCAACTCCGTCAAGAAGTCATCGAGCTGATCGGCCCACTGCAGCGGATCGGGGAGATCCTTGCCGCGCATCGCCTGAAACTCGAACACGAAGCAGCCGGCATGATCGCGAAACACCCGGCTGTACGGACCGAGCACGTTGTCGCTGAAGAGCGCAGCATTGAGGAAATCGGGGTTGCGCAGGGAGTCCTGGCCCAGCCGCTTCGCGGTAATCCGGTCCCAGACCTTGCTGACGCAGGGAAACCCGGCGGGCAGCGCCTGTGCGTACGACCGCAATTCGTCTTCGGACGGCGGATCGTAGAACGCGCTGTCGATTCCGACGGTGCGGAACAGCGGGTAGCGCGCGTATTCCTCGAGCCGCTTCGCCGGCTGAGGGCCCCGATAGCGCCGATGGTAGACGTCGCCAAACCAACCGTCGTAGGTCCACGTGGACGTACCGAACCTGATGTTGGCAGGGATTTCCCGAGCCAAGGCGGCGACATCGGGGCTGGGAGCCGGAAGCGGCTCGGGTCCGAATAGATCTGGCTGGGTCATTCGAAAGTCCAAATATACCAATCGCTTATCTCGTTCGTGGAGATCTTGCGAGGTTGAGAGGTTTCGGGATATATTCGGGTCCCTTTTTGAATCTGTCAATGACTCGGCGTCCTACGAGCTCGCTCGCTGCCTGCGTCTGGATTCCCCTCTTCCCGCTCCGCTGTGAAGAGGCGCGTCAAGAGGGGCTGACCGCCTACCCCACTGCCCTGCTCGCCCCCGATGCCACGCGCAAGCTCTGGCAGGTCTCTGCCCTCGCCCGCCATGCGGGCGTGAAGCCGGGGATGACGGTCAGCCAGGCGATCGGCCTCTGTCCCACGCTGCGGCTGATCGAGCCTGATCCAGTTTACTACGACGAAAGTTTCTCGAACCTGCTCGCCTCACTGAATGAGGTGAGCCCTGTTGTCGAGTCGGCGGAACTCGGACTCGCGTATGTGGGAGTCGATGGATTGGAAGGGATTTTCGGTTCGCCAGTACGGATCATTGAAGCGATTCGTCAGGCCGTCCGGCCGTCTGGCCGTCCGGCCGTCCGGCTGGGTTGGGGAGTTGGAAAATTCACCGCTTGGGTGGCCGCAAGCCGCGCCAAGCCGAGCGAAGCGGTCGTTGTGCCGGTAGGTGAAGAACAGAATTTTCTCGCTTCCCAACCCATCGCCGTCCTCCCTCTCGACGCAGACACGCATCGCCGTTTCCGCCGCCTCGGTATCCGCACACTCGGCGCCCTCGCCGCTCTCCCTGAAGCGGCGATCACCGCGCAGTTCGGCGCGATGGGGCGACAGTTGTGGCAGCTCGCCGCGGGCCGGATCGCCGAGCCGGTCAAGGGACGTCTCGCGCCCGAGCCGATCGTCGCCGCGCTCTCGTTCTTTACGCCGGTCGGCGAGCACGAGCTGCTGCATCATGCACTCGATCAGCTGATCGCACGCGCGCTTAAAGCTCCACGTCGCATCGGCTGGCGCGTGCACGGGGTGCGCCTGCGGGCGGATTTGGAATCGGGTGGGGGGGGCGGGGACGGTGGTAGGGGCGCAGCATGCTGCACCCCTACACGTTCCTGGCTCGCCAACATTCTGTTGAAGGACCCGACCGCCGATGCCGGCCGCATCGCCGCGCCGCTCAAGACGCGCCTCGAGCAATCGCCGCCGACCGGCGCCGTCGAGCGGCTCATTCTCGAATTCACCGCCTTCGCTCCCGGCACGACGGAGCTGCAGCTTTTCGCGCGCGATGCGCAGGCGGCCGCGCGTGCCGGCCAGCAGCGCGCTCTACAGAGCGCCGCGCGCGAAATCCGGATGCGCGTGAGGCGCGCGGTGCTCTATCACATCATCGAGGTGCAGCCATGGTCGCGCCTGCCCGAACGCCGCTACGCACTGATCGACTTCGAGCCGTAAACGAGCCCCGCACGGTTACGGTGGAGTTGAATGAATCCGGTCTCATGACGGTCGGACGGCCGAACGGCCGGACGGCCGGAGCAGTCGAAGCCATTCTGGAATCGTGGCGCATCGACGATGAATGGTGGCGTCAGTTGATTTCACGCGCCTACATGGAAGTGATGATGGAGGGTGGCAAACGCCTGGTGTTGTATCAGGATCTGACCACTGGGCAATGGTTCGCGCAGATGCCGTGATGTACGCAGAACTCCATTGTCATTCCGCCTACTCGTTCCTCGATGGCGCCTCGCCGCCCGACGAGCTCCTCGCTGAAGCGCATCGGCTAGGGCTTCCCGCCCTCGCGCTCACCGACCGCAACGGCATCTATGGCTCGCTGGCGTTCGCGCACGCCGCCCAGCCGCTCGGGATTCAGGCGATCACCGGCGCCGCTGTCACGCTGACCGACGGCTCACAGCTCGTTTTGCTCGCCGAGACGGCACGGGGATACACGAACCTGTGCCGGCTGCTCACGGAAGCACACCTCGGCGCCGAGCGACTCGACCCGCGGCTCCCGCTCAGCGCGATCGTAGCGCGACAAGACGGGCTGATCATCCTCTCCGGGTCGCGTCGCGACGGCTTGTTGCCGCGGACTTTGGAGAATGAAGGGCTGAGCGCGGCCCGCAAACTCGCCGAGCAGTGCAAGGCGATGTTCGGACGCGACCGGTTTTTGGTGGAAATCCAGAGGAATCGTGTGCGGGGGGACTTGGCGCTCAGTCGCGCGTTAATCGACGTGTCGGCAGACTTGCAACTTGGCGTCTTGGCGTCCGGGAACGTTCATTATCACACCCGCGCCCTGCATCGCCTCCACGACGTCATGGTCGCGATCCGCCACCGGTCGACGCTCGATGGGTCGCATCGGGTCAGAAATCCGAACAGCGAGTTTTACTTGCGGCCACTGAACGAAATCGTGGCGCTGTTCGCAGACTGTCCGGATGCTGTCGCCACTACTTTGGCTATCGCCGAGCGCTGCAAGGCTTTCGACATCACCCGCGACCTCGGCTACACCTTCCCCGACTTCCGCGGGGCTGATCGCGCCCCAGCACCACAGGCCCTCGCCGAGTTGTGCCAGGCGCGGATGCAGGAACGCTACCCGCCCGGCTCCCTCTACCATGCCCAGGCGGTGCGCCGGCTCGACGAAGAGCTGAAGCTCATCGAGCACCATAAGCTCAGCGGCTTCTTTCTCGTCTATCACGACCTGTTCGATCTCGCGCGTGAAGTCGCGGCGGATATCCGTCGCGGCTCGCGTCGCGCCAGTGGTAATCTGCTGCCCGGCCGGGGGCGCGGCTCATCCGTGTCGAGCATCGTCTGCTACCTCCTCGGTCTTTCCCATATCGATCCGATCGCCAACAAGCTGTTCCTCGGCCGCTTCCTGAACGAAACGCTCGCGTCCGTCCCCGATATCGATCTCGATTTCCCGCGCGAGATCCGCGAGGAGCTGATCCGCCGCGTCTACACGCGCTATGGCACCGAGCACGCCGGGCTCGTGTGCACATTCCCGACGTACCGGCTGCGCTCAGCGGTGCGCGAGATCGGCAAAGCGCTCGATTTGCCGCTCGGCGAAATCGAATTGGTGGCAAAACTGGCGGACGGACGGGCGGACGGGCTGACGGACGAGATGGAGAAGCTACCGGGATTCGCTGGCCGCAAGGATGCACCATTGTGGAAGGACCTGTGCGAGCTCGCGCACGAGATCCGCGGGCTGCCGCGTCACGTCTCGCAGCATCCCGGCGGGATGATCATCTCGTCGCGCCCGCTCATCGAGCTGGTTCCCCTCGAGCGCGCCGCGATGGAGGACCGCGTCGTCTGCCAGTGGGACAAGGATTCCTGCGACGACGCGCGCTTCATCAAAATCGATTTCCTGGCGCTCGGCATGCTGTCGCTCGTGGAGGAATGCGTCGAGCTGATCGCGCGCCGCCCGGGGGGGGGCACACCGCCGGATCTGTCGCGCATCGATTTCGAGGATCCCGTCATCTATGACCGCATCTGCGCCGGCGACACGATCGGCCTGTTTCAGATCGAGAGCCGCGCACAGATCCAGATGATCCGGCGCAGCCGGCCGCGTAACCTCGAAGACCTCGCAGTCGAAGTCGCAATCGTTCGGCCCGGTCCCATCGTCGGCGGCGCGGTCAACCCGTACGTGCGCCGGCGCGAAGAGCAACGCCGCGCGCACGCGGCCGGCCGCGCCTACGAGCCACCCGTCGATCATCCGCTGCTGCGCGACTGTCTCGCCGAAACGCTGGGGGTGATTCTCTATCAGGATCAGGTGCTGCAGGTCTGCCAGGCGCTCGCGGGATTCACGACCGGACAGTCCGAAGCGCTGCGCCGCGCGATGAGCCGCCGGCGCTCGCACGATTTGATCGCGGGCTTCTGGGAGGAATTCCGCCAAGGCGCACTGGCTCGCGGTGTGCCCGAGGCCACCGCGGTAAAAGTGTTCGGTCAAGTGACCGCGTTCAGCGAGTTCGGGTTTCCCAAATCGCATGCGGTGGCGTTCGGTCTCCTGGCGTACCAATCAGCCTGGCTCAGGCACTACCACCCCGTCGAGTACTACGTCGCGCTCTTCAATAATCAGCCGATGGGCTTCTATTCGATCGACGCGCTTGGCCGCGACGCCATGCGCAACGCGATCGAGCTGCGCTTGCCCGATATCAACGTGAGCGATGTCTGGTGCACGGTGGAAAAGGGAGCAGGGAGCAGGGAGCAGTTCGTATTGGGTTGGGGTTCGTACGACACTGGAGTGAAGAGACAGCGACAGCCTGTGTCCTCGAGCGAGAGCAGCATGGGCCGTTCACGAGCGTCGGCGATTTCGTCCGGCGCGCGCCGCCGCAGCTCAAACGCACTGCCATCGAAGCGCTCATGTGGGTCGGCGGCTGCGACGGATTCGGTCTCACCCGGCGCGAGCTGCTGTGGCAAGTCGGCCTGTGGCTGCCCCCCAAGGCCTCCCGCTCGGGAGACGGCCGCGGGCGCCGCCAGCTCGAGCTGGCCCTGAATCACCCCCACGAACAGCTGCACTTCGGCGGCCTGGCGGCTCACGAGCGGCTGCTGGCCGAATACGCCACCCTCGGGTTCTCGGCCAGCGGACATCCTTTGTCGTTGGTACGTAACGCTTTGCCATCTGACCTGACGCTCAATCGGGATTTGGACAAACTGAAGGCCGGGACAAAATGCCGGGTGGCGGGACTCGTCGTCGCTCGCCAACGACCGGAGACCGCCAAGGGAATCGTCTTCCTGCTGGTCGAAGATGAGACCGGCATGACCAATGTGATCGTGCGGCCCGATGTGTACGATCGCTATCGTGCGGCTGTCCGCGGTGAGCCGTTCGTGCTGGTGCACGGCAAGCTCGCCAAGGATGATGGAACGGTGAATGTTCTTGCCGAGGAGGTTCGAGGATTACAGTGCGACATCAAACAGGCAGACCCTGCCCCCCGCGATTCTCCTGGAGCATTCAGCTTTTTGCGCGCCATGCGGCGCGTCGCACCCGGATCAAAGGATTGGGGATAAGCCTGGTCCTCATCGCCGCCTGCGGCGGCAACCCGGCCCCCGACAACACTCCCGCCATCGTCGCGCCGCCCGCCGCCCCGCCAGTCCGCCCTGTTGAGCGCCCGCTGTATGCGCTGAGCGTCAACGGCACCCGGCTCGCATACCGCGTCCTCGGCGACAGCGGCGCGATCCCCGTGGTCTTCGTGCACGGCACAATGGGCGACTACCGGGCGTGGGGTGGGCAGGAGAACCTCTTCGCGCAGTCCTACCGCGTGCTCGTATATAGCCGCCGTTTTCACCCGCCGAATCCGCAGGTAGCGGACTCGTCGCAGACATATTCGCCCAAGCTCCACGCCGAAGACCTTGCCGCGCTGCTGCTGACGCTCGACCTCGCGCCGGCACACATCGTGGGGTCGTCCTACGGCGCGTACACGGCCCTGGCCTTGGCTCGTGAGCATCCGGAGCTCGTCCGCTCCCTGGTGTTGGCAGAACCGCCGATTCTCCCGCTGCTGACCGTCTCGGAAGCCGGCGACGCGGAGCGGCGCGCTTTCTACCTCAACGTTCTCGACCCCGCGCGTCGCGCGTTCGCGCGCGGTGACTCGGTCGGTGGCATCCGGGCCTTCGTCGACGGCATCACTGGACGCGGCAGCTTCGACAACCTCCCCGCCGGGGCGCGTGCCAATATGCTCGCCCACGCCTTCGAGATGCGTCTCGAAATGCTGGCGAACCGCGAGCAGTACCTGCCTCCCATCTCCTGTGCCGAGCTCGGGCGCGTGACGAAGCCGGTCCTCCTGATCCGGGGAGCCAACAGCCCGCGAATATTCCAGCTCATCAACGCCGAGCTGGCGCGCTGCCTGCAGAGTGACACGACAGTGACCGTTCCGGGCGCTGCACATCCGCCCCACCAGGGCAATCCGCCCTATTACAACCTGGTCGTGTTGCGCTACCTCGCGTCGCACTAGGACTGTCTGCCGGTGTACTAGGTCTACCGTGTCGCGCCGTGTCTTCCTGATCGCGCTCATCGCTGCCTCCCCGGCCGCCCAACGCGTCGCCGCGCAGAGCCGCAGTGAGCAGCTCGTGACTGTCGCGCGCGAACGCATCTCGGCTCGCGATTATCAGGGCGCCGACTCGGCCCTCACCCAGGCACTCGGGTCCGCGCTCTATATGATGGACAGCGTCAGGGCATTCGTGTGGCGCGGCATCCTGGAACATCTACGCGGCAATGACAGCCTGACCCGCCTGAACTTTCGGCGCGTCATCGTGGAGCATCACATCACGACGGCCAAGGGACTGGACGATAATGCGCCCGGCCTTGCCGACATCTTCGAATCGGAAGCGCGCCCGTTCCGCGTCTATCCCGACAGCGAGCTGGATCAGCGCGCCGTGTGGCGTTCAGGCCCCCCAATCGCCTATCCGCCGGACCTACGGCGCCGGCGCGTGGGCGGTCACGCGATCGTGCGGGCGATCATCGACACGCTCGGCCGTGCCCAGGAGCGCGAGCTGCTGGTCCTCGAGACGCCGGACCCGGCATTCGAAGCGCCGTTGATGCAGATGATGCTCGCCGCACGGTTCACCCCGGCGCAGCGCAAAGGTCACGCGGTGCGCAGCGAGGTGACTTTGGGATTCGATCTGAGCCCTCCCCCGCCAGAAAGCCCCACCCGGCTGGTGACCGCCGCGCGCGAGCAGCTGCGCACGCGGCGTGTGGACAGCGCCCTGACGCTGACTGGGTTGGCGCTCGACAGCGTGAATCAGCCGAGCGCCGCCGAGCAGGTCTACGCACTGCTGGTTCAGGGGCAGGCGTTGCAGCTGAAGCACCGCGATAGCCTGGCGACGATCTCGTTCGACGCCGCGCTCGAGGGCTATCGCGATCTCACCGCGCGCGGAGTCGATCTCGCGCCGTTCCTCAAGCGGCTGGCGGACTCGATTCGCATCAGCCGCCGCGGCATCCAGCAGCGCCCGGCCCCATTCGCGGCGCCCAGCGCCGTCGGAGCCGTTGATGAGCAGCCCGCGTTGATCTCGCACCCTCCGATCCGGTACGCCGCCGAAATGCAGGCCCTCCGCATCGGTGGAACCGTGATTGTGGAAGCAACGCTCGACACAGTTGGACGCGTCCTTCCCACAACTGTGAGAATCGTCCAGAGCCCGAACCCGGTGTTCGACGCCGAGGCGAAGCGCGTCGTGGTGGCGGCGCTGTACCGGCCCGCGCGCATTCGCGGTCGCGCGGCACGCGTGACGATTCGTCAGCCGATCACGTTTGCCGCCTATTGACGGCCCAGCGAGAATCAAGGCATGAACCATCAGGTTGCTACTCTCGCGGGCGGTTGCTTCTGGTGCCTCGAAGCGGTCTTCGAGCAGCTGCGCGGCGTTACCAAGGTCGTTTCCGGCTATGCGGGCGGGCACGTCCCGAATCCGAGCTATGAGGCTGTGTGCACCGGCACGACCGGCCATGCCGAAGTCGTCCAGGTCACCTTCGATCCGGACCAACTCTCGTACCACGATTTGCTGGGCGTGTTCTTCACCTTGCACGACCCGACGACGCTCGACCGCCAGGGCGGCGACGTCGGCACGCAGTATCGCTCGGCGATCTTCTATCACGATGACGGGCAGCGCCGCACCGCGGAGGACGTGATGCGGGAGCTGGAGGCCGAGCACGTGTTCGATGATCCGATCGTGACGAAGATCGAGCCGCTGACGTCGTTCTATCCCGCGGAGGAGTACCACCGGGAGTACTACAGAAGGAATCCCAGCCAGCCGTACTGCCGCGCGGTGATCGCGCCCAAGGTGGCGAAGCTGCGCAGCAAGTACCTCGAAAAACTGAAGGCTTAGCCGGCCGCTTTGCTCTTGCCGAGGTAGGTGCGCACCAGCGGCGCCGGCCGGCGCCGCAGCAGCGCGCCGCGCAGGATGTCGCGTTCTTCAGCAGGCACGTCCACGAGGAACCGCTCGCCCTTCCCTTCTCCTTCTTTCACGACGATCGGTACGCCGTCCCGGTAGAGGATGCGGTTCGTCGTGATGGCGGGGACGGCGTCGCCGGGCGTCAGGATGCCGACCAGGTTCAACGGATCGGCGCCGCTGACGGCGATCAACTCGTCAGCTCCCTGCTCCCTGCGTGTGCTCCGCAGCAGTCCGATCGCTTCAGGTAGCGCATACTGCTCCCCTGAGAAGCCGCCGACGAAACGCCCGCCGCGGATCTCGCCGCGCGCCTCGAGGCGCCGGTACACCCGGAGGATGTCGCGCCACGGCGCGAGCAACGTCTCGCGCTGCACGAGGCGGCGGAACACGACGCCGTAGCGCCGCAGCAGCTGCCAGGCGATGGCCTCGGCGATCTGCTCCTCGGCGACCGGCGGCCGGGCATGCGTGCGGGCCCAGCGTCCCGCGGTCTCCACGCCAAACGGCGCGATGCGACCACGGCGCCGGTAGGCTCCCGGTCCGATCGGCCGGCGCCGATCCGACGGCACAAGCAGGGCGCGCAGCCCGGCGAAGCTGTCCGACGAAACCAGCCCCCACGCGACCAGCTCACCGAGGCCCTTTTCGACTTCAGTCCGGAGCAGCCCGGTGGCGTTGACGAGATCGCCGAAGAACAACGCCCCGCGCGACTCGAACGCCGCGAGCAGCGCCTTGCCGGTCGAGGACAGCGGCAGCGTCGCTGGATCGACCTCGGGATTGCCGGCTCTCCAGATCTCGCCGCGGTCGCGCCGGAACAGCGCGATGGGCGTACTGCGAACCGGCCCGGCTTTTCTGTTCCGCGTTCCCATTTCCGTGTGCCGAGTTGCAGTTAACCGTCCCCACGCCACCTCACCCGACAGGCACAGTCCGTCGAGCCACAGCGGATCGTAATCCGTCAGCCGCGCCGGCAGCACATCCGATTCCCATGCGCCGGCGGCCAGCTCGTAGCCGTCCAGCAGGTCGAGCACCGCCGCCAACCCTTCGGGGCCCTCGGCTCGCGACCCGGTCGCCAGGCGTTGCCACTTGAAAAGGAAGCGGAGGAAGTCCGCTGCTGCGACCGGCTCGATTTCTTTGCGCAACCGGTCGAGGGTGTAACGATGAATGCGGGCCAGCAGCCGGCGTTCGCACCACTCCGTGCCGTCAACGCCTGCCGAGAAGCGGCCCCGCAGCACGAATCCCTCGTGCTCCAGAGCAGCGAGGGCGAAGTCGATGTCGATCTGCGGCAATCCAAGAGCATCAGCGAGATCTGCGGCCGTCGTGGGACCAATGACCTCGAGCCGCCCGCGCACCAGCTCCCGGATGGCGTCTTCCCTGGTCCACGTCTTCGCGCGCTCGCGCTCGGGAGCAGTGACCGCAGGTTCGAACGAAGCGCCAGGGAATGCGGCCTGAAGCATCGGCACTCGCTCCGCCGCCACCCACAGCCGCCCATCCATCACCGTCGCCCGGCCAGCACCGACGAGCTTCTCGAACTCCCCCTGCCACGCCGCACGCCGCACGTCACACGCCGCGCCCATCACCTGCAACGCATCATGCAGCTCATCTGCATTCTCGGCATCGGGCCACGCCTGCTCCCGAACCAAATCGATGGCCGCCTGATCGAGTTTCCCGAACTCCTCGGCCGTCTTCACGTCGAGGCCGCGGCGCGTGATCACCGCCTGGGTACGCCGTTCTTCGAGTGGCGCATCGTCGAGGAAGGCATAGGGGCGCGCGTTCAACACCTCGTGGCACAGCGGCGACGGCTCGCTCGTATCGCGCGCGATCATCGTGCACTGCCCCGCTTCCATCCCTTCGAGCACGCGCTTCAAGCCGGGGAAATCCATCGCCTCGAGCAGGCAGTCGGCGATCGTCTGGTTGACGAGCGGATGGTCGGGAATCTCACGGTCGCCGACGAGGTTTTCAGGACACGCGAGTTGATCCGGAAAGACGGCCGCAACCAGATCCTCAGCTTCCATCCGCTGCAGCGGCGTCGGGACCTTGCGGCCGCCGCGGAACCGCAGCACGGCAAGCGCTCGCGTGGCGTTCCAACGCCAGCGCGTTCCAAAGACCGGCGCGTCGAGCATCGCCTGGACGAGCAAATGCTCCGCGGTCGCCGGTTTCAGGTACTGGAAGACGTCCTCGAGCGGAAAGCTGTGCTGCGGGCCGAGCGAGAGGATGATAGCGTCTTCCGTCGCGGCGGCTTGCAGCTCGAAGTTGAAGCTGCGGCAGAAACGCTTGCGCAGCGCGAGCCCCCAGGCCCGGTTGATCCGGCTGCCGAACGGCGCGTGCAGCACGAGCTGCATTCCGCCGGCCTCGTCGAAGAAGCGCTCCAGGACCAGGCATTTCTGCGTGGGGATCGTGCCCAGGATCTTCCGCGTCGCCGCCAGATACTCGACGATGATCCGTGCCCCCGCCTCGCTGAGCCCACCACCCGCC
>JBOHSJ010000064.1:0-32578 GCA_050733035.1 Gemmatimonadales bacterium | reverse complement strand
GGGCTGGGGACTCACGGCCCGCGTCGTCGCTTTGGCCGATGTGACGACACCACTCGTTGGTCCCGAAGGCGCCGCCCCGATTTTCGGACCGCAGAAGGGCGCCCGGCCCGACGAGATTCCCTCGCTGGCCGCCGGTCTGAGCCGGTTGGCGGAGCTGTGGGCGCAATCGGGCCGCCCGGAGCTGGGGATGATGCCCATGGGTGGCGCCGCGGGAGGTCTCGGCGCCGGACTTGTGTTCTTCGCCCGGGCCGAGTTGACCAGCGGCGCGGAGTGGGTGCTCGAGCGGGCCGGCTTCGATGCGGCGCTGGCCAAGGCGGACCTCGTGATCACCGCGGAAGGGATCTTCGACAAGACATCGTTGGTCGGGAAGGCACCTGGCGAAGTGGTGCGGCGCGCGCAGGCCGCCAGGAAGAAGGTGGCGGTCGTGGCCGGGAAGGTCGAAGGCCTGATCGGCGTCCATACTATTGGCGGCGACACCGATGGGGGCCGGATGCTGGACGGCCCGGCGCTTGCTCGGATGGCGGAGCAGGTCGCGCGCGAGGCCCTGCACCTTTAACTTCCGGCTCCCTATGTCGCCCGTCTCAACTGCCGATAGGACGATGGAGAAGCTCGTGTCGCTCGCCAAGCGGCGCGGCTTCGTGTTTCAATCCTCCGAGATCTATGGCGGCCTCGGCTCAGTGTGGGATTACGGGCCGCTCGGCGTCGAGCTGAAAAAGAACATCAAGGAGCGCTGGTGGCGCTCCATGGTGCACGAGCGGCAGGACATCGAGGGTCTCGACGCTGCGATCCTGATGCACCCCAAGGTGTGGGAGGCGTCGGGCCACGTCTCCGGGTTCACCGACCCGCTGGTGGATTGCAAGCAGTGCAAGAACCGCTTTCGCGCCGACGATCCCAAGATCAAGGGGACGCCCGGCCAGCCCGACGCGCAGTGCCCCGTCTGCGGCAGCAAGGGGACACTCACCGCGCCGCGGCAGTTCAATCTGATGTTCAAGACGTTCATGGGCCCGGTCGAGGAGCAGGCCGCCGTCATCTACATGCGGCCCGAGACGGCGCAGGGGATCTACGTCAATTATCTGAATGTGCTGCAGTCGTCCCGCCAGAAAATCCCGTTCGGGATCGCGCAGATCGGCAAGGCGTTCCGCAACGAGATCACGCCCGGCAACTTCATCTTCCGCACGCGTGAATTCGAGCAGATGGAGATGCAGTTCTTCGTGAAGCCGGGCAGCGAGAACGAGTGGTTCGAGTTCTGGCGGGCGGAGCGGATGAAGTGGGTCGAGGGGCTCGGGATCCGCGCGGCAAAGCTGCGCTGGCATCAGCACGGCAAGGACGAGCTGGCGCACTATGCGGCGGATGCCTACGACATCCAGTACGAGTTTCCATTTGGCTGGCAGGAATTCGAAGGGATCCACAACCGCACCGACTTCGACCTCAAGAACCATCAGCAGCATTCGGGGAAGAAGCTCGACTACCTCGACGCCAAGGCCAACGAGCGGTTCATCCCGTACGTGGTGGAGACCTCGGCCGGCGCGGATCGGACGACCTTGGTCGTGCTGTGCGACGCCTATCGAGAGGAAGAAGTGCGGGGCGCAGAGGCGGCGGAAGGCGGGGAGCAGCGCGTCGTGCTGAAGCTGAAGCCCTCGCTCGCGCCGCTGAAGGCGGCCGTCTTCCCGCTGGTGAATAAGGACGGCATGCCGGAGCAGGCGCAGCGGATTTATGACGACCTGCGCCGCTCCTTCAACACGTTCTACGACGACGGCGGCTCGATCGGCCGGCGCTATCGCCGGCAGGACGAAGCGGGCACGCCGTTCGGCATCACGATCGACGGGCAGACCACGCAGGACCAGACCGTCACGGTCCGGGATCGCGACACGCTCAAGCAGGATCGCGTCGCGACGAGCCAACTCGTCGAGTACCTGACAACCAAGCTCGCGGGTTGACGCTCGACGATTTCCGGGCCCTCGTTCGCCGCCTGCAACAAGAGATTCCCACCCAGTTCGAGAGCGGCGTCGCCGACATCGAGGTCCGTCCCAAGACCGTGCCGGATCCGGTGCATCGCGGCGTCTACACCCTGGGCGAATGCGTCCCGCTCACCTGGACCGGCAACGGATCGGATCTCCACTCCCGCATTGTCCTCTTCTATGGATCGTTCGCTGCGCTGGCGCGCGAGAATCCCGGGTTCGATTGGCGCGGTGAGGCGTGGGACACCCTGACCCACGAGCTCCGGCATCATCTGGAATTCCGGGCTCACGTGGACGCGCTGGAGGCGTACGACTGGGCGGCAGAGCAAAACTTTGCGCGGCACGAGGGCCAACGCTTCGATCCGGTTTTCTACCGGTCGGGAGAGCGACTGGCCGACGGGGTCTTCAAGGTGGATGACGACGTGTTCCTGGAGAGGGCCTCGGGATTGGGGCCTCGGGACTCGGTCGACGTGGTGTGGCATGGTCACCTCTATCGCGCGAGCATCAGGGAAATCGATCCGCCCGCGTTCCTGACGCTGGATGGTTTGGCTGACGAGCCTCATGGCGCCGCAGTTCTGGTGTTACCGAAACGCCTTTCCTTTCGCGATCTGTGGCGGCGCGTGACGGTGACTCAGAAACTCGTTCGGGTAGAGTCCATCGATGGCTAAGCGCGTCCTCGTCGAGTGCCGCGACCTCTTCTTCCGCGGGAAGCTGCAGGCCGTACTCGGCGCTCAGGGCGCCGAGCTGGCGCGCGATGAGCCGTTCGACCTGGCAGTTCTGGAATTGGGTAAGCCCGGTGTTGACGAGCGCATTCGCGATCTCGTGCGGCGCGGGGTGCCCGTGCTGGCGTTCGGCTCACATGTAGACGCACAGGCGTTGCGCGCCGCCCGAAACGCAGGAGCGCGCGCAGTGCCGAACTCCGAGGTGGAGACGGCCCTGCGCGCCCTGCTGTGATCCGTTACCGCTTGACTTCGAAGTCCTTCGTGCCGGCGGTCGCGCCGTTCAGCGTGATGACCAGATGGTACTTGCCCTCAGGCCAGCCATCGGGTTTGGAAATGTGGAATTCGGTGCGCGCCGGGCCGTTGCCGCTAGGGGAAATCGTCCGCGACGCTTCGTCCACCAGCTGATTGTCGTCGAACGTCCAGCGCGCCGCCATCGTCGCCGGGCCGGAGCCCTTCGTTTCCACAGAAGCGTAGATCACGTCGGATGGCCGGAACGTGTTGGTGTTGTCATCGATCGTGAGATCGGACTTGAGCGAGCGGCCCAGGTCGATCTCGGTAACCGAGACGGCCGCCGTCCCACCCCGGGCCTTCTTGCCGCACGCCGCAACGGCCAGCAGCGCGGCAAAGCCGAGGGTCAGAGTCGAAACGAGTCGGGTGCGCATGGGAGCTCCTTGGCGGCGCTACGGCAGCCGCAGCGTCTGTCCAGGGTAGATGAGGTCCGGATGCTTTATGATGTCGCGATTTGCCTCGTAAATACGACGCCATTCCTTGACGTCGCCGTATTCCCGCTTGGCAATCTCGGACAAGCTGTCGCCTTTGACGACCACGTAGGTGCGACCGCCGTTGTTGCTCTGGTCGGTGCCGGGCGTGGTGGATGCACTGCCGCTCTGCACGTTGCTGAAGTCAGGTGTAGGCATTGGTCCCTCCGCCCGCAGTATCCTTGGGAAAGAGGCCGCGCCGCAATGCGTCTTTGGGCTGTAGGAACTAAGCCCGAGCGTGGAGGTATCCCGGGCATGCCACGGAGGCGGGATCGCAAGCGCGACGTGTTGGTGCTCGGTGCCGGCGCGGCAGGACTCGCCGCCGCGCGCGATCTGTCGCAGGCCGGCCTGCTCGTGACGGTCATCGAGGCGCGCCCGCGCGTCGGTGGCCGGATTCTCACGCTCCACGATTCCCGCGCGCCCGTCCCGCTGGAGTTGGGCGCCGAGTTCATCCATGGAGAGGCGCCGGAAACACTCTCCGTGGCCCAGGCCGCCGGACTCGCGGTGTTGGAGCTGCCCGATTCGCACGAGATCGTCAGCGCGGGCCGGTTCAAGCCGATGGGCGATTTTTGGGACATGGTCGATCGCATGAACCACGATCTGGCCCGCCGCGTCGCGAGCCGCGGCCGAGACTTTCCCGTCAGCGAGTATCTCGAGTCGAAGAGCGTACCGGCGTCGCGGCGCGGGATGCTCCGCGACTTCGTGCAAGGGTTTTACGCCGCGCATCCGGAGCGGTTGAGCGCCGAGTCGCTCGCGGTCGAAAGAGACGGCGGCGCTGAGGAGCAAGAAGTCGAAGGCAAGCAGTTCCGCATCGCCAACGGCGGCGACGCCCTGATGAAATGGCTGCGGGACGGGTTGGATCCCGAGCGCACCGAGGTTCGTCGCAGCTCGGTCGTGGAAGCGGTGCAGTGGAAACGCGGGACGGTCAGCGTCGCGTACCGTGGCGGCGACCGCGCGCCGTTGCTGAGCGTGAGCGCTCGAACTGTCCTGATCACACTGCCGCTTGCCGTTCTGAAGGCCGGTACCGTGCGGTTCGACCCGCCGCTTCCCGCCAAGCAGCGTGCGCTCGCGGGCATCGAGACGGGGCAGGTGTTCAAGATCGTGCTGCGATTCCGGCAGGCGTTCTGGCAGAACGCGGAGTTTCTCAAGGAGCGGCGCGAGCATTCCCGCTCGAACGGGCGAGGGCTGACCTTTTTCCACGCGCACGGCGCCGAGGTGCCGACGTGGTGGACCTCGCTCCCCGTGCGATCGCCGATCCTCACCGGCTATGTCGGGGCCATTGCCGCCGAGCAGCTGCTCAGCGAGGAGCCTGCGTCACGGCTCGAGCGCACCCTGGTGGCGCTGTCCGATATTTTCGCCGTGCCCCGGCGCGAGCTCGAGGAGCTGCTCGACGCGTCGGCCAGTCACGATTGGCGCGCCGACCCGTTCGCGCGTGGCGCCTACAGCTACATCGGCGTCGGAGGCACCGGCGCGCCGCGGGCCTTGGCGCGGCCTGTGGAGGGCACGCTGTTCTTCGCGGGCGAGGCCACGAACGGCGAGCAGATCGGGACGGTCGCGGGCGCGCTGGCGAGCGGCCGGCGCGCGGCGCGCGAGGTGCTGCGCGCCCTTCAATAGTATCTTGTCGCCGTGGACCGCGACCGCCAGCTGCTGCGACACTTTCTCGCTGCCATCGCCTACCGCGCGCAGAAGGCGCTGCGCGGGGCACCGGATCACTATGCGACGTTTAGCGCCGGCCGCCGCGTCCGCACTCCCGTGGAGCTCGTGCGGCACATGACGGCGCTGATGGGCTATGTGCGCACATTCTTCGAGGGTGGGTCGTATCCCGCGAAACCCGATCCGCTGCCCACCTTCCAGGAGGAAGTCGGCCGTTTCCACGCGATGGTCGAAGCGGTGGGTGCGCTGCTGGCGAGCGGCGCGCCGTGCGCGATCACCACCGAGCAGCTGTTGCAGGGTCCGTTCGCCGACACGATGACGCACGTCGGACAATTGGCCTTGCTGCGGCGCCTGGCCGATTCCCCCGTCGCGCCCGAGAACTTCATCCACGCCGACATTCGAGCCGACCGGCTGCACGCCGATCAGCCGCCTCCCGCGCGCCCCGACCAACGGTGGCCGGAAGCGCCGCACTAGCTCCTCTGCACCCAAAGAATTAGGAACTGCGACTAGCAAGCAAGGGTACATCCCTCCCTACGTCGAGAGTGGGCGTTGAGAGTCGCGGGGATCAACTGGCACAACCTGTTCGTTCCGTCGGCAAGCCTCGCGGAATTGCTTCTGCGCGGCTCGCTGATGTACCTGTTCATTTTTGGTTTGATGCGCGTGTTTCGGCGCGAGGCGGGAACCCTGAGCATTCCGGACCTCCTCGTCGTGGTGCTGGTGGCGGATGCGGCGCAAAACGGCATGTCCGCGAACTATCGGTCCGTCACGGAGGCTTTCGTCCTCGTCGGGACCATCTTCCTCTGGGACTACGTGCTCGACTGGCTCGCGTTCCGTTCGCGCGTCATGCACCGGCTGCTGCGCCCCGCACCGCTGGCGCTGGTGAAGGATGGGAAGGTGCTGCGCCGCAATCTCCGCTCGGAGCTCCTGACCGTGGACGACCTGCTCGGTCAGCTGCGCGAGCAGGGTGTGAGTGATGTGCGTGAAGTGAAACGCAGCTTCATCGAGGCAGATGGGCATCTCAGCGTCGTCAAGTACGAGCCTGCGGCACAGCCGCAGCATCAGCCCAATCGCAAGAGCGGGCTGGCGTAGTCCCAATCATCGCGGAGGAAAATATGCGTCCGGCCGGCATCATTGGCGTCTTGCTGATCGTATTCGGAGCGATTGTGCTTGTGCTCAAAGGCGTGTCGTATGTGAAGGACAAGGACAAGGTGGATCTGGGCGTGGCGACCGTGACGACCGAACGGCGCGGGTTCATCCCACCCTGGGTCGGCGGAGTGGCGCTGGTCGCCGGAGTCGTGTTGCTGTTCGCCGGCCGCCGCGGCGGCGTTAGTCCGGTATGAGTCCAGGACGGGGCCTCGATGCTGAGGCCCCCGACTCGCCCCGACTTCTGTCCACCGGTATCCCCGGCCTCGATGCCATTCTGCACGGCGGCCTGGCCGCCGGCGGCCTCTACTCGATCGAAGGCGATACGGGAGCGGGCAAGACCACGCTCTGCGTGCAGTTTCTCCTGGCCGGTGTTCAGGCCGGCGAGCGCGTCTTGCTCGTCACCCTGTCAGAGTCGGCAGCCGATCTGCACGCGATGGCACGTTCGCATGGCTGGAGCCTGGAGGGGGTCGAGATTCTCGAGCTGATCGCCCCGGCGGAGACGCTGTCGGCCGAGGCGAACTACACCATGTTCCACCCGGCGGAGGTGGAGCTCACCGAAACGACGCGCGCGATTCTCGAGAGAGCCGAGCAGATCAAGGCGTCCCGCGTCGTGCTCGACTCCGTCGGCGAGCTGCGCTTGCTGGCGCAATCGGCATTGCGCTATCGCCGCCAGATCATCGCGTTGAAGAATTTCTTCAGCCGCGAGCAATGCACCGTCCTCATGGTGGACGATCCCCGCGCGGAGAACCCCGAGCTGGCGATTGCCAGCATCGCAACTGGCATCATCACGCTGGAGCGGGAAGCGACGGAGTACGGCGCGTTTCGACGCCGGCTCCAGGTGCTCAAGATGCGAGGTCGCGCGGTGCGCGAGGGCTTCCACGACTGCCGCATCCTCCGCGGCGGGCTCGAGGTCTACCCGCGGCTCGTCGCGGCCGAGCACGCGACGTCCTACGCGCGCGAAACGATCAAGAGCGGCGTGATCCCGCTGGACAAATTACTGGGCGGCGGGCTCGCTCGCGGCACCAGCTCCCTGTTCCTCGGCCCCGCGGGAACGGGCAAATCGTCTCTCGCCGCGCAATACGCCCGCGCGGCCGCCTCGCGCGGCGAGCACGCCGCGATCTTTTTGTTCGACGAAAACATCGGAACTTTTCTTGAGCGTTCCGCGGGCCTCGGTTTCGATGTCAAGGACGTCGTGGAATCGGGCCGGCTTTCGCTGCGCCAGGTGGACCCAGCGGAGCTGTCACCCGGAGAGTTCGCGCACCTCGTCCGGACGACGATCGAGGAGAATCACACCCGCATCGTGGTGATCGATTCCCTCACCGGCTACCTGAACGCGATGCCCAGCGAGCGGCTGCTGGTGCTGCACCTGCACGAGCTGCTCAGCTACCTGGGGCTCCAGGGTGTCACGACGATCATGGTGATGGCACAGCACGGCCTGGTCGGCGGGAGCGGGGACTCGCCAGTGGACACCAGCTACCTGGCCGACACCGTGCTGCTCTTGCGGTACTTCGAGGTGCACGGCGCGGTCTCCACTGCGTTGTCGGTCATCAAGAAGCGCACGGGGATGCACGAGCGGACGATCCGTGAGCTGCGGATGGAGATCGGCAAGATCTCGGTGGGCGAGCCGATCACCGAGTTTATGGGCGTGCTGAGCGGGATTCCCCGCCTCGTCGGCGGGGAGGCGACAATTCGCGAACGGCGTTCCAAATGACGGAGCGGTTGCTCCTCGTTGCCCCGACACGCCGCGACGCCGAGCTGACAGGCGAGTTTCTGAAGGGCGCGGGCCTCGACTTCCATACCTGCGAGAACCTGGCGGAGTTGTGTCGCGAGGTGAAAGCCGGCGCCGGGGCGGTCCTGCTCACCGATAGTCTGATATCCTCGGAAAACGGTGATCTGCTCGTGGACGCGCTGCGCGATCAGCCGCCGTGGTCCGATCTCCCCGTGATTCTGCTGTCCCCGCTCGGCGCCGATTCACCCAATGCTGTGTGGGCGATGAACGCGCTCCGCAACGTCACCGTGCTCGATCAGCCGGTACGCCTGCTGACGCTCATCAGCGCACTGCGCACGGCGGTCAAAGCGCGCCGGCGGCAGTATGAGCTGCGCGACCGTCTCGAGGCGCTGCGAAACTCCGATCGTCAGAAAGACGAATTCCTGGCGGTGCTCTCCCACGAGCTCCGCAATCCGCTGGCGCCCATTCGCAACGCCCTCCACATCCTGCGACTGGCCGGCGCAGACGAGCAGACCCGGACCCGGGTGGTGGACACCATGGAGCGGCAGGTCGGGAACGTCATCCGGCTCGTGGACGATCTGCTGGAGCTGTCCCGCATCAATGAAGGACGGATCGAGCTGCGCAAAGAGCGCGTCAAGCTCACCGCGGTGCTGCGCAGCGCGCTCGAGGCGAGCGGCCAGCTGGTCGAGGCGGCGGGTCATGAGCTCATCGTATCGGAGCCGGCCGAAGCGGTGCTGCTCTACGCCGATCCCGTGCGGCTGATCCAGGTGATTGCGAACCTGCTCAACAACGCCGCGAAGTACACGGAAAGCGGCGGCAAGATCACGTTGCGCGCGCGGGCGGAAGGAAACGAGGCAGTCATCTCGGTGCAGGACACCGGCATCGGAATTCCTCACGAGATGCTGTCGCGAATCTTCGAGATGTTCGTGCAGGTCGATGCCTCGCAAGACCGCTCGCGTCAGGGCCTCGGCATCGGGCTGACGCTCGTCAAGCGGCTGGTCGAGATGCACGGCGGCAGCGTGGAAGCGCGCAGTGAGGGCCTGGGCAAGGGAAGCGAGTTCGTGGTGCGTCTCCCGGCCATTGCCGATCAGCGCGTCGCGCGCGCGGATGACGGCCCGCGGCAGCGCGTCGGGGCCGAGCGGCGCAAGAGCGATCTGGTTCGGTTCCGTATCCTCGTGGTGGACGATCATCATGATGCAGGCGACAGCTTGGCGACGCTGCTGCGGCTGCTCGGACACCAGGTGCGCACCGCGTACGACGGGCTGGCGGCGCTGGACGCCGCCAAGGCCTTCCGGCCGGAAGTGGTGCTGCTCGATATCGGCATGCCCGGGATGGACGGCTACGAGGTCGCGTCGAAGCTGCGGCAGGATCCAACGCTGGAGGGCCTGCTGATTGTCGCGCTCACCGGCTACGGGCGGGACGAAGATCTTCGCCGCTCCGCCGCCGCGGGGTTCGACGTGCACTTGGTCAAACCGGTGGACGTCGGCGTGCTGAACACGCTGCTCGCCCAGCACGGCGCGCGCGTGGCGCAGCAGGCGTAGACCACGGGCGCCATGCGGTGAAGATCCGGGTGCCGCTGCTGGCGCGACTGCTGTGGGCCGCCATCACGGGCTGGTCGAAGGACAACGTGCCCCGGCTCGGTGCCTCGCTCGCGTACTACACGCTGTTCGCGCTGTCGCCGATTCTGGTGATTGCGATTGCCATTGCGGGATCGGTCTTTGGGGACGAAGCGGTGCGCGGTCAGATCGTGGGGCAGATCGACGGTCTGATCGGCCGGCAGGGAGCCGAGGCGGTGCAGGCGCTGCTCCAAGGCGCGCACCGAGACAAGACGGGGACATTCGCGGTCATCGTGGGCGCCGTCACGCTCGTCATCGCTGCGAGTGGAGCGTTCCTCGAGCTGCAGCACGCCCTCAACACGATTTTTCGCGTCAAGACCGATCCGAAGAAATCGGGGATCGAGCGGTTGATCCTGAGCCGGCTGCGGTCATTCGGCCTCGTCGTGTCCATCGGTTTTCTGTTGATGGTGTCGCTGATCGTGAGCGCGGCCCTGTCCGCGCTCTCTGCGCGCATCGCGCACAGCGAGTTCGGCGGGCCGGTCCTGTTGCAGGCCATCAATATCGTCGTGTCGCTGGCTGTCATGACGCTGTTGTTCGGCCTGATCTATCGGTGGCTGCCCGACGTGCGGCTGGCGTGGCGCGACGTGTGGACCGGCGCATTCGTCACCTCGCTGCTGTTCTCCATCGGGAAGTTTGTGATCGGGCTCTACCTCGGCCAGTCGAGCGTCGCCTCGAGCTACGGCGCGGCGGGGTCGGTAGTGGTGCTGCTCGTGTGGGTGTACTACTCGGCGCAGGTCATCCTGCTTGGGGCGGAGTTCACGCGCGTCTACGCCGAACATCGCGAGGGAAGGGCACCGCCACCCAATCATCTGGCGCGGCGCGACCCCACCGCCCATCCGTCGGCGCCGCCGCAACCGTCGTAGCGCATGGAACTAACCCTAACGATGCAGGAACTCTTGCTGGAGGGCGGTGTCCTCATCCGCATGGCCCAATGCGAAGTGTGTGGAAACGAGTAGTCGATCCCGCGTACACCGGAGGTCTTGATGGCACGATACGGACGAGCGGCCAGCAAGCGCGTCGCGAGCGCGATGCGCCGCCGCAAGCGTGGAACGCTGCGCAGCGGCCCAGGGGGCCGCGGCGGGCGCGTCACCAGTCGCAAACAGGCGATTGCGATCGGTCTTTCCGAAGCACGTAAAAAAGGCGCGAAGGTCCCGCGCAAGCGCGGATCGAGCCGCTGAAATTCTTGACTTTCGCCGGAGCGGGACATTTAGTTGAAGGTGGCTCAGCCCCTCTGAACCCAAGGCCCGCATTGCGCCTGGAATCGTCTCCAAAAAACAAGTCTTTCAATCCCGTGAGCCAGCCATGCTGCCTGTGCGGACAGCCAATCGTGCCGTCCGGGCGCGACCCCGTCCTGCTGGTGGGCGGGGCGGGGAGGATGGGGGGGGGCTCCACGACGCTCCTCTGCCACGAGCGCTGCGTGACTGCGCGGGGGGCCCCCTCCGGCCTCCCTGTGGCCGGGCAAGCGGCCGAGGACAGCCGGGCTCTGCTGGCGGCGATCGTCGAGTCGTCGGACGACGCCATCGTCAGCAAGACGCTCGAGGGCATCATCACGTCCTGGAACGGCGGCGCCCAACGGCTGTTTGGCTACACGAGCGATGAAGCAATCGGCCGGCACATCCAGATGCTCATCCCCGACGATCGTCAGGGCGAAGAGGAGATGATCCTCTCCAGGCTGCGTCGCGGCGAGCGGATCGATCATTACGAAACCGTCCGGGTGACCAAGGACGGCCGGCCGATCGACATCTCTATCACGATCTCCCCGGTTCGCAACCTTGCCGGCGACGTGATCGGGGCGTCCAAGGTCGCGCGCGACATCACGCTCCAGAAACGGGTGCAGCGCGAGCTCGAGGAAGCCGACGAACGCAAGAACGAGTTCCTCGCGCTGCTGGCGCACGAGCTCCGCAACCCGCTGGGGCCGATTCGCCACGCCGTCAAGATTCTGCGCGCCCGCACGCCCAACCCCGAGGAGCTGCAGTGGGCGACGAGCATCATCGACCGGCAGACGGAGCATATGACCCGGCTGGTCGAGGATCTGCTCGACGTCTCGCGGATCACGCGCGGCACGATCGAGCTGCGCCGCGAGCGCGTGGACGTCGCGACGGTTCTCAAGGCCGCCGTCGAGGCGAGTAACGCGCTGATCGAGCGCGCCCGCCACCAGCTGAGGGTCTCGTATCCCGCCGAGCCGCTCTTCGTGGAAGGCGACATCACCCGATTAACCCAGATCGTCGCGAACCTCCTGGACAATGCGGCGAAGTATACGGATCCGGGCGGCCAGATCTGGCTCTCCGCCGGTCGCGAAGGCGAGACCGCGGTGATCAGCGTGAAGGACACCGGCATCGGCATCCCGTCCGAATTGTTGCCGCGCATCTTCGATATGTTCACGCAGGCCGGCGTGTCCCTCGATCGGGCGCAGGGCGGGCTCGGCGTCGGGCTGGCACTGGTGGAGCGGCTCGTCAAGCTGCATGGCGGCACCGTGGCGGCCCACAGCTCCGGCGTCGGCAAGGGCAGCCAGTTTACGATCCGGCTCCCGCTATCGCAGGTGCTGAAGCAGCCCGCGCCTGAGCGGCGAGAGGGAGGCGTCTCGTCCGGCAAGCGCTGCCGGATCCTGGTGGTGGACGACAACGTGGACTCGGTGGATAGCCTCGCGATGCTGCTCAGCATGATGGGCCACGAGGTGCAAACGGCGGGCGACGGCGAGAGCGCCATGACGGTCGCCAAGCAGTTCCGGCCCGACGTCGCGATCCTCGACATCGGGCTGCCCAAGGTGAACGGATACGATCTCGCGAAGCAGATGCGTGCGCAGCCCTGGGCCAAGGACGTCGTCCTCGTCGCGTTGACCGGGTGGGGACAGGAAACGCACCGCCGCCGCTCGGCCGAATCGGGGTTCAACCATCATCTCACCAAGCCGGTGGAATTCGACGTCCTGCAGCAGATTCTCTCCGCCGCGGACGCTTGTCTGCCAAACCCGAATATCGCCGCGCGCTGACTTCTCTTCGGCGCTATCTTTTTTCCGATGCGCCTCATCTCCATACTCGCGCTGTTGGCCGGGATCATCGTCCCCGCGCATCCGCACTATCGCATTCTCGTAGCCAGTGAGTCCGGCGATATCGTGACGGAGCTGGCCTGGAACGGCACGGCTCTGGCGGTCGCCGAGGTCATTCCGGTAGGGCTCATGCCGGCCGATATCGACGGGCCGCACAACGTGACCGTCGCCCCCGACGGCTCGGCGTGGTACGTGACGATCGCGCACGGGACGCCGTACGGGTCGCTGTGGAAGATGGCCGCGGGCAGCGATTCGCTGCTGGGCCGAGCGCAAGTGGAGATGTTTCCCACTACGATCGCATTGACGCCCGACGGCGCCCTCGCGTTCGTCGCCAACTCCGATTTCCACGGCGACCACCCGCGCGTCAACGTCGTCACGGTGGTCCAAACCGCCACAATGACGCCCATCACCAATCTTCCCGCGTGCGACATGCCGCATGGCGTGAAAGTCAATCACGCCGGATCGTTCGTGTACGTGTCGTGCATGAATTCGGACGAAATCCTCGAGATCGACCGCCAAAGCCTGCGCATCCGGCGACGCCACAAAACGGGCGAAGGATTGGCGGAACCGGCGATACATGGAACGATGCCGAGCGCCGGCGCGCACGACTGCTCGCCGACGTTCGTCTCGGTCTCCCCGGACGACCGGCGGCTGTACGTCGCCTGCAATCACGGGAACACCCTGCAAGTCCTCGATGCCGCTTCGCTCGAGCTGGTGCAGGAGATCCCGGTGGGCGCCGGGGCCTACAACGTCGAGCCCTCGCTCGACGGACGCTGGGTGATCGTCACCAACAAGAAAGCGCAAAGCGTGTCGGTCATTGATGCACAGAGTCTCACGGAAGTCGCGCGAATCCCGACCTCCAAACCATTGCCGCACGGCGTCGCGTTCGCGCCGGACCGCCGCTGGGCGTTCATCTCGGCCGAGAGCGTGGGTGCCGATCCGGGCGCCGTGGACGTCATCGATCTCAACAGCCGGGAGCGGGTCGCGAGCATCGCCGTACCGCGCCAACCCACCGGCATCACGATCCTTCCAATGCGATGATCCATACGACATCGGTCTCCTTGCCGCCCGCCGAGGTATTGACCCGGGCGCAGCAGTTCTTCGCCGAGCGCGTGCCCAACTCGTCGGCCTTTCTCGAGAAGAGCGGTCCGAATTTCGTGGCGTTGCGCGGCCAGGGCGGCGAGGAAGTCGTGCTCAGTGCCTGGGAAGACAAAGAGAAGGGCGTGACGCGCGTGCGCGCGTCCACGCTGTTCTTCGATCAGGCGCTGGACCGGTTTTTCTCCACGCTGCCGCTGGCGTCGCAGGTCGAGGTCGCATGACCACCGCCGTCGGAGAGCGATTTCCGGTGCGCGTGATGGTGACGTCGGCGTGGGAGAACGTGTCGATTCAGGTCGATGAGACGACTACGGTCGCCCAATTGAAGGGCGAAGCGCTGCGGGCCGCCCTCAAGACCGCGGCGGACGAGGACGCGTACGTCGTGAAGTTTCGCGGCGCCGCGATTCTGGACGAGTCCATCCGCCTGCGCGCCCTCGGCGCCGGGCCCAACGCGCCCTTCATCGTGCTGCCCGGCCGGCGGCAACCGGTCCGGTGAGCACCTGGGCGTTTACCCGCGCCGTGACGATCCTGGCGGTCGGGTTTCTGTTGCTCAACGCCGTACTGCTGCTCATGATCAATCAGATCGAGTGGGCGAGCGTGTGTGCGCGCGCGGCCGTGCTCGTGATTGTCGGATGGCTCCACTTCAGACAAGCGATGCGGGAGCTGGCGGATGCGCGCAACGAGATGAAGCGCGAAGTGGAATCGCTGCGCCAGTTGCTGCACACCCGCCGCCCAGACTAGGTGTCCACCCCGGTCGTCTGGAACGCCGCCTGCCGGCATCACTACGGCGGGGCGGGGCACCCCGAGCGGCCCCAGCGTCTTGAGGCGGTGCTCGAGGCGCTGCGCCGCCCGGAGCTGGCGGCGCGCGTAAGCTGGGTCGAGGCACAGGCCGCGCCGCGCGTCGCGATCGAGCGCGTTCACCCTCCCGCGTACATCGACATGCTCGTAGCGATGGCCGAGCGCGACGGCGGCGCGCTCGACGGCGACACCTTTCTGGGACCGCGCAGCTGGGAGAGTGTCCTCGCATCCGCCGGCGTCGCGTTGGCCGCCGTGGAGCACGGAGTCCGCAGCGGGCGAGCGTTCGGCGTCACGCGTCCGCCGGGTCACCACGCGCTGGCCGATCGCGCGATGGGATTCTGCTTCCTTAATAACGTCGTGCTCGCTGCGCGCCACGCGCAGCAGCTCGGCTGCGCGCGCGTGCTCATCGTGGACTGGGACGTTCATCACGGCAACGGTACGCAGGCGCTGGTCGAGCGCGATCCGTCCATCCGGTTCGTGTCGATGCATCAGTATCCGTGGTATCCGGGCACCGGGGCCGAGGACGAGCGGGGCGTCGGCAACGTGTTCAACGTGCCGCGGCCCGGCGGACTGCCGCGCGCCGCCTACGTGCGCGATTTCCTCGCCGGGGTGGACGCGGCGCTCGACGGTTGGAGTCCCGATATCCTCCTCATCTCGGCGGGATTCGACTCGCTCGCGGGCGATCCCCTGGGTGAGTTCACACTCGAGCCCGACGACATCACCCAATGGACGGCGGCGCTGCGCGAGCGGATGGGTTCGCGGCCCGTCGTGGGGGTGTTGGAGGGCGGCTACCGGCTCGACCTGCTCGCCGCCGGTGTCGTCGCGCACGTGCGCGCACTATCTTGAGGACGTGGCCGTCAACATCGTACCGGCGCAACAGCCGCAAGCCTCGAAGAGTTGGCCGGCCAGCATCTACCGGCGGGCCGACGGCACGCTCGAGCAGGACGTCTCGCCCGCGCGGATCCGCGAGATTCTTCAGGCCGGCGAAGGCGAGCTGTGGGTGGACATCGACAGCACGAACATGCATCAGCACGCGCTGCTCGAAAAAGTGTTCGCGTTCCACCCGCTGTCCGTCGAAGACACGCTGTCGCCGGGGACCCGCGTCAAGTTCGAGGAGTATGACCGTTATGTCTTCGTCGTGATGGCGGTCGTGCGGTTTGACGAAGGCACGCCGGAGCCGTTCGACCTCGCCACATCCAACCTGTACTTCTTCCTCGGCAAGAATTTCCTCGTGACCGTGCACGCGATCCCATCGAAGGGCTGCGCCGCTGTGCACGAGCGGCTGATGCGCAATCCCGACCTGCTGGCGCGCGGGGTCGAGATGACGATGCACAACATCATCGACCAGTCCGTGGACGCCTACTTTCCGCTGGTCGAGGAGCTGAACGCCCTCGTGGATGGCCTCGAGGAGCGGCTGTTCGAGAAGTTCGACGAGAAGCTGATCCACGAAATCTTCAAGGCCAAGCGCGCCGCCTTTTCGTTGCGGCGCCACGTCAGCCCGCTGCGCGAAGTGCTGAACATCATGACCAACCGCCCCTGCGGCTACATCCGGCCCGAGACCCAGCTCTATTATCGCGACGTCTACGATCACACGATCCGCATCACGGAATCCGTCGACACCACCCGCGACCTGCTCGCCGGCGTGCTCGAGACGTATCTGTCGCAGACGTCCAATCGGATGAACAAGGTGATGAAGCAGCTGTCGATCGTCGCCACGATCGCGCTGCCGCTGGTCGTGATCGGCGGGATCTTTGGGATGAACTTCAGCCAGATGCCGATCACCCACCACCCGCTGGGGTTCTATATCGCCCTCGCCACCATGGCCGCCGTCTCGGCGGTCATCCTCGCCTGGCTCCACAGGAATCGATGGCTCTGAAGCTGCTCGTCGAGCAGTGCTCCATCACCACCCGCCATCCATTTGTCATCGCACGCGGCTCGACGAACGGCTACAAGCGCGCCTGGGTGCGGATCGTGGATGGCGACGGCCAGGAGGGGTGGGGCGAAGCGGATCCGTCGTCGTTCTACGGCGAGAGTCTTGAGACGGTGCTCGCGGCGTTCGAAAAGCTCGCCTCGCACATGCCGCGCGATCCGTTCGATCTGGAAGCGGCGGAAGATCGCTGGGAGCACGCGCTGCCGAAGAACTGGGCGGCGCGCGCCGCGCTCTCGGCCGCATTGCACGATCTCGTCGGAAAAAAGCTCGGCCAGCCGCTGTGGCGGCTGTGGGGGCTCGATCCCAAGCGCGCGCCACTGTCCTCGTTCACGATCGGGCTCGATTCGCCGGACAAGATGCGCGCCAAGGTACGCGAGGCCGAAGACTATCCCATCTTGAAAGTGAAGCTGGGCACCGATCGCGATGAGGAAATCCTCCGCACCATTCGCGAAACGACCCGCAAGCCGCTGCGCGTGGACGCCAACGCCGGCTGGACCGTCGCGCGCGCCAAGCAGATGATCCCCGTGTTGAAGGAATTCGGCGTCGAGTTCCTGGAGCAGCCGCTGCCGCCCGACGATCTGGAGGGCCTCGGCGAGGTCCGGCGCGCGGCGGCCAAGCACAACCTGCCGGTCGTGGTGGACGAGAGCTGCCTCATCGCGGCCGATATCCCCCGGCTGGTCGGGCGCGCGGACGGCATCAACATCAAGCTGGCCAAATGCGGCTCGCTGCGTGAAGCGCTGCGCATGATCGCGACGGCGCGTGCGCACGGCATGCTGGTGATGGTCGGCTGTATGATCGAGACGTCGCTCGGGATTACCGCCGCCGCGCATTTCACGCCGCTCGTGGACGCCGCCGATCTCGACGGCGCGGCGCTCACCGTGGACGACCCGTTCAAGGGCGCCACGATCGACGGCGGACAGGTCAAGCTTCCCACGGAGCCCGGTCTCGGCGTCAAGCGCAGATGAGCGCGCCGCGCTACGCGGCGGTCGTGCTCCCCGTTCCGGTCACTCGCCCCTACATCTATGAAGTCCCCGAAGCGCTGGCGGATCGCGCGATCCCCGGCGCCCGCGTCGTTGTGCCGCTGCGTGGGCGAAAGGTCGTGGGGATTGTTACGGAGGCCGTCAGCCGTCTGCCGTCAGCAGGCGTTGATATCAAGGCGATCGCCGCCGCGCCGGACGAAGCGCCCGCCCTGTCTCCAGCCCTGCTCGATCTGGGCCGCTGGATCTCCGACTACTACGGCGCGCCGCTTGGTCTATCCTTGCGGGCCATTCTCCCGGGGCCACTCTGGAGCGTCGCGCGGCCCGCGGGCCCTGCGCCGGCCGCGGAGCGGCTGTTCGTGCTCACCGGCAATGGCCTCGATTCGCTGCTGGAGCGCGAGCGCCGCTTCAAGCGAGCCCCCAAGCGGCGCGCGGTTTACGAGACCGTCGAGGCTCTTGGGGGGAGTGCGCCAATCAAGCATCTCGTGGAGCGTTTACGGTTATCGAGAAACGCTCTGCACGAGCTTGTGAAGCAGGGCCTCGCCCGCTACGACCTCGTGCCGGAGATGCGCGACCCGTTTGCCGGCTTGTCGTCTGCGCCACCACCTTCACTCACCGAGGACCAACGCCGTGTCGTGCAGGGGATTCTTGGCGCCAACCTCGACCAACCTGCCTTGCTGCACGGCGTCACGGGCTCGGGAAAGACGCTGGTCTACCTCGACGTCCTTCGCAGCGTCGTCGCGACCGGCAACGGTGCCATCCTGCTCGTTCCCGAGATCGCGTTGACGCCACAGACCGTCGCGCGGGTGCGCGGCGTCTTCGGCGACCAGGTCGCCGTGCTGCATTCCGGCCTGTCCGACGGTGAGCGCGCCGATGCGTGGCGCGCGCTGCGGCGCGGCGAGCGTCGCGTGGCGGTGGGGCCGCGGTCCGCCGTGTTCGCGCCGGTGCAAAGGCTGGGCGCGATCGTCGTGGACGAAGAGCACGAGGCGAGTTACAAACAGGGCTCCGCGCCGCGCTATCACGCGCGGGACGTCGCCGTGATGCGCGCCCAGCTCGAGGGGGCACGGCTGATCCTGGGCAGCGCCACGCCGTCGCTCGAGACGCTCGATCAGTCCGCGCAGGGCCGTATCGTGACCTTCACGCTTCCAGACCGGATCGGTGCTCGACCCTTGCCGGTCGTCGAGGTCGTGGACCTGCGCAGCGCTGCGCGTGTGGCGGAGAGCGGCGTGATTGCCTGGAGCGAAGCGCTCGACGGCGCGGTCGCGGGAGCGTTGGAGCGGGGTGAGCAGGTGATTCTGCTGCTCAATCGCCGCGGCTTCGCGACCTTCGTGCAGTGTCCCGCCTGCGGCAACGTGCCGGGCTGTCCGCAGTGCGCCATCGCGCTCACGGTGCATCAAACGCCCCCCGCGCTGCGCTGCCACTACTGCGGTCACGAGGAACCGATCCCCGAGACCTGCGCGATCTGTGGCCAGGTGACGCAGCGCCTGCGCGGTCTGGGAACGCAGCAGCTGGAGCACTTTGTGGGGCTGCGGTACCCGCGCGCGCGCATCGCCCGCATGGATCTCGACACGACGACGAGCAAATGGGCGCATCACCACATCCTCGAGCGCGTCGCGCGCGGCGAGGTGGACATCCTGCTCGGCACCCAGATGATCGCCAAAGGACTCGATTTCCCCAACGTCACGGTCGTGGGCGTCGTGGATGCCGACACCGGCCTGCATTTCCCCGATTTCCGCGCCGGGGAGCGGACGTTCCAGCTTGTGGCCCAGGTAGCGGGGCGGGCTGGGCGGGGGCCGCGCGGCGGCCGCGTCTTCGTGCAGACGCGCGCGCCCGATCACCACGCCATTCGTGCCGCCGCAGCGCACTCAGTGTCGCAGTTTGCGGCGGCGGAGCTCCCGCTCCGGACACCGCCGCATCCGCCCTATCCGCCCCGGACCGGGCTCGTCCGCTTCGTCGTCTCGACGAGCGACCACGCGCGCACGGCCGAGCTGGCGGAGAAGGTGGCGGCCTGGCTGCGCCGCGCCGCGGCGGAGCGGCTCGACGGAATGCTGACCGTGCTCGGCCCGGCGCCGTGTCCACTCATGCGACTCAAAGGCAAGTGGCGCTGGCACGTTCTCACCAAGTCGTCGGAGCCGCGCGTGCTCGGCCGAGTGGTGCGCGCGTGGCGCGCGAAAGCGCATCGCGCGGTGACGGTCGATCGTGATCCCGTTTCGCTCTTGTGAAAGCCGTTTCGTTTCGGGTATTTTCCCCGGCCTGTGAGCAGCCCCCGGTTTCAGTACCGACCACCCAACTTTGCCGCGCCGCCGCTGTCCGGCGCGCCCGAAGCGACGTTCACACCCGCACCCGCCGACGGGGTCCTCCCCGACGGTTTTTTTTCGACCACGAACCTGCCGACCTACGTCAAGCTGCCGGGTGCGTGGAGGCGCCCGCGGCTGCCGCGCATGGACTGCGTCATCGTGCGCAGCGGCGACGACCTCGTCACCACCGAACCGCGCCGCGTGCGCCACGGCGACCGCGTGGCGGTCGGCGCGTCGGAAGACGGGAGCGAGGGGATCTTCGTTCACGCCGAAGGATTTCTCGGGGGCACGCACAGCCCCAACGAATTCCGGTTCATGGCGACGGAAGTGTCGCGCGAGCGGCCGGTGGATTACAGCGTGCTCGCGCAGCTGCTCGGAGAAGAGATGCAGCGCGGGGGCAAGATTCTGTGGGTGATCGGACCGGCGCTGGTGCACGCGCGCGCGCGCGAGGACATGATCTGGTTCATTCAGAACGGGTACGTGAATGCGTTGCTCGGCGGCAACGCAGTCGCCGTGCACGACCTCGAAGCGGCGATCTTCGGCACGACCCTCGGGATGTCGAGCTCGGGTGAGAGCGTGGAAGGCGGACACGGGCTGCACATGCGGGCCATCAACGCGATTCGGCGTGCCGGATCGATCGCGCAGGCGGTCCGGCAGGGCATCGCCTCGAGCGGCATCATGCATGCGCTGGTGTCGCGCAACATCCCCTACGTGCTTGCCGGCTCGATTCGCGACGATGGACCGCTGCCCGATGTCATCTCGGACACCCTGGCGGCACAGGACGCGATGCGTGGCTACACCTCGGTCGCTACATTCGCCGTATTCGTCGCGACGGCGCTGCACGCGATCGCGGTCGGCAACATGCTGCCCGCGTTCGTGGACTCTCCCGTGACGGAAGACATCCGGCCGCTGACGACGATCTGCGTGGACCAGACGGAGTTCGTCGTCACCAAGCTGCGCGACCGCGGCACACATCAGGCCTACGGCGTCGTCACCAACGCGCAGGATTTCATGCACGTCCTGCGCTTCTATGTGGAGCGATGGCAGCAAACGAACCCGGTCCGGACTCCGGCCCAGTCTTCCCGCTAGCTCCCCCCCCGCCGGCGCCGGGGCAAGGCGCGGGGTGGGCGAAGCTGGCCGCCGCGGTGGAGGCGCAGGTGCCGCCCGCCGAGATCGACACGATTTACGTGTTTCGGCCGATCAAACGGGAAGGGAAGGAGTGGGGCACGGCCGTCGTGACACGCCGGAGTGCCGGCCCCGAAGGTCGCTTGCGGGTCTACACGGCGAAATACATGCTCATCGTGCGCGGCAAAGAGCGTGGGCAGTCGAAGGTCGAAGTGGTGGAAGTCGCGCTGAGCCCCGCCGAGGTGCTGGCGCGGGTGATGCAGGCGACGGTAGACCGGGGTGGCGACTCAGAGCCGCCGGTCGAGTTGGGTCCTGCGGTATGGTACGAAGGGAGGTAGTCCCGAGTTGATTGACTCACGAATGTTCATCCCGACCAAGGCCTTTCTGACCAAGGGCGTTGGCCGGCACAAGGAAAAGCTCACCAGCTTCGAGATGGCGTTGCGCGATGCGCATCTCGCGAACTTCAACCTCGTGCGGGTGAGCTCGATTTTCCCCCCCCATTGCGAGCTGGTGGATCGCGAGGAGGGGATGAGCATGCTCAAGCCCGGTCAGGTTGTCTTCGCCGTGATCGCGGAGTCGGCGACGAACGAGCCCAGCCGGCTCGTCGCAGCTTCGATCGGCGTGGCGATGCCCGCCGATCCTTCCCACCACGGCTACATCTCGGAGCACCACAGCTACGGCCAAAACGAGACCGTCTCCGGCGAGTATGCCGAGGACCTGGCCGCGTCGATGCTCGCCACGGTGCTGGGCGTCCCGTTCGAGGCCGACAAGGCGTGGGACGAGCGGCGCGAGCAGTGGCTCCTCTCCGGCGAGATCGTGCGCACGATGAACGTCACGTCGACAGCGGAGTGCGGTGCCGACGCGCGCTGGACGACGGTCGTCTCCGCGGTCGCGTTCTGCGGATAACGTGGCTGTCGCGTTCGCGGCGGGAGTGCTGAGTTTCCTCTCGCCGTGCGTCCTCCCACTGATTCCCAGCTACGTCGGTTTTCTCACCGGCATGACGGTGGAGGACGTGGAGCGGCGGCGGTGGACCGCGCTGCTGCACGGCCTCTGGTTCGTCGCCGGCTTTTCGCTGGTGTTCGTGCTGCTCGGCGCCGCGGCGTCCGCCGTCGGCGGCCTGCTGCGCGAGTACCAGGTGTGGCTGGGACGCGTGGGTGGCGTGCTGATGATTCTGTTCGGCGTGTACCTGCTGGGCATCTTCCGGCCCGCGTTCCTCATGCGCGAATGGCGGGTTCAGCTGTCGCGCAAGCCGATCGGCTATTTCGGCTCGGGCGTGGTAGGCTTCACGTTCGGCGCCGCGTGGACGCCGTGCATCGGCCCGATTCTCGGCGGCATTCTCACGCTCGCGGCGACGCAAGCCGGCCTGGCGCAGGGCATGATGCTGCTCGCGGTGTACGCGCTCGGTCTGGCGCTGCCGTTCCTCCTGACCGCCCTGGCGTTGGACCGGTTTCTGGTCTGGTTTCAGCGCTTTCGCCCCTACATTGTGTGGGTGGACCGCATCGCGGGGGCGATGCTGATCGTGCTCGGCATCCTGCTGGTCACGGACAGTTTCACGCTGCTCGCGGGATACTTGCAGGGCCTCACGCCGCAGTTTTTGCGGCGGCGGTTGTAGAAACCTGACGCCACTCCACGGGTACCCATTGCACACCGTTGTTACAGAGAGGCATCCATGAATCGGTTAGCGATGATCGCGATGACCGCAGTGTTCGGATTGGCCGCCTGCCAAAGGGGGCAGGATCAAAGCCAGGCGAGCGACTCGACTGCGCGTGACTTGACCCTGGCGCCGACGGAATCGACGACGGCGATGCGCGACGTGCCGGACCGTCAGACCGCCCCGGCTCCCCCGCGCACCCAACCGCCCGCGCAACGTCCGACAACCCGAACGAATCCCCCAGCGCCGCCGCCGCGTCCGGCGATGCGGACACTGAGCGCCGGCGCGAAGTTCGACGTCGCGGCGACTGATACGATTTCGTCCCGCACGTCGAAGATCGGTGACACGTTCACGGCCCGCGTGGTCGAGGACGTGAAGAACGCGGCGGGGCAGGTGGTGATTCCCGCCGGCTCCACCGTCAACGGCACGATTACCGACGTAAAACCGGCGCCCAATCCAAGTACTCCGGGGACCTTGACGCTGAGCGTTGCGAGCGTCACCGTTGGTGGCAACACCTACCCGATCGAAGCCTCCGTGGACTCGGTCGAGACGGTGCACAAGGGTCGCGGGGTCACGACGGGGGACGCGGCCAAGGTTGGAGCCGGCGCGGTCGCCGGCGCGGTGCTGGGACGGGTGATCGGCGGCAACAAGAAAGGCACGATCATCGGCGGCGTGGTCGGCGGCATCGCGGGCGCCGGCGTCGCATCGCAGACGAAGGACTCTGACATCGTTCTGCCTGCGGGGGCGCACATCATCGTCAGGCTCACGAAGGAGCTCGCCGTATCGTCAGACTAGCGCGGTGATCCGGACCAAGCTGTCCGTGATGATGTTCCTCCAGTTTTTCGTCTGGGGGGCCTGGTACACGACGATTGCCGTGTACATGACGAATCACGGGATGGAGCGACTGACCTTCTGGCCCTATACGGTGAATCCGATAGCGGCCATCGTCGCTCCATTTTTTCTTGGTCTGGTCGCCGACCGCTACTTCGCGACGGAGAAGGTGCTCGGTTTCCTGCACATTCTGGGCGGGCTGATCCTCTGTGCCGTCCCGCGCTTCACCGGCTCGCCGACGACGTTCATTCTGCTGCTGCTGTTGTACAACCTCTGCTACATGCCGACGCTCGGTCTCGCCAACAGCCTCGCGTTCCATCACATCCAATCGCAGGAGCAGCAGTTCCCGTTGATTCGCGTGTTTGGCACGGTGGGCTGGATCGTCGCCGGGCTGTTCATCAGTCTCGTATTGGGCCGCCTGATGACCGCGGTACCGGAGACCACGGCCTGGCCACTGTACACGGCTGGAATCGCCAGCGTGCTGCTCGGGGTCTACAGCTTCATGCTGCCGCACACGCCGCCATCGGGCAGAGGACAACCCGTCTCGCTGCGTAGCATCGCCGGCCTCGACGCGCTGAAGCAGCTCGGTGACCGGCCGTTCTACGTGTTCATCACGGCGTCGCTGCTGCTGTGCATCCCCCTCGCGGCGTACTACAACTTCACGCAGCTGTTCCTGGGAGCGGCGGGCATCCGGAAGATTGCCGCGACCCAGACGCTCGGGCAGATGTCCGAGACGCTCTTCATGCTGCTGATGCCGCTCATGTTCATGCGGCTCGGCGTGAAGAAGATGCTGATGGTGGGGATGGGCGCCTGGGTGCTGCGGTACGCGCTGTTCGCGCTGGGGGCGCCCAATGCGGTCCTCTGGATGATCGTCCTGGGCGTGCTGCTTCACGGCCCCTGCTACGACTTCTTCTTCGTCACCGGCCAGATCTACGTCGACAAGAAGTCCACGCCGGCCATTCGCGGCCAGGCGCAAGGATTCCTGGTGCTGGTGACGTACGGCGTGGGGATGCTGATCGGTGCGCAGGTGGCCGGACGCGTGTTCAACAGCTTCCTCGGCACCGCGACCAGCCTGACGCTCCTGCAGTGGGGCAGCTTCTGGTGGCTGCCCGCGGCGTTCGCGGCGGCGGTGTTGATCTTCTTTGCGGTGTTCTTCCGGCCGGCTGCGGCCAACGCTCAGTCTCCGACCTCGGTGAATCGGTAACGCCGCAGAATTATCAATGTCCAATGCGCAATGGACATTGGACATTGATCATTCGTCTTTCAGTTCTCTTATCCAAATACTCCGAAACCGCGTGGGATTCCCATGATCCTGTAGCTTCAGCGGCAGCGCGTCGGCGTGCGCCCGATAGGGCGGTTGCTGGCGATTGGCGGTCGGTCCCACGAGCTCGAAGTTGTCCTGAATCAGCACGCCGTTCAGCAGCACCGTCATGCGCGCCGGTCGCTCGAGCGACCCGTCCGTCTTGAAGCGGGGACGACGGAAGACGATGTCGTAGGCCTGCCACTGACCGGGGCCGCGTGTCGCATTCACGAGCGGGGGATTCTGGCCGTAGATCGCGCCCGCCTGCCCGTCGGGGTATGTGTCGTTCTGGTGGGAGTCCAGCACTTGCAGCTCGTAGATCCCCATCAGGAAAATCCCGCTGTTGCCGCGCTCCTGGCCTTCACCCTTCGGGACGGCCGGGGTGGCCCATTCGATGTGCAGCTGCACGTCGCCGAACTCCCGCGCGGTCCGCATCGTGCCGGTGCCCGGCTTCACCTCGATGTAGCCATCGCGCACAATCCATTTTGCGGGCGACCCGTCATCGGAGCGCCATTCGTTCAGACTCGACCCGTCGAACAGCACGACCGCGTCGCGCGGCGGCGGCCCAGGATCCACCACCGGTGGTCGAGGGCGGTCCATCGAATGCTGCGGCCACGGTTGCTGTGTCATCAGCAACAAAGCTAGCGTGCCGATCATCGCTTCCAGGTTCCCTGGGCGACCGCGGGCACGAAGTTCTCGATCCCCGGACCGGGGAAGTCGAGCGTGCGCCCCTGTTCGGCGCTCATGTACGCCGTCATCAAGACCTTCACCACCCGCAATCCGTCATCGAATGTGAGCCACGGTTTCTTCTTGTTTTTGAAGCAGTCCACGAAGTAGCGGTCTTCGGCTTCATAGCCGTACGCCGCCGCCTCGCCCGCAACGACCGGCATCTGTCCCATTTCGGCGTTCTGTTTCTCGACCAGGTCTTCACCGGACGTGCCCTGGACTTCGCGGCTGAAAAACAGCTTCAGTCCGGTGTCGAGTGAATTCCATTGCAGCGAGTACTCCGGGCCGAGCAGCTCCGCCGAGAGCCGCAGGCCGGCGCCGACAAAGCACCACGACGTCGTCGCTTCGCCGAGCACTTTGTGGCCGTCGTCGGTCTCGAATTCGATCATCACCGCCGCAAAGTCTTCGGATGGCGTCTTGTCGTAGTTCACATCCTTGCCCATGGATGCCGAGAGCTTCTTGGCGTAAGCGGGCCGGCTCCACTTCAGGCTCGCGATGTGCCCAGTGACCTTCTTGGGACGCACCGTGGATGTCGGTTTGGTGGGGTCGGTCAGCAAGTGCTGCACGAGCAGCGACGAGTGGCACATCATGTCGTTGAGCACGCCGCCGCCCTGCAACTTCCCCTGCCAGAACCACGGCGCGTGCGGCCCGCTGTGCTCCTCGGCGGCGCGCGCGAGATAGGGCCGGCCGGTGAGCTTGGCGCCGCGCGCCCACAGCAAATTGCGCCCGACTTCAACCTGGGGCGCGAAGACCTGGTTCTCGAGGTAACCGTGGGGCAGGCCGACCTTGTTCACCAAGTCGAGGACCTTCGTCGCTTCGGCGACGTTGCGCGCCAACGGTTTCTCGCACGCGACGCCGAGCAGTGAGCCCTTGCCGCGCTCGAGCGCGCTGACCATCTCCTCGACGTTCTCGATTCGGGCATGATTGGGACCGGAGAGCCAGATCGCGTCGATCGCCGGGTCCTCGACCATCGCGCTGATCGAGGGGTAGGACTTCGCCTCGCCGACGCCCAGCTTGCGCGCCATCGCGGCGGTGTCGCCGGCGTTCTTCTGATTGGGACTCCACACGCCGAGGACGTCGGCGTCGCGAATGCCCACAAATCCCAGCAAATGAAACTTGGCGTTGAAGCCGCTGCCCACCATCCCGATGCCGAGTCGTTTGCTCATTCAGTCCTCATATTGGACGCCAAGTTTGCGCAGCGCCGGCTCCGGGCAGCCCGTCCACTCGCGCACGAAGGTGTTGCCTTGATAGCCGAGATCGGTGACGCCGATCTTGCTCGACCAAAAGCCCGAGGCGGTGAGGTCGCGGAACATGTTGAAGAACGCGACGCCCTGGCTCATCTCCGGCTTCGCTTTCTTGGGCCACGCGATGCCATCGAGCACAGCCGTCCGTTCGCCCTCCGAGCACGTGAGGAACGTCTTGGCCGACCGCTCGTAACATTCGTTGTCCAGCCACGCCAGCCCGCCGCGCATCGGAATCTGCCCGTCGGGCCGGTCACCCATCATGAAGTCCATGAACTCCGGGACGCCCGCGTCCGTGGCGCTCCCCGATTTCTCGTCGCGCGGGATGACCAGGTCCACGAGCACGCGGACCGTGTCCCACTCGTGCGGCGTGAAGAACGTCGGCGCGTACGGGGCAACGGTCTCGCGCACCAGTTTCGCCGCCCGCTGCGCCTCGGCGGGGGTCCAGCGAAATGCCGCCGTCAGCGCGGCCATCGCCATTGTGCCTACCGCTTCGCGCCGCTTCATAGCGCCCTCGCTTTGAGCTGGTTCGCGATGTACTCCGACGTGCGCCAGGACAGCGCCATGATCGTCCAGGTGGGATTCTTGTCGGCCTGGGACGTGAAGGGCGCCCCGTCGGCCACGAACAGATTCTTGACCTCGTGCGTCTGGCAGTTGCTGTTTACCACCGAGCTCTTGGGGTCGGCACCCATGCGGGCGCCACCCAGCTCGTGGATGATGACGCCGCCCGGCGCGATGCCGTAGCCGTCCTCCCTGGTCGGCATGGGCGAGTAGACCTCGCCCCCCATCTCCGCGACGAGGGCGCGGAAGGTCTCCTGCATGTGCTTCACTTGCAGGTACTCGTGATCGGTCCACGTCCAGTGGAAACGCAGCACCGGAATGCCCCAGCGGTCCACGACATGGGGATCGATCTCGCAGTAGCTGCCCTCGTTCGGGATCATCTCGCCGCGCCCCGAGAAGCCCACGTAGGCGCCGTAATAGCGGCGGTAGTCCTGCTTCAGCTGCTTCCCGTAGCCGCCCCCGGGCGGATACCGGTGGATGCCGCCCATGAAGCCGTACTCCGGCAGCCCGGCGCCCCCCCACACTTCGATGTGATAGCCGCGCGGGAAAGCGAGCTTCTTGTTGTCCAGCCACCACGGCATGTACACGTGCATCCCGCCCACGCCGTCGTGGTTGTGGGGGACGTGATCCATCATTTTCGGGACGAAGCCGGCGACGTCCGTCCCCGTGGTATCGGTGAGGTACTTGCCGACCGTTCCGCTGCCATTTGCGAGCCCATTGGGAAACGAGGGCGACTTGGAGTTGAGCAACAGCCGCGATGTCTCGCAGGCGCTCGCGGCCAGGACGATCACCCGGGCCTCGGCCAGATGCTCGCTGCCGTCGGTCGTGTCCACGTAGATGACGCCGCTGGCGCGGCCCGTCTGGTCGAGCGTGATCTCGCGCGCCATCGCGTTCGTGCGCAGGGTCAGCTTGCCGGTCGTGAGCGCCGGGGCGATCAGCACGTTCGTCGCGGAGAAATTCGAGTTGGTTTTGCAGCCACGCCCGCACTGGCCGCAGTAGTGGCACGCGGCGCGCCCCTGCAGCGGCCGCGTCAGAATCGAAAGCCGGGAGGGAACGCATGTGACGTTTAGGCGCTTGGATGCCTGCTGCACGAGCAGCTCGTAACAGCGGGGGCGGGGTGGAGGCAAAAACAGGCTGTCGGGCGCGTTGGGGATGTTCTCTTTGCTTCCAAAGACGCCGACCAGCTGTTCGAGCTTGTCGTAGTAGGGCCGCACATCGTCGTAGCTGATCGGCCAGTCATCGCCCAGGCCGTCGAACGTCTTGGCCTTGAAGTCGCGGGGGCCGAAGCGCAGCGAAATGCGACCCCAGTGGTTGGTGCGGCCGCCCACCATGCGGGCGCGCCACCAGCGGAACTTGTCGCCCTGGGCGACGGTGTAGGGCTCGCCCGGGATTTCCCACCCCCCAATGCAGCCGTCGAATTCCCCGAAGGGCTTGAGTTTGGTGGAGGCACCGCGGCGGGGCGAGTCGTACGGCCAGGTGAACATCGCCGAGTCCGTCGTGTTGTCCCACGGGCCGCCCGCCTCGAGCACGGTGACGTTGAGACCGGCGCGGGTGAGCACATACGCGGCCATGCCACCGCCGGCTCCCGAGCCGACGATGAGGACGTCCGCGGGTGACGATTGAGTGCGAGGGCGCATTCGGGGCTCCGTAATCACTCGAAAGATTGAGCGGCTACAGCGAACGATTGGACACCTGCGAGTAATACCGGGTTCTCGGGCTTCCGGCTTGTTTTGGGGCTATGCAGCTCACTCAAGAAACCGAGAGGAAAACCATGACCCGGAATAACTGGATCGCCTTTGCCGTTTTGGCGAGCGCCACCGCTATCGGCGCGTGTTCGCCAAGGGGCGGGCAAGCTGGCCAGCCCGATCGTGCTGTGGACCAGCAGAATCAGGCTTCGGATCAGTCGTACAACCGCGATAACACTGCGCGAGATCCGTCCGACCTGCCAGTGTCGTTTACCGTTCCCGCAGGGACGCATCTCGACCTGACGCTCAACGACGAGTTGAGCTCCCGCAGCAACAAGCCGGGCGACACGTTCACGGCGAAGCTGGCCGTAGACGTCCGTGACGCCAACGGCAACGTCGTGATCGAGAATGGCTCGACCGTCAATGGCAGCATCGTGGCGGTGAAGCCGGCCCCGAACCGCCGTACGCCGGGCACGCTGACCGTGGCGCTGTCCACGATCGAGACGCACGGCAAGACGTTCCCGATCAGGGCCACGATTGACTCCGTGCAGACCGAGTACCGGAAGCAGCAGATCAACGGCCGTGACGCCGCCAAGGTTGGTGCGGGCGCGGCCGCCGGCGCGGTCATCGGCCAGATCCTGTCGAAGAACACCAAGGGCACCGTCATTGGCGCCGTGGTGGGTGGGATCGCAGGAGCCGGCGTCGCCGTCGAGACGAAGGACCTGGACATCGTGCTCCCCGATGGGTCGCATGTCCTCGCGACGATCACCGAGCCGTTGAGGGTCGCGGTTGATCGTGGTGATATCGATACCAAGAACTAAGTCGCGTCAGTAGCCTAGGGCACCGCCGGCGGACCGTGGGTCGATAACACCCACCCATCCGCCGGCGGTTTTTTGTATGGCCGCCACGGTTCCGCTGCCACCCCGCCGATCGACCGCATGCCCCATGCTGACGAGCGCCTGGATCGTGGACTCGCTCAGGCCGCCCCCCTCGGAGCGAACGATGTCGGGCAAGGCCTGATGGTGGAATCGCGGTGCCGCCACCGCGTCGGCAAGCGACATCTTTTGGTCCACGACGTTGAGAAATACCTGCGCCACGGTCGTGATGATTGTCGGGCCCCCGGGGGTGCCCAGGATCATGTACAGCTGGCCGGCTGGATCCAGCACGATGGTCGGCGTCATCGCCGACAGCATCCGCTTGCCAGGCATGATGGCGTTCGCCTCGCCCTGGACCAGCCCGAACATGTTCGGTTTGCCGGGCGCGGACGTGAAGTCGTCCATCTCGTTGTTGAGCAGGAACCCCGCGCCGGTGACGGTCACGGCGCTGCCGAAGCCGCCGTTCAACGTCGTGGTCACTGCGACAGCTTCACCCTTCTCGTCCACGATCGAGTAATGCGTCGTGTGCATCGGCTCGCCGCCGCTCGTCGCCGGCAACGGCGTGGGGGTCGCGTGTTGCGGATCGATTTGCGCCCGCAGCGTGGCCGCGTATTCCTTCGACAGCAGCCGGTCGAGCGGCATCTGCACGAAATCGGGATCGCCGAGGTAGCGGTTGCGGTCGATGAAGGCGCGCCGCATCGCCTCCGCCACGATATGCACGTAGGCGGGCGTGCCGAACCGCGGCAATGAGTCGTAGCCCTCGAGGATGTTGAGCAGCTCGCCCATCGTCACGCCACCTGAGCTGGGCGGCGGCATCGAGTAGAGGGTGTAACCACGGTAGGTGAGCTGCACGGCGCTCCGCCATTTGGCCTGGTAGCGCCCCAGGTCTTCCTTGGTAATGAGTCCGCCGCCGCGCTGCATTTCGGCGACGATCAAGTCGGCGATCTGGCCGCGGTAGAACACATCCGGGCCGGAGTCGCTGATGAGCCGCAGGGTCCGCGCGAGGTCGGGCTGGTGCCACATCGTGCCCGCCGGCGGCGCGCTGTCGTTCACGAGGAACTGGGCTCGGCTGGCGGGAAACTTCGCCAGCGTCTCGCGCTCCCACCCGATGGACTGGCTGCGGGCGGTATCGATCACGTGCCCCTCGGCCAGCGTGATCGCGGGGGCGATCAGCGTGGCCCACGGCAATGAGCCGTACTTCTTCCACGCCTCGTGCATGCCGGCGACGCTGCCCGGGACCCCGGCCGCGAGATGCCCCACGAGACTCTTGTCGGTTACGTCGCCGGCGGAATCGACGTACATGTTGCGCGAGGCCCCGCTCGGCGCCATTTCGCGGTAGTCGAGCGCGTGCACCTCGCCGAGGGCGTTGCGATGTACGATGAAGCCGCCGCCGCCGATGTTGCCGGCGTCGGGGAGGACCACCTCGAGCGCGAACCCCACCGCGACGGCCGCGTCGATCGCGTTCCCGCCCTGCCTGAGGATATCGACCCCCGCCTGGGTCGCGAGCGGGTGCGCCGTCACGACCATGGCCCGCGGCGCCGTGACGGGTTGCGAGCGCAGCTGCCATGTCGCCGGGAACGGGGGCTGGATGCGACGGGCGCATCCAAAGACGAGCACGCTGGCGATGCACAGGGTGAGGATCTTTCGCATTTCGTAATCTTCCGTCTAATTCCCTCCCATGGCAAACCCCGATTTCCGGGATCCGCGCCCCACCGAACAGCGCAATCCCAGAACGCAACGCATCGACATCGCGTCGAGCCTCGAAATCGTCGACCTGATGAACGCCGAGGATGCCAGCGTTGCCGCTGTGGTGGCCGGCGAGCGTGAGAAAATCGCTCGAGCCATAGACCTTCTGGTCAATGCGTTCAAGACGGGAGGGCGCCTGATCTATGTCGGTGCTGGGACGTCGGGGCGGCTGGGCGTGCTCGACGCCGCCGAATGTCCGCCGACGTTCGGGACGCCACCGTCGCTCGTGACCGGCGTGATCGCCGGCGGATACGCGGCGCTGGTGAAGAGCGCCGAGGGCGCCGAGGACGATGTCAACGCGGGCGCGGCGGACATCGACACGGCAGGCGTCACGAATCGCGATGTCGTCGTCGGGATCGCCGCGAGCGGCACAACCCCCTACGTGCGGGTCGCGCTCACCCGCGCGCAGACTCTCGGTGCGCGCACCATCCTTCTGACCTGCGGGACGCCCCCCAAGGCGCTGGCTGGGACCTGCGACGTGATCATCAATCCCGTCGTCGGCCCCGAGGTGCTCACCGGTTCCACGCGCCTCAAGGCGGGCACCGCGACGAAGCTGGTGCTCAACACGCTCACGACCGGCGCCATGATCCGCCTCGGCAAGGTCTACGGCAATCTGATGGTGGACCTCATGGCGCTGAGCCAGAAGCTGCACGATCGCGGCGAGCGCATCGTGATGGAGTGCTGCGCCGTGGGTCGCGCCGAGGCTCGCGCCGCGATCGAGCGCGCTGCGGGGAGCGTGAAACTGGCGATCGTGATGGTGCGCAAGCGCGTGGACGCCGCCGAAGCCAAGCGGTTGCTCGAGGCGGCGGCCGGCTTCGTCCGACCGGTCGTGGGCGATCCGCCGGCGGTGAAGTCATGAGCAAAACGCTCGCGGTCGGCGTCATGTCGGGCACGTCGCTCGACGGGATCTCGACGGCGCTGGTCCGACTGAAGGACGGTGCGGTGGAGCTGGTGGCGTTTCGCCAGGAGCCGTACAGCGTCGCCGAGCGCGGATCGATCATAGACACGATGGCGCGTGGCACACCAAAGGACGTCGCATTTCTCCACGTCGCCCTCGGCGAGCGCTTCGCCGGCGCGGTGCTGGCGCTGCTGGCGCAGGCGCGCGTCGCGCCGCA
>JBOHSJ010000063.1:0-6556 GCA_050733035.1 Gemmatimonadales bacterium | reverse complement strand
TACCCATGCGTCGGGAGATGGCGGCGATGCGGGACATGGCGACTGCCGAGCTGGCCAATCTGCAGAACGAGACGGTCGCCCGGATCATCGAGACCCGCGCGCGCGCCGTGCAGGACCAGAACCTGATTCGACTGTACCGGGCCAGCATCGTGCCGCAGGCGCGCGCGGCAGTCCAGGCGGCCCTGTCGAGCTATCGCGTCGGCCGCGTCACCTTCATGACTCTCGTGGACAATCAAATGACCGTGAATCGCTATGAAACCGAGACATATCGGCTCTTGGCCGATTATTCCCAGGCCGTTGGCGAACTGGAGGCCCTGGTGGGTCGAGAGGTGCAGCCATGAAGGCGCGATTGATGGTGCTCGCCGCCGCAGTGCTGGCGGCCGCCGCGTGTCGTGGCAAGGCCAAGGCGGACGACATGGCTGGGATGGACATGAGCGACACCGCGTCCAGCGATTCAGGGTTGGCGGGCCGAGCGCCCGTGCACCTCACGCCGGAGCAGGCGCGAGCGATGGGCGTGACGTTCACCGTGGTGCAGCGCGGCCCGCTCGCCCGCTCGGTCCGCACGGTCGGGCAGGTCGTGCCTGCCGAGCCCAACCTCGCGGACATCACGACGAAGATCGAAGGCTTCGTCGAGCAGGTGTTCGTGGATGCCACGGGGATGCCGGTCCGGCGCGGACAGCCGTTGCTCACGCTCTACAGCCCCATGCTCGTCGCGGCGCAAGAGGAGCTGCTCGCCGCCAAGCGACTCGCCGCCGCGGTGGACTCGACCGATGTCGAGGCGTGGCGCAACGCGCAGGCGTTGCTGGACGCCTCGCGCCGCCGGCTGTCCTACTGGGACATCTCGGCCGAGCAGATCGCCCGGCTGGAGCGGACCGGTGAGGTGACGAAGACGCTGACACTCAACGCCTCGCTCGACGGCATCGTGCTCGAGAAGATGGTCGTCGCCGGTCAGTCGGTGATGGCGGGCATGAAACTGTATCGGATTGCCGATCTCTCCATGGTGTGGATCGAGGGCGCGGTCTTCGAGCAGGACCTCGGGTTCGTGCGGGTCGGCGCGCCGGTCCACGCTGAGCTCGCCGCGTATCCGGGCCGCGCGTTCGAGGGCCGGGTGAGCTTCGTGTGGCCGACGGTGGACGAGGCGAGCCGGACGGCGCGCGTGCGCGTGGCGCTCGCCAACCCCGCCGGCCTGCTGCGGCCGGGGATGTACGCGACGTTGCTGGTCGAGGCGGTGGTGGGCCGCGACGTCCTCAGCGTGCCCGCCGAGGCGGTCGTAATGACCGGGGAGCGGAACTTGGCGTTTGTCGTCGGGCAGGCCGGCGCGCTCGAGCCGCGCGAGATCGTCCTGGGGGCCCGCGCCGGCGATCGCTTCGAGGTGCTGCGCGGCCTCGTCGCCGGCGAGCGGATCGTCGCCTCGGCCAACTTCCTCGTGGACGCGGAGTCGCGGCTCACGACGGGCGCCGTGGGCGCCATGCCGGGCATGGATATGGGGACGGAGCAGAAGCGGCCATGATTGCCAGCGTCATCGCGTGGTCGCTCCGCAACCGATTCCTGGTCGGGTTGGGCACCGTTGCGCTCATCGCCGGAGGCATCTGGGCCATCTCCACGACGCCGGTCGATGCCCTGCCGGATCTCTCGGACGTGCAGGTCGTGATCCAGACCGAGTTCTCGGAACAGGCGCCGCAGATCGTCGAGGACCAGGTCACCTACCCGATCGCTTCGGAGATGCTCAAGGTGCCGGGCAGCCGCGTCGTGCGGGCCTACAGCTTCTTCGGCCTGTCGCTGGTCTATGTGTTGTTCGAGGACGGCACGGACCTGTACTGGGCGCGTTCCCGCGTGCTCGAATACATGAACGGGCTGCGGCAGCGGTTGCCCAAGGGTGTCGAGCCCACGCTCGGCCCCGACGCGACCGGGGTCGGCTGGGTGTTCGAGTACGTGCTCGAGAGCGACTCGCTCGACCTCGCGCAGTTGCGCAGCCTGCAGGATTGGTACCTGCGCTACCAGCTCACCGCCATCCCCGGGGTGTCCGAAGTGGCGAGCCTCGGCGGCTACGTGAAACAGTACCAGGTGGAGGTGGATCCCGAGCGACTGCGCGCGTTCCGCATCCCCGTCATGAAGGTGGTCGAGGCGATTGGGGCGCACAACGCCGACGTCGGCGCGCGCGTGATCGAAATGGGCGGCCGCGAGTACATGATCCGCGGGCTCGGGTACCTGCGCACGGTGGCGGAAATCGAAAACGTCGCCGTCAGCGCGACGATGCAAGGGACCCCGATCCGGGTCGGAGACGTCGCGACGGTGCAGGTGGGACCGGCGCCCCGCCGGGGCGCGGCCGACCTGAACGGAAAAAGCGAAGTGGTGGCCGGCATCGTGATCATGCGGTTCGGCAGCGACGCGCTCAAGACCATCGAAGCGATCAAGGCGCGCATCGCGGAAGTCCAGCGCACCCTGCCGGCGGGCGTCCGGCTCGTGCCGGTATACGACCGGTCCGACCTCATTCACCGCGCGATCGCGAATCTGAACCGGACCCTGATCGAAGAATCGGTCATCGTCGCGCTGGTGTCGATCCTGTTCCTGCTGCATTTCCGCTCGGCGTTCGTCGCCATCGTCACCCTGCCGCTGGGCATCCTCATCTCGTTCCTCGTCATGCGGTCGATGGGCGTCGGCGCCAACATCATGAGTCTTGGTGGGATCGCGATCGCCATGGGAGCAATGGTGGATGCGGCGATCGTCATGATCGAGAACATGCATAAGCACCTGGAACGAGAGGGAGCGGGGAGCGGGGAGCTGGGAGCGGGCCGGCGATGGGAGATCGTGCGCGAGGCCGCGATCCAGGTCGGGCCGCCGCTGTTCTTCTCGCTGCTCATCATCGTCGTGTCGTTCCTGCCGGTGTTTTCGCTCGAGCAACAAGAGGGCCGGCTGTTCAAGCCGCTCGCGTTCACGAAGACGTTTGCGATGGCGGGGGCGGCGCTCCTGTCGATCACGCTGGTCCCCGTGCTCATGGGCTACCTGGTGCGCGGGCGCATCCGGCCGCAGGAGGCGAACCGCGTGAACCGCTGGCTGATGCGGCTCTATCGGCCCGTCATCGGTTGGGTGCTGCGCTACCCGGTGCGCGTGCTCGTTGGGGCGGGCGTCGTGCTCGTGGCGACCGTGCTCCCATGGAGCCGGCTGGGCAGCGAGTTCATGCCGCCGCTGGACGAGGGATCGCTGCTGTTCATGCCGACGACGGTGCCGGGTGTCTCGATCGGCCAGGCGCGTGAGATCATGCGGCATCAGGACAGCGTGCTGGCGAGTTTTCCCGAAGTCGCATCGGTGTTCGGCAAGGTCGGCCGCGCGAACACGGCCACCGATCCGGCGCCGCTCGACATGTACGAAACCACGATCGCCCTCAAACCACACGATCAATGGCGACCCGGCATGACGACGGAGCGGCTCGTCAGCGAGATGGACCGCGCAGTGCGCCTGCCGGGGGTCGCCAACGCGTGGACGATGCCGATCAAGAACCGGATCGAGATGCTCGCCACGGGCGTACGCACGCCGGTCGGCATCAAAGTGTACGGGCCGAATCTCGACACCCTGCAGCAGCTCGGCATCGAGGTCGAGCGGATCGTCCAGAAGGTGCGCGGGACTCGCAATGTGTTCGCCGAGCGCAACGTCTCCGGCTACTACGTGGATGTGCGCATGGATCGGGCCCAGGCCGCGCGCTACGGGCTGAACGCCGGCGATCTGCACGACGTCGTGATGGCGACCGCGGGCGGCATGACCGCGGCGATCACCGTGGAAGGCCGCGAGCGCTACGAAGTGAACGTGCGCTATCCGCGGGAGCTGCGGGACAACGTCCAGAAGCTGCGCGAGATTGTCGTCCCGACGATGTCGGGGCTCCAGATCCCGCTCGGCCAGGTCGCGCAGGTGAGCGTGGTTCAGGGTCCCATGGCGGTGAAGACCGACGACGCGTTTCCCGTCACCACCGTCTACGTGGACATCGAGGGACGCGACGTGGGCGGGTACGTGCGGGAAGCCCAACGGGCGGTCGCAGCCCAGCTGGCCCTCCCTCCCGGTTACAGCCTCACCTGGAGCGGCCAGTTCGAGTCCATGGAGCGGATCCGTGAGAAGCTGAAGCTCGTGGTGCCGCTCACGCTCGGCATCATCTTCCTCTTGCTCTATTTCAACTTCCGGGGGGTGGGAGAGACGCTGATCGTGATGCTCGCGCTGCCCTTCGCGTTGGTCGGGGGGATCTGGTCCATCTGGGCGCTGGGTTACAACACGAGCGTCGCCGTGTGGGTGGGATTCATTGCGCTCGCCGGCGTGGCCGCCGAGACCGGCGTCGTGATGCTCGTCTATCTCGACGAGGCGTGGAAGGAGAAGGGGGCGGGCGGCCGGAAGCGCGTACTGGCGGATCTCGTGCCCGCGATCGAGGAAGGCGCCGTCGGACGGCTGCGACCCAAAATGATGACGGTCGTGGCGATCATGGCGGGGCTCGCGCCGATTCTGTGGAGCGCCGGGACGGGCGCGGACGTGATGAAGCGCATCGCGGCGCCGATGGTGGGCGGGATGATCACGTCGACTATGCTCACGCTCGTGGTGATTCCGGCGATCTATTACCTGTGGCGCAAGCGGCAGGTCAAGCGGGAGGCCCGGGATCGGGCGCCGCGGCTCCCCAGCCACGAAGGACAATCCGCATGACGCCGCTCGTCGCGCGTCGGGCTGCGCTCGCCATCGCACGGGTCTACGACCGCATCGCGCCGTTGTACGACTGGCTCGAGGCACCGATGGCGCTGATGGGGGGCCGGGCGCGGCGGTGCCGCGTGATCGCAGGGGCCCGCGGCTCGACGCTGGAGATCGGCGTCGGTACCGGTCTCAACTTCCCCTTCTATGCAGCCGGCGTGCAGCTCACGGCGGTGGATATTTCGGGGCGGATGCTCGCGCGCGCCCGGCGTCGGGGGGGCCGGGCCAGTGGACCCGTGCAGTTCGTCCGGGCGGCCGCCGAAGCACTCCCGTTCGCGGACGGCGTCTTCGATACGGTCACGGCCACCTGTGTGTTCTGCTCCGTCGAGGATCCCGTTCGCGGATTGGCGGAAGTGCGGCGCGTCGTGCGGTCTGGGGGAAAGGTGCTCCTGCTCGAGCACGTGCGCCCGACCAATCGCGTGCTCGGCAAGCTCTTCGATTGGCTGAGCCCCCTCACCCGTCGCGTGATCGGTCCGGAGATCAACCGGCGCACCGAAGAGAACGTCGCGGCAGCCGGCCTGGGGATCGCACAGGTCCGCAGGAATGGAATTTGGCGCGAGATCGTAGCGACAGCGCGAGAGCGCCCATGACGCGCAAGGGAGCGCCCTGCCGGATGGACGGCTGCACCTGCGCGACGGGTGGTGAACTGGGCATCGCGCTCTCGGGCGGTGGGGCGCGCGCCATGGCCCAGCTCGGCGTGCTCAAGGTGCTGGATCGCGAAGGCGTTCCCGTGTCGTATGTCGCAGGTACCAGCGCCGGAGCGGTCGTCGGCGCGGTCTACGCCACCTCCGAAACGGCGCTGGAGGCGGAGCAGCGCATTCTGGCCCACCTGGCCACGACGGGCACCGGCTTCAACACCGCCACCTTCGACGCGATCGCGGCGTCCAATGCGCGCCGCCCGGCGGGATTGTTCACCATGCTGGGCACATTGCGGCGCGCGAGCCGAGCTGGCGGGGGGCTCATCGGCGGCGACGCAATGCGGTCCTCGCTGCGCGGGCTGCTCGGCGAGGGGACGTTCCGCGACACCCGGATTCCGCTGGCCACAACCGCCCTGGATCTCGTGTCCGGCCGGCGCGTGATCTTCGCCGACGGCCCCCTCGCGGATGCCGTGTATGCGTCGTCCGCAATCCCGGGACTGTTCGAGCCGTTGCACGTCGGCGCGCACGTGCTCGTGGACGGTGGCTGGGCGGAGCCGGTGCCGGTCAACACCTGCCATCATCTCGGCGCGATTCACGTGGTCGCCGTGGATGTGGCCGAGCAGCGCCCGGCACACGAGACGGCACGCGGCGCCATCTCGACGGCGCTGCTGGCGGACGCGCTGGCCCGGCGGCTGCTCGAGGAGAGCCAGCTCAAGGATGCCGACTTCGTGCTGCATCCCCAGGCGACCGTGAAGCACTTCGCCGATTTCAGCGATGCGGCAGGGCTCATCGCCGCGGGCGAGCGAGCGGCGGAAGCGGCGTTGCCGGACATCCTGCAGGTGCTCGAGCGGCATCGGTCGCTGTTCGTGCAATCGGCCCAGCCGCAGCGCCGAGAATCGAAGGCAACCTGTCATCCGATAACGGAGGAAGCATGAGCGCGCGGAAACTGTGAAGCGGCGCGCTGGCTGCTCTGGTCGCTGGCGTTCGTCGCCGTTGGGGATCGGGTTTCTCGCGATGATCGAGAAGGCCGTGCACGAGACGCTCAGAGGAAAGGGGACGCGCGCATGAATCACCAGCACGCGACGCACGGGAAGGGCCACGACCACCACGATCATCGCGGCCACGCTGCTGTTGCGGCCTCGCATGAGCCGGGGGCGAAGCCGGCGCACGACGCGCACGCCGGACATTCGCCCCAGATG
>JBOHSJ010000062.1:0-3045 GCA_050733035.1 Gemmatimonadales bacterium | reverse complement strand
GAGCAACGATCACCGACCCAATGGGGATGCCGCCTTCGCGCAGTCCCTGTTCAGCTTCCGCGATGGCCGCGGCAAGGAAAGGATCGGCGCTCATGCCGCGAGGTTAGCGAGTATCGCGTCGTACTCGAACACGTTCGGACCGCGCGGCGCTTCGCGCGCCACGCGCACCATGGCGCGCGCGAGGTCGCTCGCCTGAATGGGGCGGTAGCGCCGCAGCCTGCTCACGAGGAACAGCTGCAGCAGCGGCGCGCCGACCATCGCGATGCGCTCGCCGAGGCGAAACTCCGAGCGCTCGCCCAGCAGCAGGGAGGGCCGGAAGATCTGGATGGCGCGGTAGGGCAGCTTTCGCACCGCCGCCTCCGCTTCGCCTTTGACTCGGCTGTAGAACACGCGGGACTCCGGATCGGCGCCGATGGCGCTGACCAGCAGGAATTGCGTAGCGCCCACGCGCACCCCTGCGCGCGCGAGTCCCACGACGAAGTCGTAGTCCACGCGTCGGAACGCCTGCTGCGATCCCGCTTGCTTGATCGTTGTGCCGAGGCAGCAGAAGACGTCATCGGCGGGCGGCCGATCGGCTATCGCGTCGATCGCGCCGAGGTCTACCAGGCGCTGCTCGAGCTTGTCGTGGCGTTGGGATGTGGTGCGGCGTCCAACCGTGATGACGCGCGACCACGCGTCGTCGGCGAGCAGGTACTCGAGGACGTGACTGCCGACGAGGCCGGTCGCGCCGGCGAGAAGGGCGGTGCGGATCATGTTCGCGAAAAGTAGTTATTATCCCGCCCGTGGTCACCTCGATTCTATTGCAGGCCGGTCTCTCCGATGCGCTGCAGTACCGGCCATTTGTCGCGGTGCCGCTGCTGTTTGCCGCGGGACTTGTCACGAGCCTGAATCCGTGCATCTACCCGATGATACCGATCACCGCAGGCGCGCTTGCGGGCGTGGACGCTGCGGGGCGCACGCGGCGGCGCACGGTGGGGCTGACGATCACATACGTCAGCGGTCTCGCGCTGTTCTACGCGCTGCTCGGCATGATCGCGGGGATGACCGGCTCGTTGTTCGGCACGATCGGGGCGAGCTTTTGGGCGCGCCTGGTGATCGGCAATCTGCTGCTCGTGTTCGCGCTCGCGATGCTCGAGGTCATCCCCGTTCGCCTGCCGGCGCGACTGTCGGCGTGGGCCGGGGGGTTGGGCGGCGGTTCATATCCGGCGGTCTTCCTGCTCGGCGCCACCTCCGGGCTCGTGGCGGCGCCCTGCGGCGCGCCGGCGTTCGCCGCGGTGCTCACCTGGGTCGCGACCACCCGGAGCGCCGTGCTGGGCTTCGTATACCTGTTCGTGTTCTCGCTGGGGATGACCGCGCTGCTGGTGGTCGTCGGTCTGTTCTCGGGAACGCTGTCCGCATTGCCGCGCGCGGGCGCGTGGATGGCGTGGATCAAAAAGGCGGCGGGTGTGGTTCTACTGCTGATGGCTGAATACTATTTCGTCAAAGCGGGGCAGGTATGGTGAGCGCGTGCGCCGTGCGCCGTGCGCTGGGCGCAGGACTGCTGTTTCTAGCACCCGCTCTAGTGTCGGCTCAAGATGTCATCGGGATTCCCGTCGGCGAGACTCCCCCTGCCGTAACAATCGAAAGCCTCGACGGCGACACGGTGTCGCTGGCGCGCTGGGTCGGCAAGAAGCCCGTCATCATCGAATTCTGGGCGACGTGGTGCCCGATCTGCGAAGAGTTACTGCCGCGGATGGAGGCGGCGCAGAAGAAGTACGGCGACCGCGCCGAGTTCGTCGTGGTGGCGGTCGCGGTGAATCAGAGCAAGAACTCCGTGCGCCGTCACCTCAATCGGCACCCGATGCCGTTCACGGTCTTGTGGGACGGCAACGGAGCTGCGGTGCGCGCTTTCCAAGCTCCGTCGACGTCGTATATCGCGGTGCTCGATGCGAAAGGCAAAGTCGTGTATACCGGCGTCGGTGAGGACCAAGACATCGAGGCTGGGCTGGAAACTGCGGTGAACGGCGGCAGAAAGCCGCGGTAGGTGATGGGTTAGATCGCACCGCCCTTTACCCGCCGTTAACGCGCAGTCGTATCTGCTGGCACGAGCTTCCCGATCGCCCCACTGAGTTCCGTGTACGCCGTTGGATCAATTTCCCGGAACGGCGTCGCGCGATAAGCAATCCGGCCATCCGGTCCCACCACAAAAAGATTGCGGTTGTCGACCTTGTATTGGGGATGAAAGGCACCGTACGCCTTGCCGACCGCCGAGCCCGTATCACTGGCAAAGAGGAACGGGTATTCGGCGTCGCGCGCCCATGAGGCGAGCGCCGTGTCGACATCCGCGCTGATCGCGATGAGCACTACGTTGCGGCCGCTTCTGAAAACCTGTGCGTACTGATCACGGTACGCATTCATTTGAACCGTTCAGCCACGCGTTCGCGCTTTGAAGAAGAACGCGAGTACGACTGTCTTCCCCTTGTAGTCGCTGAGGCGCACCGGACCGCGCAGGGTTCCGAAGCGCGTTGCGCCGGGGATCGCGAAATCCGGCGCCACCGCGCCGACTTCGAGCGCCGGCGGAGCAGGTGGTGCGGCGGGCTGCTGGGCCGCCAGCACGGTGGGCAACGCCACCGTTAGCGCCGTCACAAGACGCATAGAGAACATCGGACCTCTCGGCTGAGGGTGTCGCAATATATCCCGCGCTGCACGGGCCCGCTCAGGGACGTCGCGCTGGGTATTCGTAACGCGTCGTCTTCGTCTCGGCCTGGGTGGCCTCTTCACGCGCGCCCTGCGCTGACCTGGCGCGGATGGTGACACGCTTGGAAACCACGAGCAGATGCGGGATCAGCGTAGCCGGCTCAGCGATGAGCCGCATCTCGGTCTCGACTTCGTAGTCCTCTATGCCGGCGGAATCGCTGGAGACGACCTGCGCCATGACGCTGTCGAGCGCACTCCGAATGGCGTCCTTGTCGTGATACAGCCGCGATTCGAGCTCGACGCAGCGCCGCTCAGCGTCCGCCGGCCGGCAGGGAACCCGCCCCTGCGCGACGAAGTCCTGCACGATGG
>JBOHSJ010000061.1:0-9958 GCA_050733035.1 Gemmatimonadales bacterium | reverse complement strand
CGTTGGCGGTGGGAGATAGCCGAGGTGACCATGACCTTAATCTATACGACGTTTCGGAGCACGAACCACACGTTGGCGGGCCGTTCGGCCAGGCGGCGCATGTACCAGGCGAACCAGGCGCTGCCGTAGCTGATCAGGACCTTCACCATCGCGCCGCCGGCCGCCAGTTTGTGCTGTGCATCCTGCTTGATACCGTACAGCATGTGGAATTCATACGCTGAGCGGTCGGCGCGTTTCGCTTTGGCCGCCTGCTGGATCCGGTCAACCATGTCGAGATCGTGGGTCCCAAAGATCGGCCGGGCGCGCTGGCGCACGGCCTCGTCGAGCAACCGGTCCGCCAGCTTGTAGTAATTCGCGTCCACGTCCTTCTTCTTCGGAAACGCGACCGCGGCGGGCTCGTTATAGGCCCCTTTGACCAGCCGAATCGTGGGAGCCAGCGCGAACAGCTTGTCGAGGTCGGAAGCGGTGCGGCGCAGATACGCCTGCATCGCCACCCCCACGTCCTTCCATTCCGCCTTCACGCGCCGGTACACGTCGAGCGTGGCATCGACGTAGCGCGACTCCTCCATGTCTATCCACAACACCGAGCGCGCCTGCGCCGCCTTCTTGGCGAGCGCAAGCACATCCTGCACACACGCTGCGCGATCCGCGTCGAGGCCGAGGTGCGTGAGTTTGACCGAGATGTGAGCGGGCAGCTTGCGGCGCTGGATCTTGTCGAGCACTCCGAGGTAATGATCGCGCACCGCCTCGGCTGCGCGGCGATTGGTGACTTGCTCGCCCAGCTCCGTCAGGACGGTGCCGATGTTGGACTCGGCGAATTGAGCGGCGGCATCGAGCGCCGCATCGAGCGTTTCGCCGGGCATGAAGCGACGTACCGCGCGTTGGAAGAAGCGGCGCTCGCGGAGCTGACGCGCAAGCCATTGACTGCGGGACGCCTTGAGGAGGATGCTGCGTGCGAATCCCATGGAGAGATAGTGTAGTGTATCGTTACTTCATGCCAGCGCATCGTGGTGCGGCGTTCGCTTGCCTCGCCGTCCTCGCGGCCTGCGCCCACCCGCGCATCGGCGGGGCGGGCGTCGGCCCGGGAGTCGGCGGCGCGGCGGTGAACGAGAGCTGTGTGCTCTCGACGGGCGCCGTCGCCGGTCGCGCGCCCACGATCACGATCGGACTCACCGATCCCGTGGACCCGCGCCACGCGCCGATTCCCCACACCGACGGCGAGCGACTCGTCTTCCGGCACCTCTACGAGACGCCGGTGCGCATCGACTGTGAGGGTAATGTCCTTCCCGAGCTGGCGGAGAAGTGGGTAAAGGACGACGGCGGCCGGCGCTGGACGTTCCGCCTGCGCGACGGCGCGCAGTTCTGGGATGGCGCCCCCGTCACGGCGCAGGATCTGGTGTTCGGGAGGGGCGGTGTCGGCTACACGCTCGGAGCGTTGGAGGCGCGGGTCGTCACGATGACGCTGGCGAAGTCGAGCGACGACATTCCCCAGGTTCTTGCCGATCCCGGCATGGCGATCTCCAAGCCAGCACCCGACACGAGTTGGCCGATCGGGACCGGGCCGTATTGGGCGACGAGCGCCACCACGACGGCGCAGGAGATCCGCGCGCAAAGCGCGCGCGGCGATACGCTCGTGTTCCGGTTCGCGGCGACCGGTGACGCGCGCGACCTGCTCGATGCCGGCGTGGACTTGCTCGTCACGCGCGACCGCGCGCTCCGGGACTACGCGGCGACGTTGAAAGATTTCACGGTCGTCGCGCTGCCGTGGGATCGCACCTACGTCTACATCACGGCCGAGGCGGGCGGGACCCGATTCGATGGGCTGGAGCAGGCGGTTCGCGCCGAGGCGCGCCGCGCCGAGGGAGGCTTCTGGTGGCTCGACCTGCGGCGCTGCGGCATTGGCATCGGTCAGAATGTCTCGCCCCCGGCATCAACGGGCCAGCGGCGCATTCTCTATTCACGCTCCGACCCGACGGCTCGTGAGCTGGCGGGTCGCCTCGCCGCGCTGACACGCGCGGTTGCCACGGCGCGCTCGAGCGACGACCTCGGCACCGCGATGGCCGCCGGCAAGGACTGGGGCTACATCGTCGCGCTGCCGCGCGCGACCGCGGATCCGTGCCGTGCAGCGAAGGACCAGCTGCCGCAATGGGCCGCGACCTATACCGCGCTTGTGGACACGCGTCCGACGGCGATCGTGCGGCGGGGCAGAGCCCGCTGGACGGTCGATCAAGATGGAACTGTTTATCTATTGCGCGAGTGAACTCGCGGCTCGGCACCTACCCGTGAACGGGCGCTTGCCGCATCGGCGGCAGATGCCGAGTCGCGGCTTTAGCCGCGCCATCAAAGCGATCCTCCCATGACCTTCCGCACCCGCCTCCTCACGGCGTTTGGGGTGGTTGTGATGGTTCCGTTGCTCGTGTTTGGGCTCGGCATCCGGCGCGAGATGTCGCGCAGCGTCACGGCCCAATACCAGCAGCGCGTGGCCGCGCTCGTGAACGTGATCAACGCCGACATCGCGCGCGAGGCGGACCGCATCAGCGGGCGCCTGGCCGCGTTGCGGAGCGCACTGGAGGCAGACAATACCTTCCGTCGAGCGGTCGTGCATGGAGAGCAGCGCGCCTACATGCTCGACTACGCGAGTGACGCCATGCGGCTCGCCGGCCTCGATTTCCTCCAGATCCAGGATGACGAGGGGCGGATTCTCTCGTCAGGCCATTTCCGCAACGAGTTCGACCGCCTGGGGCCGCACGTGCGAGGGAGTACGCTGCTTCGCGCAACGACGGCGGAAGGGCCGTTTCTCGCGTTGGTGACAAGCGATTCATTTTCGATCGCCCGCAAGCCGTTCCGCCTCGTCGGAGGCATCACCGTCGATTCGGCGTTTCTCACGCGGTTGGCGCGCGATCCGGAGCTCGGCGTTCAGTTGGCCCTGCCCAGCGATTCCGTCGCGGCCGATACTGGCCGGCTCGTCGTCGGCCCGCCCATCACGTTGCCGTACGTGGATGCGGCGGACGGTCCGGGGCGTGTCGAGCGGGCGCGGATAGAAGTGACCACGTCGTCGGCACTGCTGACCGCATTGCAGCGCAATGTGAATCTCTGGTTCCTTGTCGCCGTTCTCGTCGCCGCGTTGGCGGCATTGCTCCTGGCGGGATGGCTGTCCACGCGCATCAGCACTCCGGTGGAAGCACGCATCGCGATCGGGGACCTGGCGCGCCAAGTCAATCACGATATCAAGAACGGGCTGGCGCCGCTGCGCAACGTCTTCCGCCATCTGACGCAGGTCGCGCGCGATCACCCAGCGAACCTGCCCCAGGTGTTCACGGAGCGGCAAGGAACGGTAGAATCGAGCATCAGCTATCTCGAGACCCTTGCCGCAAACTACGCGAAGCTATCTCCTCAGTCCGAGCGCAAAGCGACGGATGTGAACACAGTCGTGCGGGAAACGGTTGGTGGCACGAGTGGTGTGCGTACCAAACTCGCCGAGGGCCTGCCGCCCGTCTCGGCCGACGCGCTCGTGTTGCGGCGCGTGATCGAGAACCTCGTGAGCAACGCCGTGGACAGCCTGGAGGGGAAGAGCGGCTCGGTGATGGTCACGACGGAACGGAAGGGCAACGGCATGGTTCGTCTCTCGGTCAGCGACACCGGCCGGGGCATGAGCAAAGCGGAGATGGACCGCGCGTTCGATGACTTCTATACGACCAAGTCCGGCGGGACGGGACTTGGATTGTCGATCGTGCGACGCCTGGTGCTCGATTCGAATGGGTCGCTGAAAGTGGAGACGGAGCCGGGGAAGGGATCGACGTTCATCGTGGAGATTCCCATACTCTCATGACCCTCGTTCTCATCGTCGATGACGTTCCCGCCATGGCCGAACAGTATGCGTACGATCTCAAGCGCCTGCGCGGCTATGAGACTCTCATCGCCAAGAGCGGCCGCACCGCCCTCGAAAGCCTGACGCGCGACTCCGTGGACTGCGTCATCCTCGATCTCGAAATGCCCGGGATGGATGGGTTCGAGGTGCTGCGCTCGGTCGAGCGCCTAGGACTGCGCGTGCCGGTCATCGTCTACACCGGCACCGGCGACTATGACCGCTGCGCGCAGGCCATCCGGCTCGGCGCCTACAGCTTCATCGACAAAGCGGAGCCGATGGAGCGCGTCGCGCAGGAGGTCGAGAACGCGATCGAGCGGCGCCGCCTGACCGAGCAGGTCACGCTGCTGCGCCGGGGGTTCGGGCTCGAGTCGCCGCTCGTCGGTACCAGTCCGGCGTTGTCGAAGCTGAAGGAAGCGATCGTCCGGGTGGCGCCGGTGCCGAGTCCGGTGCTCGTCGTCGGGGAGAGCGGCACGGGGAAGGAGCTGGTGGCGCGGGAGCTTCATCGCCTGGGAGCCAATCCGAAAGGTCCGTTCGTCGCCATCAACAGTGCCGCCTTGCCGCACGAGCTGGTGGAGAGCGAGCTGTTCGGGCACGAGCGGGGCGCGTTTACCGGCGCGAACGCCACCCGCAAAGGCGCGTTCGAGGCGGCCAACGGCGGCTCGCTGTTCCTCGACGAGATCGGCGATCTGCCGCCCGCGGCGCAAGCCAAGCTGCTGCGAGTGCTCGAGGAACGAAAAGTCACGAGGCTCGGCGGCACGAAGACGATCGACGCAGACGCGCGGGTCGTGGCCGCGACCCATCGCGATTTGGAGAAAGAAGTCGGCGAGGGACGGTTCCGCGAGGATCTGTTCTACCGGCTCAATGTTCACGTACTTCGCGTTCCGCCGCTGCGCGACCGGCTGTCGGACGTCCCGGCCTTGGTCGAGCATCTCGTTGCGGCAACGAGCGAGCGCTTCGGGATGCGGGCCAAGTCCATTGCGCCCGACGCCGTCGAAGCCCTGATGTCCTACGACTGGAAGCGCAACAACATCCGCGAGCTGCGCAACGTGATCGAGCGCATGATCATCGCGACGGATGGCGAGGCCCTCACGCGCGAGGCGGTGCCCGCCGAGATTCGTAACGCGCGCACGCCGCACGCCGCACGCCGCATGCCAGACGCGCGCACTTTCGAGGACCAAAAGCTCGAGGCGGAAAGGCAGATCGTGATTCAGGCTCTCGAGCGCAACGACTGGCATGTCACCAAGACGGCGAAGGAACTCGGCCTATCCGATCACGCCAGCCTGCTCAAAATCATGCGGCGCCTGGGTGTCCAGCGGGACTCTTCCTAGCGGCGTCGTGCGTGTTCGTCGAGACACAATCGTCGAACAACGGCGTTGTCATTCAACTACTTAGACTCTGGCCCAGGGCCTGCTTTTCCAGGGGGTAACCCAGACTCCTGGAGGAGCCATGTCGTACCAGTTTTCCATCGATCAGACCAACCGGTCGCTGCGATTCCCGATCATTCTGATGGCCGGCATCGTGAGCACCGTGATCGCCGCCTATGCCTTCGCTGCTTGCGGTGATCGTACTCCAGATCAGGCCCGCGCGAGTGAGCGGGTCGTGTCAGAATCAGCGTCGATCACGCCGGCGAGGAACGTCAGTACTGAACGGCCGATCCGCGTGATCAGTGGCCCGGTCACGTTCGACATGGCCGATTCCGCGTATCGCGATCGCCGCTACGACGACGCGGCCGCGCTGTTCAAGACGTACACCGAGGGCCGGCCCACGAATCCGTGGGGCTTCTACATGCTCGGCCTGTCGGCCTGGAAGTCAGGCGACCTGGAGCAGGCGGAAAGCGCCTTCGTCCAGGCGCTCGCGCTCGACTCCACGCACGTCAAGAGCCATCTCAATCTCAGCCGCGTGCTGCTCGAGCGCGATCAGCCCGATAGCGCGCTCGTGCACATCGAAACGGCGATCCAGCTCGATTCCACGTCGAGCGAGCCGCTGCGGTTGCAGGGACGGGCGTTCGAGGCGCTGGACAAGACTGATGACGCGATCGTGGCCTACCAACGCGCGATCGTGAAAAACGACAGCGACACGTGGGCGATGAACAATCTCGGAACGCTGTATATGCGGGTGCAGCGCTTCGAGGACGCGATCGGCCCGCTGGCACGCGCAAACGACATCGACGACAGGGTTGCGACGTTCCACAACAATCTGGGTATGGCGCTCGAGTTGACCGGTCGTTTTCAGGATGCAGCCGGCCAGTATCGCGCCGCGCTGGCGATCGAAGGCACCTACGGGAAGTCGGTTTCCAACGTGCAGCGTGTCGAGCTGGTGAAGCAGGACCCGTCAATCACGCCGGTCGATCTGGCTGAGCGGTCGAAGCAGTTCCAGGAGCAGATTACCAAGTGGTAGTTAGGGGCGCAGCATGCTGCGCCCGTACTAATTGTTCTCCGACAGCCGCCTCAAGAACCGGTTGAGGCGGCTTTCGCTGTTGTGCGGGTCGTCGCCGATGTAGTCCACGCGCGCCTCGATGAGCGCGGCGTGCAGCTCGGTGCGCGCTTCGGCCGCGCGGGCGCACAGCGCCGCTTCTTCGGGCGCGGAGGATTCCAGCAGATCGGCGGCGAGCGCCAGCATCCGGCCCGCGAACGTCACGTACGCGCGCACCATGCCGCGCCCGGCGCCGCCGCGCTCCACCCATTCCGGGAAGCAACCGGACCACCACAGCGCCAACGCGGCCGCGTCCGCCGCGGCTTCCGCCTGGGCGACGGTCCCTTGTGGCAGCGCGGCGACGAAGCCCCACCATTGCGCCATGCCGTTCTCGCCCTGCGCGATCTTGTGCTGCGAATGCGCGCTGGCGAAGACGACGGGCAGCGTGGCGGCGTAGTCGGCGAGCATGATATCGGTCACACCGAGGGTGCGCAGTTGGGCACGAATCGGGATGTACCAGAGCAGCGTGAGGGGCAGGGGCGCAGGCGCGCCACCGCGGCCGAGGACCGCTTCGAGGGCCGCGGGGGAATCGAGAACGGTATCGACGGCGCCGGCCTGCAGCGCCTGATCGGCTTCCCGACCTTCCGAGACATCCATCCGCGCGATCTCGTCCACAAGGCAGGCGAGGTCGCCGCGGGTGAGCTGGCGATGGATGATGGGCCTGATCATGCTTCCCCCTTACGGCTTTGAGAGAGGCAAAGATGGTGCCGGCCATCTATCTGACTATTCCGTACAGCCTTACGTCAGAAATCGTCTCCTACGGTGTGGACACTTCGCCGCGGAAAGCTGCAATACGACGCTGCCAACGGGTGTGAGGCTGCTCACGCTAGTAAACGGTGGGCGGCGGGGCAAGCAGATAGCACTCTCCCCCTTGGAGTGCTAAGGCCGCGGGTTTAAGTTCCCGCTCCCAATGAAAGCCACAGACATTCGCAAAGGTCACGTCCTGATGATCGACGGCCACCCGTGCCGGGTCATGGACTTTACGCACCGGACGCCCGGCAATCTGCGCGCGTTCGTGCAGGTGCGTTTCCGGAATTTGGTTTCCGGTAATACGTTCGATCAGCGTCTCGCCGCCACCGATTTCCTCCAGGAAGCGCGTCTCGATACGAAGGAGATGCAGGTGCTGTATCAGGACCAGGGCGGCGTGCACGTCATGGATCAACAGACGTACGAACAGTTCACACTCGACGAGCGAGCCGTGGGTGAGGATACGCCCTGGCTGCAGCCCGAGATGGTGGTGCAGGTCGAGTGGCTCGAAGGCCGCCCGATCGCGATTGAGCTGCCCTCGGTCATCGAGTTGAAGGTGGTCGAGACTTCTCCGGTGATGAAATCGGCGACGAAGACCGCCAGCACCAAGCCGGCGAAGCTGTCCAACGGCGTGACGGTGCAGGTGCCGGAGTTTATCAGCCCCGGCGAGAAGGTGCGCGTGGACCCGCGCTCGGGCGAGTACCTGGAGCGGGCGAAGTAAGCTCCTCGTACCGGTAGCAGGTCACGAGGTGGTCGTTGACCATTCCCACCGCCTGCATGAACGCGTAGACGATCGTCGCCCCCACAAACCGAAACCCACGCTCGACCAGCGCCTTACTCATCGCGATCGATTCCTTCGTCTCGGCCGGCAGGCGACGCAGCGTTTTCCAGGCGTTGACCTTGGGTTGCCCGCCGACGAATTGCCACAGGAATTGATCGAACGACTCACCCGCGTCTTTCATCTTGAGGAAGGCGCGGGCGTTGCCGACCGCTGACGTGACCTTCTGTTTGTTGCGCACGATGCCGGGGTCGCGGAGGATCTTCGCGATCCGCTTCGCGTCGTAGCGGGCCATCTTCTCGGGATTGAATCCCTCGAACGCGCGGAGAAAGGCATCCCGCTTCCGCAGGATGATGGCCCAGGACAACCCGGCCTGGAATCCATCTAACACGAGTTTCCCGAAGAGCTGCTTGTCGTCGTGGACGGGGACACCCCACTCCGAATCATGATAGGCGATCATCTGCTCATTGGACGTAGACCAGCCACAGCGGTTATCCATAGTTCCAAGCTAGAAGGCTCAAGAAGAGACGCCAAGTTGCGAAGTGGTCACCAGCAACAAGTAAAAGAGGCCAGGAACTTCTGGCCTCTTCTACTTGCGGCATGCAGCCACTTGCACTTGGCGTCTTGGCGTCTGCTCAGCGACTTGTGACTGTTGACTCCGAACTCACCTGGGGAGCGTCAGCAACGGTACTCGACGACCCGCTCTCATTGATGATGATCAGGAACTTCGAGGTGCGCCAGAAATCGGCCGGCGACGTGATCGTGAGCGTCGGGGTGCCGACGTACTTGTTGTGCTGGCGCTGCTCGGCGATGTAGTCAAGGTCCTGCAGCGACGCGACGCGGTACTCGGCGCTGGCGCTCGGCAGCGGAATCTGCGTCACCTGCCGAGTGTCGATCGCCGTAAAGTCGCGCGGGTCGAGGTTGCGCGCCGGCTGCAGCGTCTTGCCGGTGCGCCACAGGATGAACAGCACGCGCCCGCCGCCCTGCTCCGTGAGGATCCCCTTCTTCTTCAGCTCTTCCCGCGTGGCGACGATGTAGTACCCCGTCGCCAGGCTGTCGCGCAGCGCCACGTTTTCGGTCGTCAGCGTGTTCACGCGGTCGGTCAGGAAGTCGATCGTGTTCTTTTGCGTGGCGATGACGGCCTGCATGTCGCTGACCGTCGCATCGAAGGCGGTGCGCAGACTGTCCGACAGCGCGGTGAGATTCTTGACCCGCTCGCGGCTGGCGCTCAGTGCGTTCTCGGTTTCCGCCACGCGCGTCACGACGTAGCGCAGCTTGGCCATCAGGGTGTCGGTGGACGCGGTGATCGGACTTTCGCTCGAGACACGGAGCCGGTTGTTGCGCACCTTCACCTTCGCGAGCTCGACGTTGATGTCGCTGATCAGCCTGGAGCTGATGGCCACTTCCTGCATCAGGCTATCCTTCTGCGAGTTGACCTGCTCGAGCTCGGCGAGTTTACGTTCGGTTTCGGCCGAGGTGCCGCACGCGGCCAACACGAACAGTGCGCTCATGAGTGTGAACTTCAGCTTCTTCATTGACGACTCCCCTATCAAGAACGGTGGGACTAGTTTTGCGGCGATGCCGCGGTTCCACGTCGGTACGTCCGGTTACAATTTCCCCGAGTGGCGGGGAAGCTTTTATCCGCCCAAGCTCCCGAGCGCGAAGTGGCTCGAGTATTACGCCCAACAATTGGGCACCGTTGAGATCAATTACACTTTTTATCGCACGCCCAACGCCAAGACGGTCGCCGGTTGGGATGCGGCGACGCCCGAGTCGTTCACCTTTGTTCTGAAAGCGCCGCAACGGATTACGCACTTTGCGCGCCTGCGAAACATTGACGAACCACTCCGGCTCTTCATCGACGTCATTCGCAAGCTTAATGCCAAGTTGGGCGGAGTACTATTCCAATTACCCCCCAATTTTAAGAAAGACGTCGGATTGCTCGGTGATCTACTCACCCAGTTTCCGACAGATGTCCGCGCCGCATGTGAGTTCCGTCACGCATCGTGGTGGTCAGACGACGTCTATGAGCTGCTGCGGAGCACGAACACGGCGTTGTGTGTCGCCGATACGGAGGAAGGAACGACGCCGCT
>JBOHSJ010000060.1:0-8936 GCA_050733035.1 Gemmatimonadales bacterium | reverse complement strand
ACCCCGAGCTGATCGCGATATTTGGCGACCGTGCGACGCGCGATCTGCACTCCGTTCTGCTTCAGGATGTTGACAATGGCCTGATCGGTGAGCGGATGCTTCGCGTCCTCGTCGGCCACGAGCTTCTGGATCTGCGCCTTGATGCCGCGAGCGGAGACGTCTTCACCCGCCGTCGTCGACAGACCCGAGGAGAAGAAGAACTTGAGCGGCAGCACTCCCCGCGGCGTCTGCACGAACTTCTCGTTCGTCACGCGGCTCACCGTGCTCTCGTGCATGCTGATGACGTCGGCCACCTCCCGCAGCGTGAGCGGTTTGAGGTGATCGATGCCCTTCTCGAAGAACTCGCGCTGCCGGTCTACGATGAAGTTCATGACCTTGAGCATCGTCTGGCGGCGCTGCTCGATCGCCTGAATCATCCAGTTGGCGCTGTTGAGCCGCTGATTGATGAACTCCTTGCTCTCATTGTCGTACTTCTTCTTGTCGCGCGCGATCTCCTGGTAGGTCTTGGAAATGCGCAGCCGCGGCAGCCCGCTGTCGTTCAAGAACACGAGATACTTGTCGTCGATCTTGTCGACGATCAGGTCCGGGATGATGTAGGCGTCGTTGCCGGCGGAATGCTGCAACCCGGGCTTGGGATCGAGCCGCGCCAGCTCGTCGGCCGCGCGCTGGACTTCTTCGGGGGCGAGGCCGAACCGCTTGCCCAAGTCGCTCCAGCGATGCGCGATCAGGTCGTCGAAGGCGTCCTTGACGAGCCGGTAGACCAGCGTGTCGGTGCGTTTCTGGTTCTCGAGCTGCAGCAGCAGGCACTCGCGCAGGTTGCGCGCGCCGGTCCCCGGGGGATCGAGCTGCTGGATGATCCGCAGCATCTCCTCGACTTCCGCCATCGTGAACGCCGGCACATTGAGGTCGAGCTCGGACTCGGCCTCGTGCTCCTCGAGCAGCTGGTTCGCGCCCTTGAGGATCTCCTCGACCGTGTGCTGGAGATACCCATCCTCACCGATGTTGCCCAGGAATTCCTCGGCGAGCAGCTGTTGGCGCGGATTCAGGTCGAGCATGCGCGTCTGGTCGCGCAGGTGATCGATCAAATCCTTGCCTTCGACCGTGACCGGCTCGATGTATTCCCGCGCGTCGCTGTAGCTCCCGCTCGGCACGCCATGCTCGGTGCGGTCGTCGAGCAGAATGCTTTCCCAGTCGGGCCCGTCCTCGGCCTTCGCCTCCTTCTCCGGCTTGTTCTGCTGCTGCTCCGCGGCGGTCGCCTGGACTTCTTCTTCGGGCTCCACCATCTCGAGGAACGGGTTACCGAGCAGCTCCTGCTTCAGGTGTTGCTCCAGGTCGAGCAGCGGCATGTAGAGCAAGTCCATCGCCTGATAGAGGCGCGGATTGATCCGCATGTCCTGGCGGAGCGACGTGTGCTGATGCAGGCCGGTCTTCATGCCGCGGGAGACAGCCGCGCGCGCAGGCGCGTGGTCAAGGTGGGACCGAGATAGAGCGAGGCGACGCGGTCGTCGAAGACGAGCTCGCGGACCGATCCCGCGACCTGCACTCGTCCCTCGAACATGATGTATGCCCGGTCCACGATGTCGAGCGTCTGCTCGACATTGTGGTCGGTGATCAGCACGCCGATGCCGCGGTGGCGCAGGCCGGCGACGATCGTCTGGATGTCGTTGACGGCGATCGGATCGACGCCGGCGAACGGCTCATCGAGCAGCAGGAACTTCGGCTCCGTCACGAGCGCGCGCGTGATCTCGAGCCGGCGCCGCTCGCCGCCCGAGAGCTGATACGCTTTCTGGTGCCGGAGGTGCTTGATCGCCAGCTCGTCGAGCAGCAATTCGAGCCGGCGCTTCCGCTCCGCCTCGTCGATGTTCAGCGTCTCGAGGATGGCGAGGACGTTGTCCTCGACGCTGAGCTTGCGAAAGATGGACGGCTCCTGCGCCAGGTACCCGATGCCCGCGCGGGCCCGTTGATACATGGGCAGCGCGGTAATGTCCCGCTTGTCGAGCAGAATCGTTCCCTCGTCGGGACGGATCAGCCCGGTGATCATATAGAAGGAGGTCGTCTTCCCCGCCCCATTCGGCCCGAGCAGGCCGACGATTTCGCCTTGGGCGAGATCGAGCGACACGTTGTTCACCACGCGGCGGCCCTTGTACGCCTTGACCAGGTGCTGCGCCTCGAGGCGGCTGCCGCCGCGCACGACTTCATGCTCACCACTGACCGATTCCGCGCGGGCGACCGTCTCCTCGGCGAGCTGCAAGAAGTGCTGTGCGGCCGCGGCGTGGTCGGAGGGCATGCCGGCCCAGACGTCGGGCGCGAACGCCACGGGCGCGTCGCCCCACAGCGCGCCCATCGGCAGCACGAGGACCTTGAGCATGGCCAGCCGGGGCAGCACCGACGTCGCGAGGTAGGAGCGCGCGTCGTCCACCGACAGGCTGCCGGCGGCGTCGGGCGCCTCGCCCTTGGCGTGCGCGCGCAGCTTCAGAAATTCCTCGCGATAGGCGACGGCGAGATCGCTGAACGTCGCGCGACCCTGATGGTCCGCGATGCGGGCGAGCGCCCCCGCGGCCAAGGCCAGGGACGAGTCGCGCGTGGCGAAGAGATCGGCGAAGCGGTCGGCGGACATCAGGGTATCGGAGCCGGCGGCGGCACGGCCGGGGGGGGGGTCGCGCTTTGCACGCTGTCGGCGACTCCCGCGGGCCGTGGCTCGAGATGGACGCCATCCGCCTTCCCCGCCACGACCACGCGTTCGATGCGGTCGCGCAGCATCGCCACGGTGATCTGGTTGCCGCGGGAATAGCTGATCGACGGTTCGGTGCGCGTCGTGTCGCGCGCGTCGGGCGGGTGATGCGTCAGGGCCCGGGCCGATCCACGCGCGACCAGCTCCCGCAGCCGCGAGCGCGTGTTCTTGGTGAGCGAATCCTGCTCCTGTGCGAAGCGGATCGTCACGGAGTCGCCCGTGATCCAGTCCGTTTCGTTCGCCTTCGTCGTGGAGTCTCGTTTCGCCGTCGAGAAGGCGTCGCCGAACGCACGCGATTCCGTCAACACCTCGCCCGGCGAATCGATCGCCAATGAATCCGACTGAATCGTGTAGAGGGCCGAGACCGCGTGCGGGCGTATGGTATCCCCCCACGCGAACGTCTGCTGCAGCAGGCGGTCGGCAACGCGCAGGTCGATGGTATCGGCGGTCAGGACCCAGTCGGCGCCGGTCGCCTTGCCGTTGCCGAGCGCCTTCACGCCGCGGATGTCGCGCTGCTCGAGCGCCAGCTCGATGCGCGTCCCGACCAGCGTGTAGGTCTTGCCTGCCTGGCCGGTAGCCGCCCGTCCCCGCCCTTCGACGCTGGGCTTCCCGACGAGGACCCCGAACCCCCGCGTCTGGTCCATCATCATCGAGTCGGAGCGCGACGCGAAATCGCTGCGATCCACCGTGACTTTGCCGCCCGCCCACATGCGGTCGTCGCCCTTAAACCGCAGGCGGTCCCCGACGATGATGTACGGCTCCGCTGTGGTCGAATCGCCCGCCGCGCTCTGGCGGTACTCGACCGTGGGACGTTGCGTCGCGTACATCTCGACCGTGTCGCGAATTCCCGGGACCGCGCGCCAGTAGTTGAGATTGGGACCTCGCAGCACGGAGCCGGTGCGGCGGTTGACCGCCACCACGTTGTTGTGCGCCTCGAGGCGCTCCTCGCGCAGGTAGTAGCGCGCCAGCCGGGCGTCGAGCGCGAGCCCCGTATCGCGGATCTGGACCCGGCCGATGAGATCGAGCCGGCCCAGGGCGCCGTAGTGCGCGAAGCTGTCGGCCGAGATCGTCGTGCCGGTCCCGACGCAATGTGCCAGCACACCGCCACCGCCGTTCGTGGTCTTCTCACCCGCGGCGTTGGTAGTCTCGGAGTAGTGGCCCATGGAATCGACGGCCACGCGGCACTGGCGACCCGCGACGGTATCCTGTGCTTGCAGGATCAATAGGGCGGTGATCACCGGGGTCATTGATTCGGCAGGATGAACTGCCCGCCCGTGCCCCGCACGCGCGTGGCGGTGATCTTCTTGAATTCCGGATCCGACGTGAATCCTTCGCCCTCGGTGTGCCGGCCGGGCTCGTCCCAGACGAATGGCTTGTCGGAGGTGACTTCGTTGCGCAGCTGGTTGTAGTACATCACTTCGGTTCGCATCGTCCCGCCGTCCTTGTCGCGGACGACGACCACGTTGCCGCGGGCCTCCATGTCCCCGCTCCGCCACTGATGCGTCCCCTCGCGCGACGTCAGCGTCGAGGTCGGTTTCCCCGTCGCATCATAGAACGTCACGTGCACGTTGCGTAGCTCGGCGCGCTGCGTGCCGGAGAAAAAAAATGCGGTATCGGCTCGCACCCGCGCGCGCAGCACGCCCTCATCGGTGACGTAGTGGCTCATGCCGATCAGCACCTGGTCGGCGCTGTCTAATGCCGCTTGAGTCGCGGTGACGGGTGTGCCGGTTTTGCAGGCGACGACGAGGAGCAGGGAGCCGGGAGCCGGGAGCAGACACAACACTGCCCTGAGCATCCGGCTCCCTGCTCCCCGCTCCCTGCTCCTTCTCATACCGCGCCAGCCTTCATGAGATCATGCAGGTGTACGATGCCGACCACCTTTCGGTCCGCATCGAGCACCGGCAGCGCCATGATGCCATGACGTTCCATCACGTTCACGGCGACACCGGCGAGCTCGTCCGATGTCGTGGACTTGGGCGTTCTGGTCATCACGTCGCGCACGGGTGTGTCGAGGAATGCGTCGGTCCGCTCCATGAGTCGCGTGAGGTCGCCGGCGGTGACGACGCCGACGAGGCTGCCCTTGTTGTCCACGACCGCGACGGTCCCGCGCTTCTCCGCCAGCAGCACTACGCATTCGCGCATCGGACGGTCCGCGGTGAGTGTCGGCAGATTATCGGTGAGCATGACCTCGGACACCCGCAGCAACAGCTTGCGGCCCAAGGCGCCACCCGGGTGCAACGTCGCGAAGTCGTCGCGCCGGAAGCCTTTTTCCTCGAGCAGCGTCACCGCGAGCGCGTCGCCGAGCGCGAGCGCGACGGTCGTGCTCGTCGTCGGGGCGAGCGTCTCAGGGCACGCCTCGTCAGTCACCGACGCGTCGAGCACGACCGTCGCGTATTGGGCGAGCGGCGACGTCGCGTTGCCGGTGAGCGCGATGATGGGTACCCCAAAGCGCTCGAGCTGGGCGACCAAGCCAAACAGCTCGTCCGACGCCCCGCTCTTGGAGAGCAGGATGGCGACGTCCTTCTTGCTGACCCGTCCCAGGTCGCCGTGCAGGGAATCGATCGGATGCAGGAACGTCGCCGGGGTGCCGGTGGACGTGAACGTCGCCGCGATTTTGCGCGCGATCAGCCCCGACTTGCCGACGCCCGACACGACGACGCGGCCCTCGGCGGCCTTGAGGATCTCGATCGCCTGCGCGAACGCGGGACCGAGCCGGTCGGCCAGACGCTTGACCGCCGCCGCCTCGAGCGCCAGGACGCGCTTGCCCCGCGCGACCAGATGCTCACCGCCGGACTGAGGTTTGGAGGCTCGGGCCGGTTTACGCACGGACACCCTCCCGGACGCGCTGCCAGACGTCCACGGCGAGGCCGACGATGGCGGCGAGCTGATCGAGTGGGACCATGTTCGGTCCGTCGGAGGGGGCGCGAGCCGGATCGGGATGAGTTTCGAGGAAGAAGCCGTCGGCGCCCGCGGCGGCAGCGGCATAGAGCAGCGGCGGAATAAAACCGCGCTGGCCGCCGCTGGAGCCGTCGCTGCCCTGCCCCGGCTGTTGCACCGAGTGCGTGGCGTCGAAGATCACCGGTGCGTTGCAGGCGGCACGCAGCCGCGGGAAGCTGCGCATATCAACGACGAGATCACCGTAACCGAAGAACGTGCCGCGCTCCGTCACCGCCACCTCAGGCGCGCCGCCCGCGCGCACTTTCTCCAGGGCGCCGCGCATCTCTTCGGGCGCCATCCATTGGCCCTTCTTGATATTGACGGGCCGACCCGCCTTGCCGGCCGCGACGAGCAAGTCGGTCTGGCGGCAGAGGAAGGCGGGGATCTGCAGTACGTCGGCCGCGCGCGCGGCGAGCGGCACGTGGCCTGGTTCGTGGACGTCCGTGAGAATCGGTAGACCGGTCGCGCTCCGGACCTTCTCCAGCGCCCGCAGGCCCGACTCCAGCCCAGGCCCGCGCGGCGCGTTCAGGCGGGAGCGATTGGCCTTGTCGTAAGACGCCTTATAGATGACGCCGATGCCGAGTTTGACCGCGAGCTCGGCCAGCGCCTCGCCGATCCGGATGTTGAGGTCGTCGGATTCGACGACGCATGGGCCCGCGATGAGAAACGGGCTGTTCTCTGCCCCGAACCGATGTGCCATATCAGTCCGTGAGTCCCGCCAGCTCCCGCGCCGGTGCCGAGCGCGGCTGCTTGGTGCGGTACTCGAGTGCCGCGCCCACGAATCCGGCGAACAGCGGATGCGGACGCATGGGGCGCGACTTCAGCTCGGGATGGAACTGGCACCCGATGAACCAGGGATGGCCGGGGGGGGGCAATTCAATCATTTCGACCAGCGAGCCGTCCGGCGAGAGCCCCGATGCCCGCAGCCCGTACTCGGCGAGTACGTCGCGATACGCGTTCGAGACCTCGTAGCGATGGCGGTGCCGCTCGCTGACTTCCGTCGCGTTATACACTTGCGCCACGTGCGATCCGGGACGCAGCCGGCACGGATACGCACCCAACCGCATCGTGCCGCCCATCTCCTGAATCCCTTCCTGCGAGCGCATCAGCGCGATCACCGGATTCTCGCACTCGGGCGCGAACTCGCTCGAGTTCGTATCCGGAATTTTGCAGACGTTGCGGGCGAACTCGATAATCGCGGTCTGCAGGCCGAGGCAGATGCCGAAGAACGGCAGCTTGTGCTCGCGCGCCCAGCGAATCGCCTCGAGCATCCCCTCCACGCCGCGCACGCCGAAGCCGCCGGGCACGAGCAGCCCGTCGTACCCGGAGAGCAGCTTGCCCGCCGTCTCCTGATCGGTGAAGCGATCGGACGCGGTCCATTCGATGCGCACGCCCGCTTCATTGGCGATGCCGCCGTGGACCAACGCCTCGTGAATGCTCTTGTAGCTGTCGGCGAGCTCCGTGTATTTGCCCACCACCGCGATGCGCACCTGATGCGGCGGCTTGAGAATCTTGTCCACCATCGCCGCCCAGGCGCGCAGATCGGGTTCTTTGGTGTCGAGGTGGAGCCGGTTGCACACTTCCTTATCGAGCCCTTGGTCGTGGAGCTTGAGCGGGATCTCGTAGATCGACTTCACGTCGGGACTCTCGACCACGCAGCCGAAATCGACGTTGCAGAACTGCGCGATCTTCCGTTTGAGATCCTCAGAGAGCGGACGCTCCGTGCGGCACACCAGGATGTCGGGCTGGATCCCGATCTGCATCAGCTCGCGCACGGAATGCTGCGTCGGCTTGGTCTTCAGCTCGGCGGTCGCGGCGATGTAGGGCACGAGTGTGAGGTGAATGAAGAGGACGTTGTCGCGGCCGACTTCCTGGCGGAACTGGCGGATGGCCTCGAGGAACGGCAGCGACTCGATGTCGCCGACCGTGCCGCCGATCTCGGTGATTACCACGTCGTGCTCGGGCGCGAGCCGGCGGATGGCGCCCTTGATCTCGTCGGTGATGTGCGGAATCACCTGCACCGTCGAGCCGAGATACTCGCCGCGCCGCTCGTTCGTGATGACCGACAGGTAAATCCGGCCCGTCGTCACGTTGTTCACTTGGGAGAGCGACCGGTCGATGAATCGCTCGTAATGACCGAGATCGAGATCGGTCTCGGCCCCGTCGTCGGTCACGTACACCTCGCCGTGCTGGAACGGCGACATAGTGCCGGGATCGACGTTGATGTAGGGATCGAACTTCTGAATGGTGACCTTGAGCCCTCGCTCGGCGAGCAGCCGGCCCAGCGACGCGGCTGCAATTCCCTTCCCGAGCGAGCTCACTACCCCGCCGGTGACGAAGATGTATTTCGTCGAGCTCACGAGCTCACCTCTCTGAGGTGTCGGGTGATCTCCGCTTCTGCCAACTTGAGGTCGGCCGGCGTATCGATGCCTGGCGCTGCCGGACCGTCAAACAGCGTCACACCCATCGGAATTCCGTGCAACAGCGGCCGCAGCTGCTCGAGCCGCTCCCACTGTTCCTCGGGAACGGGGGGCAACCGGACCCATGCCTCCAACGCTTCCCGCGTATAGGCGTACACCCCGACGTGCTGATGGTAAACCACGTCACCCTTGCCATCGCGATCGAATGGAATCGGCGCGCGCGAGAAGTACACCGCGCGGCCGCGCGCATCCACGACCACTTTGACTCGACTCGGATCGTTGACCAACGCCCGCTCGAGGGAGCCGGCGGCGGTGCCGAGCGGATCGCCACCCTCGAGACAGGCCAGCGCGCCGCGCACTGCTGCGGCCGCGACGAAGGGCTCGTCGCCCTGCACGTTCAAGATGAAGTGGAAGCTGCTAAACTCTTGCATGGCAATGACTTCCGCCACACGCTCCGTCCCCGACGTGTGATCGGGAGATGTCATGACCGCCTCAAAGCCGGCATCCTCGACAACGGTCGCGATCTCGCGAGCGTCGGTAGCAACGACGAGGCGATCGCACATGCCGAGTTCGGCGATGCGGCGCGTGACGAAGATGATGAGGGGTTCGCCACCCAGTGGCAGGAGTGGCTTGCGAGGGAGCCGGCTGGAGCCCAGCCGTGCAGGAATCACGCCAAGGACGGGCACGGGGGAAGATACAAAATTCGTGCCGTTGAGTCTACCCCTCGGCTACCACCTTGCTCTACGGTCTCTTACGTCAACGTGGACGAACGGTCCGTGAGCCGCGGTGGCCTCGTACCGGCCCAGCCCGCCAGCGCTCTGGAGGCCGTCGAAGAGCCGGTACAGGAC
>JBOHSJ010000059.1:0-3590 GCA_050733035.1 Gemmatimonadales bacterium | reverse complement strand
GAGCATGGCGGCGAACAGCACGCTGGCCGCGAGCGCGGCCTGCACCGCGTCGTCGCCGGCGTCGGCCGCCAGCTCGGCTGCTGCACTGGCTTCCGCGGCGATGACGGGAGAGGGTTGGAGCCGTTGAATGCGATCGAGTCGCTGCGCCAGCTCGACCATCGCCGTTTGCGTGGCGCGAGCGCTGCGCCAGATCGCCACTTGCGTGACGAGGCCGACGAGCGCGACGGCGATGAAGGTCGCGGCGAAGAGGCGGGTGATGCTAGGCGTCGCCCGCATGGGGCTCCATAATATGCGGGCGACGTGTACCTTCCAAGCCGTGCGACCCCACACCCTGGGCCTGATCGGGCTCGGCGCCATCGGCGGTTCGATTGCCCGCCAGGTGAAGCAGTCCGGGGGCGGGGGCATCACTGCGGTCATCGGCTGGTCGCCTGAGCCGGCGGAGCGCGCACTCGCGGCGCAGCAAGGCGCGCTCGACGACGCGCCGCCGCGCGCGACCGATGTCGCGCGGGTCGCCGATCTGCTCGTCCTCGCCGCGCCACCCGCCGCCAATCTCGCACAGCTCGAGGCCGTGGCTGCTCACCTGAAGGCCGGCGCGCTCGTCACCGACGTCGGATCGGTGAAGCGCGGGATCGTCGCGCGCGCCGAGCACCTGGGCCTGGGACCGCGGTTTGCCGGCAGTCATCCGCTGGCGGGTACGCACCGGCACGGCTTTGAGGCGTCGCGCGCCGATCTGTTTCGGGGGGCGATCGTGTACGTCACGCCGTGCACCGACGGGGGCGATGCGGCCCGTGAGATCGTGCACTTCTGGGAGGACGTGCTCGGCGCCGAGACCGTCGTGCTCGAGGCGGCGCAGCATGATGCGCAGCTCGCGGCGACGAGCCACGTCCCGCAGGTTGTCGCGTCGCTGCTGGGCGACTTTCTGGCGCGCCACGCGCCCCCGGGAGCGACCTTCGGCGCCGGCGCGGCGGATACGACGCGGGTCGCGGCGAGCGAGCCGGCGCTGTGGACGGAAATCCTGCTCATGAACCGCGACGAGATTCTGCCGGCGCTGCGCGCGCTGGAGGAATCGCTCGGGACCGTGGAGCGCGCGCTCGAGGTCGGCGATGCCGCCGCGCTCACGGCGTGGCTCACGCGGGCGGCGAGCTGGCGCCGGCGACTTGGCGGGCAGTAAGGTGCGCCGCATCGGCGGAGTCGTCCGGCCGCCGGGCGATAAGAGCATCTCCCATCGCGTGCTCATGCTGGCGGCCCTCGCGCGCGGCACGAGCGAGCTGTCGGGGCTGCTCACCGGCGACGATGTGAAGAGCAGCGCGCGCGTGTTGCGCCAGCTCGGGGTCGCGATCTCACCCGTCAAGGACAGCGTTGTTCGGGTTTCCGGCGCACGGCTCACGGCGCACGGCGCACGGCTGCATTGCGGCAACTCGGGCACGACTGCTCGCCTCATGCTAGGCGTTCTCGCGGGCCAGCAGTTCGCGGCCACGCTCACTGGCGATGCGTCATTGCGACGTCGGCCGATGCGGCGCGTGACCGAGCCGCTCAGGCAGATGGGCGCGGACATACAGGAAAAGGGCGATGGTCTGCCCCTCACGATCAAGGGCGGGAAGCTGCGCGGGCTCAATTATCAGAGTCCAGTCGCCAGTGCGCAGGTGAAGAGCGCGCTCCTGTTCGCGGGTCTGACAGGCGGCGTGGCGGTCACGATTCGCGAACCCTATCGATCACGAGATCACACCGAGCGCTTGTTCGCCCACCTTGACTTGGGCATCCACGAGCGCGACGGCGCGATTAGCTATCAGCCGTCTGCCGTCAGCGTTCCGTCGTTCAAGGTCTCCGTGCCCGGCGATATCTCGTCTGCTGCGTTTCTCGCCGCGGCCGCGGTGCTTGCCGAGGGCGGGGAGCTGCTGATCGAAAACGTAGGCGTAAACCCCACTCGCATCGGCTTCCTCGTTGTGCTTGAACGCATGGGTGGGCATGTCGACCGCGTAAATCTGCGGGACGAAGGCGGTGAGCCTGTTGCGGACTTACTCGTACGACCAGCGCCTTTGAGCGGCACGGAAGTGTCGGCGGCCGAGATTCCGACGCTCGTGGACGAGGTCCCGGTGCTCGCCGTGCTGGCGAGCCGGGCGCGCGGGTCCACGGTGTTCCGCGAGGTGGGGGAGCTGCGGGTGAAGGAGAGCAACCGGCTCGAGCTGGTCGCCGCCAACCTGCGCGCCATCGGCACCCAGGCCGAAGCGCGGGGCAACGATCTGCACGTGGAGGGCAGCTATGCTCCTCCGCGCGGCCGCGTCGAGACGGCGTCCGATCACCGGCTCGCCATGGCATTCGCAGTCCTCGGCACCGTCGACGGGGCGGATGTAAGGCTCTCGGAAAGAAAGTCCGTCGCGATCTCCTATCCCGGGTTCTTCGACGATCTGCGGAAAACCGGCGCACTGCGTACGGCGCACGGCGCACGCTGATGCTCAGAGTCATCGCCATCGACGGACCAGCGGCGTCCGGCAAGAGCTCCACCGCGGGGCTCGTCGCCGAGCGGCTCGGTTGGGCTCATCTCGACTCCGGGGCGTTGTATCGAGCGCTCACGCTCGCGGCCCTCGACAACCTCGGCGAGGGAGGGCGGCGCGAAGGCGAGGAGTGGCCCGCGCAGCAGGTGCTGGCGCTCGCCGAACGGCTCCCCGTCCGGTTGGTCCTCGTCGGGACGCAGTTCCGCCCGGAGGTCGCGGGCGCGGACGTCGAGCAGGCCATTCGCGGCGACCGCGTCACCCGGTACGTCTCGATGCTCGCCGCCATTGGGGACGTCCGGACCTGGGTAAACACCCAGCAACGGCAGGCGGTGGCGGGCGTTCACGGGCGGGGTGTGGTCGTGGATGGACGAGATATCGGAACGGTCGTCTTCCCGGAGGCCCCGCTGAAGGTTTTTCTGACCGCCACACCGGATGAACGGGCCCGCCGCAGGCTCTTTCAGCGCGGCCAGGTGGTGGATGTCGAGCTCGTGCGGCGCGAGAGCCAGGAGCTCGCCGCCCGGGACGCGGCCGATTCGAATCGCCGGTTTGCCCCCCTCAAGGCCGCCCCAGACGCCGTTTGGCTCGACACCACCGCCCTGACGCTGGAAGCGCAGGTGGCGCAGGTAGTTGAACTGGCGCGCCGGCGGTTCCCTGGGTAGGTTTCCGCCCGTAAATCGCTCGGCAAACACTGTCCTGAAAGGACAATGAATGACGAGGTAACCTCAAACCCACAACAGAACCGGTGCACCGAATGCTCGTAGAAGCACGTGACGTAGAAGATTTCGAAGAAGACCTCCCAGTCCGCAAAGCTCCCCGCTCGCAACTCCGCGTCCGCTCAGGTCTCGACGAGGAATACTCCTCCGACGAGATCGCGAAAATGACGCTGCTGTACGAGGGGACGCTCTCGAATATCGAGGAAGGCGAGATCGTCAAGTCGAAAGTGCTGCGCGTGACCGACACCGCCGTCATCCTCGACGTCGGGTTCAAGTCCGAAGGCGCGGTGGCGATCGACGAGTTCAAGGATCCCAAGAGTCTCAAAGAAGGCGACGAGATCGAAGTTTTCCTCGAGCACCTCGAGGACCAGGAAGGCGCGGTCGT
>JBOHSJ010000058.1:0-14494 GCA_050733035.1 Gemmatimonadales bacterium | reverse complement strand
GCGGTATGATTGCGCTCGATGTTCCGGCGGCGCGATTCGTTCACCTGCGCACGCGCCGGCGTGGGCTCGAACGTTTCGCCGAACGTGCCGACGACCGCGCTCTTCCCATCCACCTTCTCCACGCCTTCAACCGTCAGCTCCCACCCGTCCCCCGTCACCACGCCGGTGTCGCTGACCTGGCCACCTGACTCAGCGTAAAAAGGGTTCTCGGCTAAGATGAGCTCCAGGTGATCGCCGGTCTGCCGAAACGCGATCGGCTCAGTCTCCGCTTTGGTCGCCTCGTACCCAATCCACTTCTGTTTTCCCTTCTTCTTCACCTCAACCCATTCGCCGCCCTCTGCCGCCCCTCGCCGCCCCTCGCCGCCGGTCTTTCTCGCCGCCCTCGATCTCCTCCGCTGCTGTCCCAGCGCGCGTTCGAATCCCTCGACGTCCACCCCCTGCCCGCGCTCGGCCGCAATCATCTGCGTGAGATCGATCGGGAATCCGTACGTGTCGTACAGCTTGAACGCATCCTCGCCCGCAACCGCTTTCGCGCCCTTCAGCTCCTCGAGCCGCGACAGTCCGCCTTCGATGGTTTCCAGGAAGCGTTCCTCTTCGGCGCGTGTCACGCGCTCGATGTGCGGCTCCTTGGACACGAGCTCGGGATAGACGTCGCCCATCACGCCGGAGACGGCGCGGGTGAGCGGCGCCAGCGTCGGCTCGCGGCGGCTGAGCAGCCACGCGTGGCGCACGGCGCGGCGCAGAATGCGGCGCAGCACGTAGCCGCGTCCCTCGTTGGACGGATACACGCCGTCCGCGAGCAGGAAGGCGACGGCGCGCGCGTGATCGGCCAGCACGCGATACGGCGCTCCCGCGGGGCCGCGGTCGTACGGCCGTCCGACGATCTCCACGGCTTGCGCGATGATCGGCTGGAACAGATCGGTATCGAAGTTGGACGGCACGTGCTGCATCACCGAGGCGATGCGCTCGAGCCCGGCACCGGTATCAACTGAGGGAGCAGGGAGCAGGGAGCGGGACCCATCGGCCCGGAGATCGTATTGCATGAAAACGAGGTTCCAGATCTCGAGAAACTTCCCCTCCTCGCTCAGTCTCACGAAGTCTTCGAGGCTGGGATCTCTGCTCCCTGCTCCCCGCTCCCTGCTCCTGATGTCGATTAAGAGCTCGGTGTTCGGGCCCGCGGGGCCGGTATCGGCCATCTGCCAGAAGTTGTCCTTGTCCCCCAGGCCGAAGATGCGGCTGTCGGGGATGCCCGTGACCTGCCGCCACAGCTTGCGCGCTTCGTCGTCGGTGTGGTGCACCGTCACGTACAGCCGGTCCGGATCGATGCCCAGCCACTGGGGGCTCGTCACCCATTCCCAGGCGTATTCGATCGCTTCCTTCTTGAAGTATTGGCCGAAGGAGAAGTTGCCGAGCATCTCGAAGAAGGTGTGGTGCCGCGCCGTGTGGCCGACCTGCTCCAGGTCGTTGTGCTTCCCGCCCGCCCGGACGCACTTCTGGCACGTCACGGCGCGCGTATAGTCACGGCGTTCCAGACCCTGAAACACGCGCTTGAACTGCACCATCCCCGCGTTGGTGAACAGCAGCGTGGGGTCGTCGGGCGGGACCAGGGGGCCGCTGGCCACCTCCTGGTGCGACCGGGGGGGGGCCTTGAAGTAGTCGAGGAATTTGCGGCGGATGTCGGCGGCCTTCATTCCCGAAATATGTACCGGCCGTTGCGCAACTGAAAGGATGGATAGGAGTTAAGGGCTTACGAGCCCCAAAGCCTCCACCACCTCTCTCACCTCGCCACCGCCAAACCCACGCCGCACCAAGAACGCCACCAACCGCCGCTTCTTGACCGCCGGCGGCAATCCCGCCAGCTGTCGCGCCCGTTTCTCCGCCAGCGCGCGCACCGCTGCGGCCGGATCGACGCCCTCGGCGGCGAGCGATGTGCGCACCGCATCTTCGGCAATGCGGCGGTCGATTCCCTGCGATTGGAGATCGCGCACCAGCCGAGCAGGGCCGCGGCCGCGCTGCGCTTTGGCCGCCGCGTAGTCGAGCGCGAAGCGTCCATCGTCGAGCAAGCCGGCGGCACTGAGTCGCGCGAGCGCACCGTCCACGGCCGCCGGTGGGTGCTGTTTCTGTAAGAGGCGGCGGCGCAGGTCGTGGCGTGCGTGCGCCCGGCGCGCGAGCGCGCGCAGCGCGGCGCGATGCGCGGCCTCGCGATCAGCCAACTCCTGGAGACGCTCCAACACACGCGCGGGAATCTCTGCGCCAATCCGCAGGTCCAGATCCGCGAGATCGGCCGCGGGCAGGGAAGCAAAACGCCCCCGATCCACTTCGACCAGCCTATAGTCTGGCCGGCGTGGATCGGGGGCGAGTCCTGTGAGGATCACTCTTCGCTCGCGGCGCTCTCCTCGTCGCCCGCCCCACCCGCTTCACCAGGACCCCCGGCGCCGCCTGTCGCCTTGATGCCGAGGTGCTCCTTCACGCGTACCTCGACCTCGGCCGACATGTCGGGATGGTCTTTCAGGTACAACTTGGCGTTCTCACGCCCCTGCCCGATCCGCTCTTTTCCGTACGAGTACCAGGCGCCTGACTTCTCGATGATCCCGGCCTCCGCTGCGATGTCCACCAGCAGTGACTCGTGGCTGATGCCTTCGTCGAACATGATGTCGAACTCCGCCTGCCGGAACGGCGGCGCCACTTTGTTCTTCACCACCTTCACGCGCACGTGGTTGCCGATGACCACTTCCCGATCCTTCACCGGCCCGATGCGCCGCATGTCGAGGCGCACCGACGCGTAGAATTTGAGCGCCCGGCCGCCACTCGTCGTTTCGGGATTGCCGAACATGACCCCGATCTTCTCGCGCAGCTGATTGATGAAGATCACCGAGGTGCGCGAACGGTTGATCGCGCCGGCCAGCTTGCGCAGGGCCTGACTCATGAGCCGCGCTTGCAGCCCCGGCAACGAGTCGCCCATCTCCCCTTCGATTTCCATCTTCGGCACAAGCGCGGCGACGGAGTCGATCACCACCACGTCCACCGCGCCGGACCGCACCAGGATTTCGCAGATCTCGAGCCCCTGCTCCCCCGTGTCGGGCTGGGAGACGAGCAGGTTTTCGATGTCCACGCCCAGCTTCTTGGCGTACTCGACATCGAGCGCATGCTCGGCGTCGATGTAGGCGGCGGCGCCACCCTCGCGCTGCGCGTGCGCCACCACATGGAGTGCCAGCGTCGTCTTGCCGCTCGACTCGGGGCCGAAGATCTCGGTTACGCGGCCGCGCGGAATCCCGCCGATGCCGATCGCCGCGTCGAGATTGATCGCGCCGGTCGAGATCCCCGCCACCCGCACCTGCGGCGAGTCGGAACCCATCCGCATGATGGATCCCTTGCCGCAGGTCTTCTCGATTTGCGTGATGGCGAGCGTGAGCGCCTTGCGGCGGTCGTCCGTGAGCTTGGTGGGTGCCGGCTGCTGTTCAGCCATGAGTGACCTCGACATGGGTGGCGAGCCTCCTCGTTTGAGGCCCGAATATATACCGAAACCCCTGTTACCGCCATCCAGGACGGAAGGCATCCTCGAGATGTTCTAACTTATTATCAACAATAGCGATACAGTCAAAGCGGTACACGTCGGCATGTTGCCCGAAACGATCCATCCAGACCCGCGCCGCTTTCACGATTTCCCGCCGTTTGGCCCCGGTCACGGCCTCGAATGGACTCCCAAACGCCGTGCCCCGCCGCGCCTTGACCTCGACGAATGTGACGAGATGTCCGCGCCGGGCGACGAGATCCAGCTCGATCCGGCCCACGCGAAACCGATGCGCGACGACTTCCCAGCCACGGCTTTGGAGATAGCGGATTGCCTGCTCTTCACCGGCGAGACCTCGCTTGTGACGAGGATCTGTCCACTTGTCCGGATCGCTATGCACGCCGCTCGACACGCGACGAAGTTAGCGGTCGGTCCCCGACGCCAGTAACCGGAAAACCGCCCACCGGTGCAAACCTTCGCACCGGGAGCGGCTACCAGAATATATAGAAGAAGGAGCTACTTAATGGATGGCGCGACTGAGCCCGTACAACCCGCCCGCAATGCTGATCAGCAATGCGGCCATTCTCAGGTTATCGGTGCCGCGGCCCGGACGGCTCGAACCGACGACGATCTGGTCCCCATCACGCAGGCCCAGCGCGTCGAGATCGGTGTCGAATGCGGAGCCTTCCCAGAAGGCCTTCCCGTTCCGTGAGATCGTCACCTTGTTCGCCTTCGCGAATTCGGTCGTGCCGCCGGCGGCCATGAGCGCGTCGGCGAGCTGGGCGTCGGCGGGCACGGCGTAGATCCCGCCGCGCGCGACTTCGCCCTGGACGGCGATGCGCAGCAGCGGTTGCGCGCGCACGATCGGGTTATTCCGGAACCGGCCCACGTATTCCGTGAGTGTAGGCTCGAGCTCCGAACGCAGCACGCCTTTTAATGACAACGAGCCCGTTGTCGGCGGGGGCAGAATCAGCTCCGCGCCCGAGCCAACGGTAAAGGTGTCGGTGAGCGTGCTCTCGCCCTGCACCATCAAGGCGACGCGATCACCGCGGCGGAAGTCGCCTTCGGTGAGCCGCATCTTGATGCGCGCGGCCAATTCCGAAGCGCCGGCGTCTTCCAGCGCCGATTTCAGCTCTGCACGTGTCGCGAGCGGCCGGTCGGCGACCTTGCGGCCCCCCCCATCCTGCGCGGCGACGTCCGTGGACAGCGCCACGAGCATCAAGACCCCAACCCCTAATCCCCAGCCCCTGGTCATGTCCTACCTCCCAAAATGCTCGGCAGCGCTTCTCTGGTCGGACCTTCGTCGTCCACCAGCTCGTATTCGGCCGAGGAGTACATGTAGTAGCGGTACACGCCGCTCGAGCGCACGTCGTTCAGCACGGCGCCGATGACCCGAACCGGCAAAGCGTTCAGCACTTCCAGTTTCGTGGACGCGAGGTTGATGTCCGACTGTCCCGTGCGCATCACGAGGAGCAGGTTCTCGGTCAACGTGCCGAGCACCAGCGGGTCGGCACCGGCGCCCAGCGGCGGGCTGTCCACGATGACGACGTCGTAGAGCGAACGCAGCTTCGCCATCAACTCCCGCATGTTCTGCGACAGCAGCCGTTCGGGCGCGCGCTGCATCCGCGTGCCCGAGCTGAGGAAGGTGAGTCCGGGATACGACGTCTGCCGCAGCGCCTCATCCAGCGGCACTCGGCCGGCGACGACGTCGGTCAGCCCGGGTGTGGATGGGGTCTTGAGCGCCTTGTGCTGCACCCCCCGGCGCGTGTCTCCGTCCACCAGCAGCGTCCGATAGCCGGCGTCCGCGAACGACAGCGCGAGGTTCAGCGACACGAACGACTTTCCGTCGCCGATGCCCGGGCTCGTGATGGTGAGCATCATCGGGCCGTCGCCGGAATGGGCGTGCAACACCCGGAGCCGGAGCCCGCGCAGCGCTTCGATGACCTGAGACGGACCGTCGCCACTGGCGCCGAGGCGCCAGCTGACGTGCGGCACTGCGCCGAGGATCTGGAGCTGCATCCGTCCCGTGATCTGCTCCGGGTAGCGGACCTTGGGATCCATCCTGTCGCGCACCGTGACGCCCATGACGGCGAGCCCGAAGCTCGCCATCGCCGCGAGCAGAATGAGGAGCGGACCGTAATCGCTGGCGGGGCGCCGTGGCTCGACGGCGGGATCGAGCACGCGCACGTCGGGCAGCGCACTGATCAGCCCGAGCTTCGCGGTCTCGTATTCCTTATCCACGCTCGTGAATTGCTCTTCCGCCATGCGCTGCTCCCGCATCAGCCGTTCCCCCTCCAGCGCCAGGTTCGGCGCCTGGCGCAGCTGCCCGAGGGCGGTGTCGGCGCGCGGCTTGCTGACGGCCACGACTTCGCCGAGATCGCGCGCCAGCATGCGCGCCAGCGAAGGGATCTGTTGGTGTTCGAGAGCCGAGAGGTCGGTTTGCAGCTGTTTGACCGGCGCGGCCTCTTCCGTGTACTGCAGCCGCAGCGCTCGCAGGTCGGCCTGCTTCTTTCCGAGATCGGCGAGCGCGCTCTGCATGATCGGCGACTTCTGCACCGCGGGAATGCTGTTCCACAACTCGACGGAAACGCTGCCGGTCGCCGAGCGTGCCGCGAGCTGTTCCAGCAAGGCGCGATCGCGCCGGCGCTGGTCGTTGTCCTCGCTCAGCTGCCTGGCGAGCCCGCCCCCCTCGACGCTCAAACCGCCACTGGGCGTCAGCGTCACCAGCGGCTGATTCCACGTCCGCTGGCGGAAGGAGCGCACGGCGTCTTCGGCCTGGGTGAGCGCCTCTTTCGAGTGCTCGTACTGCTCGCTGAGCACCGACGCCAGCTCCTGAAACTTGCGGCGCTTCATGTCGGTTTCGACGGCCACGATGCGCTGCGTGATCTCGTTGAGGGTCGCCGCGGTTGAGGCGGCATTGCCCCCCTTCAGCTGCAGGCGCAGGAAGTTGCCGGCGGGATCGAGCCGCGCCTTGATGTCGCGGGCCAGCGACGCCGAGGCGTCGGGTACGGCACTCACACTGAAATTGATCGTGGCGCCCGGCTTCAGCACCGCGGCGGCCGGCGTCCAGTCGAATCCGACGTTGTCGCCCACCGGCTGGCCGACGCGGCCCCGTTGCACGACGGTGCCGTCTTCCATCTCGAGGCGGTACGCCCGCCCCTGCTTGTCTACGATCACCCGGTAGGTGCCGGGAACGACGTTCTCAGCGACGTCGAAGGCGGCCAGTGCCGCCGAATCGGCCGACGTCGCGGGCCTCACGAACAGGCGGCGCGCTTTGACGACCGTGTCGAGCACCGCGTTCGACGTGACGAGCTCGACCCACCCGCGGGAATCGAGCAGCTGTTGCGACTGCACGCCGCGATCGCGGCCCACCGCGACATCGACCCACAGGATCGCTTTGGCGGTGTAGCGCGGATCGAGGAACCGAGTGGCGATGACGCCGGCGAGTGTGCCCAGCACCGTCACCGTGAGTACCAGCCATTTGTGGCGCATGACGGAGCTGAAGTACCGCTGCCAGTCACTCTGCTCGACCGGCGGCGGTGGAGGCGCCGCCGCCAAACCCTTCAACCGAACCGAATCCAGACTCTTCGATTCCGAACGCAGGATCGGAATCCCGGGGGAAACTTTGTCCCCATTGTGACCTGACATCTCGGGTAGCTCCTTGGGCTTCATGAGTCCCTCGCCACGCAAGCTCGGTGCCGTGCGTCGTTATGCACTTAACCCCACAGCGGTCAGTGCCTTGCGCCCTGTTGCGTAGCAAGCCGCGAGCGCGGCGCGCTTCGTCCTGAGGCGTTTCGGCGCGCGCAGGAGCACGGCGACGGCGAGCACAGAAGGTGCATTACGAGGCGGCAAAGCCTATGGAATCTTTGTCGCGTCTGCGCGCCTATCGGCGCCAGCTGTCTGTCGCGGGACACCTGATCCTGGTGTCCTTTGCGTATCTCATCGCCTACGCGTTGCGCTTCGACTTTCATATCCCCCCAGAGCAGCTCCGCAACTACGCCGCCACGCTGCCCTACCTCCTGGCCCTGCGCCTCGCGCTGTTCCACCGCTTCGGGCTGTTCCGCGGGTACTGGCACCTCGTCGGCGTGCGCGACCTGCGCCAGCTGGTCGCCGCCGTCACGTTGGGTTCGCTCGGCTTCGTCGCGCTGCTGGTGTTCGTCGGCCGCGTCGGTACGATGCCGCTCGTCGTCCCCGTGCTCGACTGGGCGATCACGATCATGCTCGCGGGCGGCATTCGCTTCCTGGCACGGTGGATCAAGGAAGAGCCGTTCCGCCGCCCCAGTCGCGGGCAGCGGGGGCTGCTGCGGTGGATCAAGGAAGAGCCGCTGCGCCGCCGTCCGCGGCGCGGGCGGACGTCCATCATCATCGGGGCCGGCGTGGCCGGCGAGCGGCTGCTGCGCCAGCTGCAACACGATCCGCGACACCCGCTCAACGTCGTCGGTATCGTGGACGACGATCCCAACAAGCACGGCCGCACGCTCCACGGCGTGCCGGTGCTCGGCGGCGCGAACGAGCTGCGCCGCTACGCGGCGATCCATCACGCCCAGCAGATCGTCATCGCGACGCCCTCGGCCACGCCGGAGCAGATCCGCGTGCTCGTCGCGCGCGCGGCGGAGACGGGTGTCGCGGTCAAGATCCTGCCGCCGCAGGTGGACCTGCTCTCGCCCGACGAGCCGCAGATCAACCAGGTGCGCGACGTGCAGGTCGAAGACCTGCTTGGCCGCGCGCCGGTGCAGCTCGAAATGAAGGACGTCGCGCCCGAGATCGCCGGCAAAGTCATCCTCGTGACGGGCGCGGGCGGCTCGATCGGCTCGGAGCTGGTCCGCCAGATCGCCCGCTTCAACCCACGCCGGCTGCTGCTGCTCGATCGCGCCGAGAGCCCGCTCTACTTCATTCATCACGAAGTGTCGGAAGCGCACCCCGCGATCGACGTCGTGCCGATACTGGCGAGCGTGACGAACGCCGCCCGGCTCGACCGCATGTTCGAGTCGTACCGCCCCGACTGCGTGTTCCATGCGGCCGCGTACAAGCACGTGCCGATGCTCGAGTGGAACATGATCGAAGGCGTCTGGAACAACGTGGTCGGCACGCTGCGACTGGCGCAGTCGGCCGCGCGCGCCGGGACTCGCAAGTTCGTCCTGATCTCCACCGACAAGGCCGTCAACCCGCTCAGCATCCTGGGTGCGACCAAGCGCGTCGCGGAGCACATCGTGCGCGAGCTGCCGTCGCTGCGCGCGTCGGGGACGGATTTCCGCGTGGTGCGATTCGGCAACGTCCTCGGTTCGGACGGCAGCGTCGTGCCGCTGTTCAAGAAGCAGATCGCCGTGGGCGGTCCCGTAACCGTCACCCATCCCGAGATGAAGCGGTTCCTCATGACCATCCCCGAGGCCGCGCAGCTCGTGCTCGAGGCGGCGGCGCTGCCCGAGGCCGCGGGCCGGATTGCGGTGCTCGAGATGGGAACGCAGGTGCGGATTCTCGAGCTGGCAGAGCAGCTGATCCGGCTCTCGGGCCTCGTGCCGTACCACGACGTGCAGATCGTGTTCACGGGCCTGCGGCCGGGCGAGAAGCTCGAGGAGGAGCTGGTCGCTCCCAACGAAACGCTGGCGAAGACGTCGGTGGAAAAGATCCGCGTCGTAGCGGGCAACGGCGGTGCCGGTGGCACGCTGGCCCGGCAGATCCGCTCGCTGATCGCGGTGACGAGCGAGGGCGACGAGCGCGCCATGGTGCGCGCCCTCTCGGCCATCGTCTCCGAGTATCAGCCCGAACGGCTCGAGCTGATCGGTCCACCCGCCGCGCCGCGCCGCAACGGCGGCAAACACTCCAACGGCAATGGAGCGAGTGCGAACCGGCGCCGCATTTCTCGGCGGGACACGGCGCTCCTCGATCCCGACAGGACCCCTGACTCGCCTACTCCCGTTCGACCTGCAGGAACCTCCGAATGACGGATACGATTGCCCGCTCGGCGCGCCGCGACTTCCTCCCGTTCAATCCGCCCCTCGTGGGCGAAGAAGAGATCCGGGAAGTCGTGGACACGCTGCGCTCGCCGTGGATCACCACCGGCCCCAAGACCCGGCGGTTCGAGGAGGAGTTTACCGCCTTCGTGCAGGCGCCCGGGGCGCTCGCGCTGAACTCGTGTACCGCGGCGATGCACGTCGCGCTCGCCTGTCTCGACCTCGAGCGCGGCGATGAGGTGATCACGACGCCGATGACGTTTGCCGCCACGGCGAACGTCATCGAGCACGTCGGCGCACGGCCCGTGCTCGTGGATGTCGAGCCCGATACGCTGAACATCGATCCGGAACGGGTTGCCGCCGCGATCACGCCGCGCACCCGGGCGCTGCTGCCCGTGCACTACTCCGGCCATCCCGCCGAGCGGGACGTGCTCGAGGCGATCGCGCGCACCCACCACCTCGCCCTCATCGAGGACGCGGCGCACGCGCTCCCCGCGAGCTTCCGCGGCAAGCCGATCGGCTCCGGGCCGAATCCCGTGGCCTTCAGCTTCTACGCGACGAAGAATCTGACGACGGCCGAGGGCGGCATGCTGACGGCCTCGCCCGAGTTCCTGGAGCGGGCCCGCATCATGGGGCTCCACGGCATGAGCCGGGACGCGTGGAAGCGCTACGACCAGGGCGGCAGCTGGCGCTACGAGGTCGTGGCGCCCGGCTTCAAGTACAACCTGACCGACGTCGCGTCGGCCATCGGCCTGTGGCAGCTCCGCAAGCAGGAGCGGTTCCATCGCCGCCGCGTCGAGATCGTCGAGGCCTACACGCTCGCGTTCGGCGCCGAGGAGGCGCTCGAGCCGCCGGTGCGGCGCGCGCACGTGGAGCACGCCTGGCACCTGTACGTCCTCCGCCTCCGCCCCGGGCAGCTACGCATCGGCCGCGATCAGTTCATCGACGAGCTGACCAAGCGCAACATCGGCACGTCGGTGCACTTCATCCCGATCCACCTGCACCCCTACTACCGCAAGAAGTACGGGTACCTCGCCAGCGACTTCCCCGTCGCCTTCTCCAACTTCGAGCGGCTGCTGAGCCTGCCGCTGCACCCCGGGCTGACGGATCAGGACGTCTCGGACGTGATCGATGCCGTGCTGGACGTGGTGCAGACCTATCGCCGGTGAAGTTCGCGTGGGTCGGATTTCACGCGGAGGGGCTGGCGGCGCTGCAGGCGTTGCTGGCCGCCGGCGCGCCCATCGCCGCCGTGCTGACGCTCAAGCCGGAGCTCGCGGCCAAGCGCAGCGGCGGTGTGGACTACGCGCCGGTGTGCAGCCAGTACGGTGTCCCGCTCTACCACATCGCCGGCATCAACGAGCCGGAGGCGATGCAAATCCTCTCCGCGCTGTCGCCCGACGTGATCTTCGTCATCGGCTGGCACCAGATCGTGCGGCCGCCGGTGATGGCGCTGGCGCGGCTCGGGCTCATCGGCGCGCACGCGTCGTTTCTTCCGCACAACCGCGGCAGCGCGCCGATCAACTGGGCGATCATGCGCGGCGAACGTGAGACGGGCAACACGCTCATGTGGCTCGCCGAGGGTGTGGACGAGGGCGACATCATCGCGCAGCGCGCGTTTCCCATCACGCCGTACGACACGTGCGCCACGCTGTACGGGCAGGTGGCCGCGACCAACCGCGAGATGCTCCTCGAGGTCCTCCCGCAGCTCATGGCGGGCGAGCGTCCCGGCCGGCCGCAGGAACGCGGTACCGAGCCGGTGCTGCGCCGCCGCCGTCCCGCCGACGGCCGCATTACCTGGGATTGCCCCGCGGGCATGGTCTACGACTTCGTGCGCGCGCTGGCGCGGCCTTACCCCGGCGCCTTCAGCGTGCTCGACGGCAAGCAGTGGTGGATCTGGGAAGCCGCGCTCCCGCCCGATCGCGGCCCCGTCGGCTCGCCCGGCGAGGTCCTCGGGCCCGTGCAGAGTCCCGCGCAGTCGGCGTGTGGGCAGCTCGTGGCGTGCGGCTCGGGCGCCGTCGTCCTGCTCGAGGCGGAAGACGACGCCGGCACCAAGCTCCGGGGTCAGCAGTTGAGCGAGCAGCCGTGGACGGGCAAGCGCTGGGGGGCCCATGACTAGGCGCGTTCTGGTGATTGCGGCGCACCCCGACGACGAGCTGCTCGGCTGCGGCGGCACAGTCGCGCTGCACACCAACGCGGGCGACGAAGTGACGTCCGTCATCGTGTGCGAAAGCGAGTCGCTGCGCTACGGCCAGCAGGGCGTCGGCCAGCCCGAGCACATCCGCAAGGCGGCCGCGACGCTGGGTGTGCGCGACGTGCGCCCGTTGGGCTTTCCCGATCAACGGCTCGATACGCTGCCGCTCACCGAGATCATCACGCCGCTCGACGCGATCGTGAAGGAGATCCAGCCCCAGGTCGTGTATTGCCAATGGGGCGGCGACATCAATCGCGATCATCACCTGCTGTTCCAGGCGGCGCTGGTCGCGACGCGCCCCACGGCCTGCTGGGTCCGCGCGGTGTACGCCTTCGACACGGCGAGCAGCACCGAATGGGCCTACCCGCGCACCTTCACCGCCGACACGTGGGTGGACATTTCCGCGACGCTCGAGATCAAGCTCGCGGCGATGGCCTGTTACACCAGCGAAATCCGACCCTATCCCCATCCGCGCTCCCTCGACGCGCTGCGCCACCGGGCCCTCGCCTGGGGCAATCAGCAGTGCCTCGAAGCCGCGGAAGTCTTCATGACCATTCGCAGAACTCTGCATCATGGCGAAACGCCTGTTTGACATCGTGAGCGCCGCCGTGGCGCTCGTCCTGACCGCGCCGCTCATCGGCCTCGCCGCGATCGGCATCAAGCTGACCGATCCCGGTCCCGTGTTCTTTCGCGCCCGGCGCGTCGGCTATCTCGGCCGCCAGTTTACGATGTTCAAGCTGCGCACGATGCGGAATGGGGGCTCGGGCCTCGGGGCTGGGGGCTCGGGGCCCCGGATTACCGGGCACCAGGACGACCGGATCTCGCCGATCGGCAGGATCCTGCGGCGCACCAAAATCGACGAGCTGCCGCAGCTGTTCAACGTGCTGCGCGGCGATATGGCGATCGTGGGCCCGCGGCCCGAAGACCCGGCGATCGTGCGGCAGCACTACTCCTCCCCCGATCTCGAAACGCTGGGCGTGCGGCCCGGGCTCGCGAGTCCCGGCAGCCTCTATCAGTTCACCTCGGGTGAGAAGCTGCTGCACGCGGACGATCCCGAAGCGCACTACGTGGACAAGCTGCTGAAGACGAAGCTCGCGCTCGACCGCGTCTACATCCGGCACGCGTCGTTGCGCCGCGATCTCGGGATCATCGGGCGGACGCTGCTGACGATCGGCGGCGTCGCGATCGGCCGGCGCTCGTTCAAACCGCAGCCTGAGATGCCCGCGGCACAGCGGTTGCTCGCCCAGGATCAGCCATGAGTGAGCACCTGCGCGTTCGCGAAGCGACCGCCGAGGAGTTGGGCCGCTGGAACGCGATCGTCCGGCGCTTCCCGAACTACCGCCTGACGCACACGCGCGCCTGGATCGACTCGCTCGCCGCCAACAACTGCGGCCGTCCGCTGTACCTCGTGCTGGAAGACCGCGACGGCATCGTCGGCTGCTTCCCGGGTCTGCTCGTCAACGTGGGCCGCTGGAAGCTGTTCGGCTCGCCGCTGGCGGGGTGGCAAACGGTGAGCCTGGGGCCGGCCTTCGATCCGGCGCGGTTCGATACGGCCGCCTTCGCGCCGGCCATCGTGTCGTACCTCGAGCGTGAGCACGACGTGAGTCACATCGAGCTGCTGCACCTCGGGCTCGATCCTGCGGCGATGCGGGCGGCCGGGTTCGAGGACGAAACTGTCTTCACCTACCGCTCGACGCTGTTTCCCAACGACGAGGCCCGCACGTTCAAACAGCTCAAGGTGAGCGCGCGCCGCAACGTGAAACGGGCGCAGCGGCTCGGCCTGCTCACCAAGTTCGAAGACGACGAGCGATTCGTGGACGAGCATTACCGCCAGGTCAAAGAGGTCTATCGGCGGGGCGGCTTTGCGGTGCCGTTCAGCAAGCAGCGCGTGCTCGAGTTTTTCCGTCAGCTCAAGGCGAGCGGTAACCTCCTCGCCATCTCGGTCTATTTGCCCGGCGGCCGCATCAACATCGCGACCGGCATCTTCTTCGTCGAAGGCACCGAGCTCCTGCTGTGGATGTGGGCGCACCGCCAGCACTACCGCTGGTACCGCCCCACCGAGCTGATGACGTGGACGGTCATGCAGCGCGCCGTGCAACTCGGCTGTGACCGGTTCGACCTGATGGGCCGGGGCGATTTCAAGACGAAATTCGGGGCCGAGCCCGATCTGACGAAGGTGCGCTGGCTGCGCGGCCGGCCGCGCTGGCTGATGCAGGCGCGCAAAGTGGCGAAGGCGGTCTACGGCTGGCAGCAGACGCTGCGTGGCCGCGCGTCGCTCATCACGCGCCAGGTGACGGGATACATCGGACGCGGCGGGCGGCCGTCCCATCCCGTGCGCCCCCCGGCCGTGGTGCTCGGCGACATCGATTTGGTGCGCGCCCTGGGGCTGGCGCGCATTCCGTCCACGGTGCTCGCGCCGCCGGGGGCGCCGGTCCGCTACTCGCGCCATACGCGCGCCGTGTTTCCCTGGCATAACGCCTGGGAGAATCCCGAGCAGCTCGTGGAATCGCTGGTGCGCTTCGGTCAGGCGCAGCCCGAGCCCCCGTGCCTGTTCTATCAGGAAGACCGGACGCTGTTGCTCGTGTCGCGCCACCGCGAGCGGCTGCGCGAGGGCTTCCGTTTCATCGTCCCCGACGCCGAGCTGGTCGAGCAGCTGGGGGACAAGGCGCGCTTTCAGAAGATGGCGGCGCGCCTCGATCTGCCCGTCCCCGCGGCGCGCGTGATCGCCCCGGGCGATCCGCTGCCCGGCGACGATTTCCCGATTCCCTTCCCGATCGTGTTGAAGCCGCTGGTGCGGATCCCGGCCCGTTGGGAACCGTTGGCCGGTCCAGGCAAGGCGAG
>JBOHSJ010000057.1:0-1865 GCA_050733035.1 Gemmatimonadales bacterium | reverse complement strand
GGACGAAGTCACGGCCTTATAGATGAAGGGACGACCACTCCCTCGAAGGTGACCGAGCGGGGGCTGATCAACCCCGCGGTCAATGCCGTCACGAGCAGATCCGTCCAGCGCGCGCGCACTTTGATCTTCAGGTTCGCGATGCGCGCTCCAGTCCCGGTTTGCCCCGCGAGCACGTCCTCAGCATTGGGGCGAGACGCCGCGACCAGTCCCCACAGCAAGAACACCGGATGCTTGGTGACGCGGAACGACTCCCCCTGCGGCGGAGTCTGCGCCGGCTCGGCGAGCGATGTCGGGACGCCGAGGTCGGTCGCGTCGAAGGTCAGGGCGCAGCCACTCACCGTGAGGGCCCCCGCCAGCGCGATCAGGCCCGCGCGTGTTGCAGAACGAATCACGAATCTCCCGGGAAAAAAAGGGGCGCGCCGACCCAGGAAGGATTGGCGCGCCCCAAAGCTACTGCGTCTTACATCCCGATGGGAGCCTTCAGGGAGAAGTGTGCACCAATCCCGATGATCCCGCCGGTTGTGCCACCGCCGTAATTCTCGGAATCGTAGGCGAGGTGCAGCCCCATCATCCCGAGCCCGACGTTGGCTCCGAGCGTCCATCCGATGTTGGATTCGGTGCCCGAAATGCCGGAGAATTTGTACCAACGGTTATTGATCGCCAGATACGGCTCGATACTCAAACCGGGCGTGGGCACGTTGACGCTGACCGCAGCGCCAAGCCCGAACCGCGTGAGCGCGGAGTCACCGTTCGCTTCGCCTACGCGTGCGAGCCCAGCTTGGAGACTGACAGCCAGGGGAATCAGACTTCCGCCGATGACCCGGAATGCGGCCCCGCCGCCGAAGGAGGTGTAGCTGTCCGGCGCGCCTTTCGGCTTCCACGACGCCACTCCGGCAGTGAGCGAAATGTTCGCGAGGCCGAGCGTGGCGCGCGCGCCGAACGCTGTGCCTTTACCAAGATCAGCATTCGGCATCGCCAGGTCGCCACTGATCGTGACGCCGGTGCCGCCTTTGGGATTGCTCCAGTTGGGCATCCCGAGCGACTGTGCCGCGAGCGGAGAGACCGCAAACGCGGCAGCCGCCATTACCGTGAGCATGCGCTTCATCGATATCCTCCAGATGGGACCATGGTTTGTCCGCCCGACCGACGGGCCCTACGGTAGGAAGTCGCTCTCGCGAAGTCAATCCGTGTCAGCCTAATGCACCCACACGGCGCTAAGTGACACACCCTCCAGATCGCCCAATCCGGCGCTGATCCGCGCGTCGAAGCGCGGCGAGAGCCGGAAATCGGCGCCCAGGCCCAGCGCGAACAGGAAGTCCGAGTTGCCGTTCCCCGCCACGAGGAACCCGGTCGGCTGCACGTACGGGACGATGCTGATCTTCGAATCCCGTGGATCGATGCGCCGGCCGAGTGAGAGTCCGATCGGCACGATCAGGGCGGAGTTGCCGCTCGAGAATTGCCCGCCGATCCCGAGGATCAACGCGCCGTCGAGCGGGAAATCCTCGGTGTGCGAGACGACGCGCTGCCGCGCCTCGGCACCGAGGAGCAGGACCGCGTCCGCGTTGCCTCCCGGATCAAAGATCCCGCCGCGGAAGCCGAGGTCGAACTTGCCGCTCGACAGGCGATACGCGCCTTCGAACGCCGTGCCGCCGCCTTCCGGAAAACTGATGACCGCCCCGAACTCCGAGCTGCGAAACGCGCGGTACGGCGCGTTGAAGCTGGGCACTCCCGTTGCTTGTGCCGCCGCACTAGTGACGATGCCGCCGGCAATGATGAGCAGACACAACGCGTGAGATAGGCGCATTTTTCAGACTCCTCAGATTTGGTGCCGGGGGTACCCGACGAACAACGCGGCGTTCCGGCTC
>JBOHSJ010000056.1:0-3004 GCA_050733035.1 Gemmatimonadales bacterium | reverse complement strand
CGTAGGTATCGACCTGCCCGCTGTGCGTGACACGCAGGTAGCCGTTGATCGGCGTGCCGCCGCTGCTCAGCGACAGGCTGTAGCCTTCAGCGACGGCGTGTTCGCCATCGCGATCACGCTCCTCATCCTCGAGATCAAAGTCCCGCACGTGGAGCACGGCCTGTGGGCCGGGCTGCTCGCGCTGTGGCCCTCCTACATCGCGTTCCTCATGAGCTTCATCGTGATACTCATCATGTGGGTGAGCCATCACGAGCTCATGCGCCTGGTGGAGCGTGTGAACTATCCGATTCTGTTTGCCAACGGGCTGCTGCTGCTCACGGTGACGTTCGTGCCGTTTCCGACGGCGGTGCTCGCGGAGCACCTGCCGACGCCCGAGGCGAAATCGGCGGTCGCGTTCTATTGTGCGACCTTCGCGGTGAACGGACTCGTCTGGAACCTGTTGTTCGGCACGATGGTGCGCAGTGGTTGCCTGCGGCCCGACGTCAACGCCGCCACGATCGCAGGCGTACGTAGGGCATACTACCTGGGCCTTGCCGTGTATGTCGCGGCGGCGGCGCTCGCGTTCGTTCAGCCGTGGCTCGGATTGCTCCTCAACGTCTCACTCTGGGTGCTATGGATCAGAGTCGGGTATCGGTCGCGCTAATAATGGGCCTGCTGGCTGCCTGCGGGCGCTCGCAGAGCGCCGACGACTTCGCCGCGATGCAGGCGCGTGGCGAACACGTCATGGGCGTCGACCAGTATGCCTCGGCGCACGTCTTCGAAGACCTGCCTGACGGCGGTCGAGTCGTCCTGGACCGCGCCGACGCCGCCGACACCGCCGACATCTCCAAGATCCGCGCCCATATGCGCGACATCGAGGCGGCGTTCCGGGCGGGCGACTTCTCCAAGCCGTTCGCAGTGCACGCGCAGGTGGTGCCCGGCACCGCGGTAATGACGGCGCGCCGCGCCGCGATCCGCTACGAGGCGGCCGACCGGCCGCGGGGCGGGGAAGTGCGCATCAGCAGCGGCGATCCCATCGTGGTCGCGGCGATCCACGAGTTTCTCGCGTTTCAGCGCACTGCGCATCAGGCGGCGGCTCACGACACCTCGGCTCACTGAGCTGTCGTGGCTCAAAAGCACGGGATTGTAGTATTATCTAGTCGCCATGCGCACTACCGCGGCTGCTTTGGCATTGCTGTCGATCGGCGTTGTGACCTGCGCCGACGCGCAAGAGCCGGTGCGTCGCTGCCGCGATTCCAATAATCCCCGAAAACTACCCGCGCTAGGCGCACTGCTCGATTCGGCGCGTGCCGTCGGCGAGCTCGATGCCTTGCCGCTGCCCGCCAACGGACTGGTTATCAGCCTCCTCTATGATGAAGAGGATTCGCTGCCCGACGCGCGCCCGCTGGCCACCGATTCCGCGACCGCGCGGGCCGCCCGCATCATCGCGGACGCGGCACGTCCGCAGCGGCCCAACGGCGTTTGGGCCGTCCGCCTCCGCATGGAGGGCGGATCGGTCGTGGGGCTCGCCGTGCAGCGGTCCACCTATTGTCCGCCGGTGCTTACCGGCGTGCCGGCCCGTAACCGCCGCGTCGTGGTCGATCTGCGGGACAGCGATCGCCGGCCGCCCACGGGCACGCTCGTCAAGTTCATCGCCGAGGCGGAGATCCTGGAGGACGGGAGTGTTGGCGAGGTGAGGGTCGTCCGGTCGTCGGAAATGAAGAGTCTCGACGAGGAGATCGTCCGCGATATTCGCTTACGACGCTATCTGCCGGCCCTGCTCGACGGGTTCCCCGTGCCCGGCTGGTATCGGACGGACGGGCACAACCTGCAATAGAACGTAGCTCCTCTTTTGGTGGACACCCTTTAGGGTGTGAACACAAGAAACGACGCGTCCGGAATTGGTACGAATCCGTGATCCGTCTAGCGGTTTGACCAGCACGCCTTCACTCTAAGTCATGATCACTCGCCACGTGCTCGCCGCTCTGATGCTGTGTGCCTCCAGCGTCCGAGCTCAAGCGTCCGGCCACTGGCCGCCCGATTCGCTCATCAACGTCAAAGTCATTCCCAAGAACACGCCCGTGATGAACGTCGTCGGCATGATGCGCAACTTCGCGGGCGCGCTCGGCGTGCGTTGTCAGTTCTGTCACGTCGGCCAGGAGGGCATGCCGCTGGCGCAATTCGACTTCGCGAAGGATGAAAAGCGCACCAAGCTCACCGCGCGACAGATGATGCGCATGGTCGAGGAGATCAACCACCGGCTCGACACGTTGCCCGAGCACGAGAAGATGACGCGCCACGTCGAGGTCACGTGCGCCACGTGCCATCGCGGCGTGAGCCGGCCGATGCCGCTCGAGCAGGTGATCCAGGAGACCGCGCAAACGGCAGGAGCGGACTCGGCGAGCCGCGCCTATCGCGCGCTGCGCGAGCGCTACTATGGCCGAGCCGCGTACGACTTCGGCGAGCCGACGCTCAACGTCGCGGCGTTCCGGCTGGCGCGGGCGGGGAAGTACGACGAAGCGTTCGCGATCCTGCGGCTGAATGAAGAGCAGTTCCCGGCGTCGTCGAACCTGGCGACGTTTCGCGGGAACATCACTCTAATGAAGGGCGACACCGCCGGCGCGATCGCCGCATTCCGCGAAGCCGTGCGGCGGGACTCGACGAACGGCGAGGCTCAGGGAAGGCTACGACAACTCATTCGACCGTAGCCTTGTTGATCTTGTCGAGGCGGGGGAACTGGCGCGCCAAATACTTCTCCCCCTCGACCTGCAGGCGGAATTGCTCGGGGCCGCGACCCCGCGGCGCTCCCTCGCCGTAGCCCGAGTACAGCGCGTCCACTACGTCCATCCCCTCCACCACCTGCCCGAACGGTGCGAAACCCTGGGCATCGAGTGCGTCGTTGTTGCCGAAGTTGATGAACACCTGGGTGGTGCGCGTGCCGGGACCACCGGTCGCGTAGGTCACCATGCCGCGGATGTTGGTGCGGTTCACCGGATCGTCCTGGATCAGGCGGTCGCGCCAGGCC
>JBOHSJ010000055.1:0-5191 GCA_050733035.1 Gemmatimonadales bacterium | reverse complement strand
CTGCGCACGCTCTGGATCAGGATCGACTTCCCCTTGAAGCGCTCGTCGGCGGCCGCGTTGTCGGACAGGATCGCCACGCGCTCTTCTACCGCCTTGCGCGCGATCGACTGCGGCACGTGCTTCGCCGCGCTGGCGTCGCCGGTGCGGCTCTTGGAAATGCGCGGCACCAACTCGTTCGTCTTTCCGTCGAGGAGCAGGATCGACACGCGATCCACGTTCATGATCTGGAACGTAAAATCCACGACCTTGTCGAGTAGGCGATCGAGCTCCTGCTGTTTGGACAGCTCCTTCGAGATCTCGAGTAGCAGCGAGAGCTTCTTCTCGCGACGCTCGACCAGATTGTCCGCCTTGACCTTGAGATGGGAAGCGCCTTGGGGTTCGTCGATGACGATCGCCGGCACGCCGCCCGAGATACTGACCGGCATCTGCCGCACGATCGTCCCCGCGCCGATGCCGCCCTTCCCGGGACGCGGACTCGCGAAGTCCGGAGGGGCCGCGACGACCTGGGGGCGGGGCATGGGCGTCGTCACTTCCTTGACGCGGAATGCCACTTTCCCGAAGGTCACGACGTCGTTGGCCCCCGCCTCGGCTTCTGTCACCTTGGCGCCGTTCAAGAACGTCCCGTTGGAGGAGCCGAGATCGGTGACCCGCACCCCGCTTTCGGTGAGGACGATCTCGGCGTGCCGGCGGGAGATGGTGGGGTCGTAAATCGGAACGTCGCTCGTCACAGCTCGGCCCACGACCAGCTTGCGACCCAGCTGGAGGTCAATCGACTGATCGCCGGACGTGCTCAGCAGTTTGAACACAGGAACGCAAATATAGGGAGGGAGGGTGCCTAATCTCCAGCATTTGCGAGGGCGAGCGCGCGCAACACCGCTTGGGCCTTGGCCTCCGTCTCCGCGAACTCGCGCGCCGCGTTCGAATCGGCAACGATCCCCGCGCCGGCCTGGATGACGACGCGATCCTTGAGAACGAGCGCGGCGCGAATCGCGATGCATGTGTCGAGACTCGTCGCGCCCCATCCAACGTAGCCCACCGCGCCGGCGTACGGGCCGCGCCGCTCCGGCTCCAGCTCGTCGATGATCTCCATCGCGCGCACCTTCGGGGCGCCGCTCACCGTCCCCGCCGGGAAGCACGCGCGAAACACGTCGAGCGCATCGTGTCCCGGACTCAGCTGCCCGCGCACCTCGCTCACCAGGTGCTGCACGTGCGAGTAGCGCTCGATTTGCAGCGACGCGGTGACGCGCACCGATCCATAGCGCGCCACGCGGCCGACGTCGTTGCGTCCCAGATCCACGAGCATGCGATGTTCCGCCAGCTCCTTGGCATCGTCGAGCAGCGCGGCCGCCAGCGCTTCATCCTCCGCGGGGCTCGCGCCGCGGGGCCGCGTGCCCGCGATGGGACGGACCGTCACCTCGTCACCCTCGACGCGAACCAGCACTTCGGGGGAGCTGCCGACGAGCGTCACGTCGTCGAGCGCGAGATAGAACAGATAGGGCGCTGGATTGAGCGCCCGCAGATAGCGGTACAACCGCAACGGATCGACGGCGCCGGCGACGATCTGGCGCCGGGACAACACCGCCTGGAAAACGTCCCCAGCCGCGATGTATTCGCGAATCTTCCCGACATCGCGCTCGAACGCGGCGCGCGGATACTTCGATTCAGGCCGCACCGCTCGCGTGTCGGCGTCGAGCGCCAGCGGCGCCAGCGGATGCGTCGCCCCGAGCCGCGCGATCAGCGCCTCGAGCCGCTCCTGGGCGCCGTCATAGAGCTTGAGCCGCTGTGCGGCCGACGCGCCGGCCGGCACCTCGACGTTCGCCACCACGATGGCGCGCCCGAATACGTTGTCGAGAATTACCAGCGAGTCCGCGATCATGACGATCGCGTCCGGGACGCCGAGCGTGTCCGCGGGCGCGCCGGGAAGCTGCTCGATGCTGCGCACGAGATCGTAGCCGAGGTAGCCGACCGCGCCGCCGGTGAAGCGCGGCAGTCCGGGCAGGGACACGCTGGGGAGCGCCCGCATGCGGTCGGCGAGGTGCGCGAGCGGATCGGGCGTCTCCCCCGCCGCCTTCCAGCCCGTGGCGGGCGTCCAGTGCTCGATTCGGGTAGCGCGGTAGCGCCACGCTTCCCGGGGCTCGGTGCCGAGGAAGGTGTAGCGCGCCCAGCGCTCGCCGCCCACCAACGATTCGAGAAGGAACGCGAACGGTGGCCGCGCGATCTTCGCGAATGCGGCCACCGGTGTATCGGCATCCATGACCACTTCGCGCATCACGGGCACGATTCCACCGCTTTTGGCGCGCTCCAGGAATGCGTCGCGCGGGTCCATCATCTAGATTTGGCGGCCATGCGCTGGTCTGTTGCGCTCCTCCTCCTGGTTCTGCCTTCCCGTGCGTCCACGCAGGAGTGGAACGGCGATTCCGCCCTGGCGCTGGCGCGACGCGCCATCGAGCGCCGCTCCCGCGCCGCACTGGATACCACCCTGCGCGACTACAAAGCCCAGGCTCACGGGTTTCTCTTCTTTCTCGGGCAATTCGGCGAGGGGCTCACCGAGCCCCCGCGACTCATCAAAGCCGACCAGCTGGAGCTGGAAGTGTACTGGAAGGCGCCGCAGCTCAGCAAGCAGCGCATCATCGGTTGGCGCGATCGCACCGAGCTGCCGACCGACATCAACTATCATCGCGACCACCTCGGCATCGTGCAGAACAACTTCGGCAGCGCCATCCGGCTCGGCGAAGGCGACGAAGTGCGGGACGTTCCGCACCCGCTGGCCGCGGGTGGCACCGACGTGTACGACGTCGCGCTGGGCGACACCACGACGATCGTGCTGCCGCAGCGCGCCGTCCGGGTCGTGGCCCTGCGCGTCCGGCCGAAGAATTTCAGCGTGGCCGCGATCGTCGGCACGCTGTTCGTGGATCTCGAGTCCGCCGACCTCGTGCGCATGGCGTTCAACTTCACGCCCCACGCCTATCTCGATCCGCAGCTCGAAGATGTCAGCATCGTGCTCGACAACGCGCTGTGGGAGGGCCGGTTCTGGCTGCCGTACCGCCAGGAGATCGAGATCCGCCGTCGCGCGACGTGGCTCGACATTCCCGCGCGCGGCATCATTCGCGGACGCTGGGAGATCGACGGGTACCTCTTCAATGTGGGACTTGCCGCGAGTTGGTTTCGCGGTGAGGAAATCACCGCGCTGCCGAAGGCCGAGCGCGATTCCTTCCCGTGGCCGGCCCCGCTCAACACCGCCATTCAGGACATCGCCGAGCCGGTCCGGCAGAACGATCTCCAGCACGTGCGGGCCGAAGTCGGCCGCATCGCCGGCCGCCGCGTGCTTACCGGTCTCAAACGGAGGCGACTCGGCGCCCGCGCGCTCAGCGACCTGATCCACGCCAACCGCGTGGAGGGGTTGGCCGCCGGCGCCGGGCTCGTGTGGCGCACGCCCGACGACGGCTTCGAGATCCGCGGCCTCGGCAGCTACGGATTCTCCGACGGCGCCGGCAAGGGCATTGTCGCGATCACGTCGGCCGACGGCCTCGAGCTGTCGGTGTACCGGCAGGTGCGCGACATCGCGGACGCGCCGGTGATCGCGCCGCTGCTGAACTCGATCGCCTCACAGGAATTCGGTGACGACTACGGCGACTACTACCGCGCGACCGGCGTGCGGTTCGGCGCGCGTTTCGCGGTCGGCGCGCGGGGCGAGTGGTACGTCGCGGCCACACGCGAGCGGATCCAATCGCTCCCGGTGCGCGCCACGCCCGCGACGGGGCGGTTTCGCCCCAATCCCGCCGTACACGACGGGCACTATTGGATCGGCATGCTCACGGTCCGGCGCCGCAGTGAAGGCTTCGCGGTGCGGCGCGACGCGGCAGGAGAGGCGACCATCGAAGTCGGAGGGAATTACGTTCGGCTGAGCGCGGCGGGGCATCTCCTCGTGCCGCTCGGGCAGCAACGGTTGCTGACGCGCGTGCAGCTCGGGCTCGGCACCGAGGAGCTGCCGCCGCAGCGCACGTTTCTCATGGGTGGCCGGGGCACGCTGCTGGGCGATGCGTTCCGGGAATGGGGCGGACGGCGCGCCGCCCTGCTCCACGTCGAGCTCCGAACTCCGGTTCCTTTCATTCGCTTGAGCGCGGGCCCGGCTCGAACGCCCGGGACCATCACGCTCGCGCCATACGCCGCGGTCGGCTGGGTGTCCGAGCCGGTTGCGCTGACGCCGTGGCAGCCTACGCCCGCGGCCCGTGTGACATTTGGCCTGGGGGCGGAGTGGCTGGGCCTTATCCGCGTGGAAGCCGGGTACGGTGTGCAAAGCCGCCGCGTGCACGTCGCGTTCGACGTAACGCGCGATTTTTGGGATATCCTGTGAGCAAAAGGCTGGACTCGCGTCGCGGCATCAGTAGCTTGGAGTCACACGCATGGCAGTGAAGCAATTCCCCGACGAATGGCTGGCCCAATCCCTCGAGGGCCTGATTACTCCCGAGCTCCTCCAGAGCCTGCGGGATAAGGCGGAGTCCGGCCGCACGTTGTGGGAATGCGTCGTCGCCGAGAAGATCGCGAACGATGCGGAAATCATCGACAAGGTCTCACACCGCTTTCGCCTGAAGGTCGCCGACGCCAGCAAGATAGATCCTGCGGTTCGCGAAGGCGTGCCCGAGCAACTCGCCCGGCGCTACCGTGTGCTGCCGATCCGTCTGACCGATTCGTTCCTCGAGCTCGCCACGGCCAATCCGTTCGATCTCGATGCCGAGAAGGCACTGGCCTTCGCCACAGCGCGAGAAATCCGCCTGTTGCTGCTCGCGCCGTCCAAGATCAGCGAAAAGCTGGACGAGATGTACAGGTCCGACAAAGCCATCGACAAGCTGCTCGAGGGCATGAGCGACGCCGAGATCACGACGCTGCCGGACACGCCGGAAGAGCTCAACGTCTCGGAAGCGGACGCGAGCCAGAAGCCCGTCGTGCGCCTTGTGGACATGATCATCTCGGAAGGGATCCTGTCCCGCGCGAGCGACATTCACGTCGAGCCCGAGGAAGGCGGCGTGGCGGTGCGCTACCGGATTGACGGCGTGCTGCGCCAGGTGATGAAGATCCCGCGCCAGGCCGGCCTGCCGCTGATTTCACGCATCAAGATCATGTCGTCGCTCGACATCGCCGATCGCCTGCGGCCGCAGGACGGCCGCGCGCGCGAGGCGGTGAACGGCCAGCC
>JBOHSJ010000054.1:0-6321 GCA_050733035.1 Gemmatimonadales bacterium | reverse complement strand
GCCCGCCGCTCGTGTTCGTGAGTACGAGTATTCAAGATCGCAATCAGATCGCGACCATGGTCGATGGTCTCAGAGCGCAGCACCCGAGTAAGGCCACTGTTGTCGTCGCACCCTCCACCGTGTATGTGGGGGTGGGGGACGCCTTAGTAGGGCGACTAAAAGCGTCAGAGGCTATCCAACTGATTTCGTCCTCAACTGGCGGACGCGGCGGAGGGCGCCCACACTTCGCTTCCGGTAGTATTCCTGATCCTTCGAAGACTCCGTCAACTACGACGCTCGTGAGTCTTTTTACTGACTACTGGAAGAGCAAGTGACGCGCGACGAAGTGCTGGCCTGGCTCGAGACGCGCCGTCCGGCACCCCCCGCGACGCTGCGTGAGCGGTTGCGGGGTGCCGTGCACGACGCGCCGCTCGACCTGGCCGCACACCTCGCACAGCATGGCCGAGAGCTGCTCGAAAAAGTCGCCGCGCGCCCCGACGGTGGGCGCGAGCTGGCGCTGGATCTGCTCGCCGCCGACGCATTCGCCACCTATGCCTTCGAAGCGCAAGCTGAGGAGGGGAAGGGATCGCTCCATGAGGCTTGATGGTCAGGGCTTGCTCGTTCTCGTCGATCCCGTGCGCACCAGCGCCGCGGAAGCGGCCCGCATCGGCCGGGAGGCGAAAGCCGCCGGCGTGCGGGGCCTCCTCATCGGGTCCTCGTTCGACGGCGCCGCGCAGACGCACGAAGTGGCGCGCGCGCTGCGGGAGAACGCGCCCGGCATTCCCGTCGCCCTGTTTCCGGGCTCCGCGATGCAGCTGACCGACCAGGTGGATCTCGTGCTCTTCCTGTCCCTCGTTTCGGGACGCAATCCGCAGTATCTGATCGAAGAGCACGTGCGCGCGGTGCCGTTCCTGCAGCAGCACCCCGTGGAGACGCTCTCGACGGCCTACATCCTCATCGACGGCGGCCGCGTCACGAGCGTCGAGTCGGTGAGCCAGACCAGGCCCCTGCCCGCGGACAAGCCCGAGCTCGCCGCCGCGCACGCGACCGCCGCCAACCTGATCGGGATGCAGGCGGTGTACCTGGATGCGGGGAGCGGCGCGGAGCGGCCGGTCTCGGCGGACGTGATTCGCGCCTGCCGCGCCGCGGTGCCGCAGCGGCCGCTGTTCGTCGGTGGCGGCATCCGCACGCCCGCGCAGGCCCGCGCCGCCCGGCAGGCCGGGGCTGACTTCGTCGTCATCGGCACTGTAATAGAGGAAGGGCGGAAGGACGGACTCGGACTGGGGTCGTTCGTCGAGGCTGTGCGTTGAGCGTCGCACGAATTCGGGAGTGCCTGGGCGGCCTAGCGGCACTCGCCGGCCAGGTCGCCGCGGAGCAGGCGGATGCGATCGCGGCGATCGCCGACCGCTACGCATCCACGCTGCGGGGTGGCGGCACGCTCTTCTTCGCCGGCAATGGCGGCAGCGCCGCCGATGCGCAGCACCTCGCCACCGAGTACGTCGTCCGCTATCAGACGAACCGGCCCGCAATGCGTGCCGTCGCGCTGACGACCGACACGTCGCTGCTGACGGCGTGCGCCAACGACATGGGTTTCGACGAGGTGTTCGCCCGGCAGATCGAGGCGCTGGCCGAGCCGGGGGACCTGCTGGTGCTGCATTCGACGTCGGGGGAGAGCCCCAACGTGATCCGCGCGGCGCAATCCGCCAAGGCACGGGGCGTCCCGGTGGTGGCGCTGCTGGGGCGATCCGGCGGGCAGCTCAAAGACCTCGTGGACGTCGCGCTCATCATTCCATCCAACGACACCGCGCATATCCAGGAGCTGCACCTCGCGATCGAGCACGTGATCTGCGATCTCGTGGAGGATCGGCTCAAGGGATGATCGATCTTGCCGGCAAGCGCGCGTTCGTAACGGGCGGGGGACGAGGCATCGGGCGCGCGACGGCGGAGCTGCTGGCGCGCGCGGGGGCGAAGGTCGCCGTCGGCTATCGCAGCCGGAAACCGCCGGCCGATCCGCACATCACGGCCGCGGTGCGGGGCGACCTCGGCACGTCCGCCGGCGCGAAGAAGGCCGTCGCCGAAGCGTTGCGAGCACTGGGCGGCGATCTCGACATCCTCGTCGTCAACCACGGGGTGTGGCCGCCGGACGACGTGCCGCTGTCCAAGATGACCGACGAGCAGTGGGAGTCCACGCGGCGCGCCAATCTCGACGCCGTGATCTATGTGTGCCGGGCCGCGATCCCGAACATCGCGGCCGGCGGCACGATTGTCCTCGTGGCGTCCACCGCGGGTCAGCGCGGTGAAGCCTTTCACGCCGACTACGCCGCGACGAAGGGTGCGGTCATCTCGATCACCAAATCGCTCGCGGTCGAGCTCGCTCCCAGGATCACCGTGAACTGTGTCGCGCCAGGCTGGGTGGATACGGAGATGTCCGCCAAGCCCTATGCCGGCGATGGCCGCGGGAAGATCGAGCGGACGATCCCGCTCGGGCGCGTGGCGAGCGCGGCGGACGTGGCCGGTCCGATTCTGTTTCTCGCCTCGCCGCTGGCGCGCCACATGACGGGCGAGATCCTCAACGTGAACGGGGGCAGCGTTCTGTGCGGGTGAGCCCGTGATCGTCGGGATCGGGCTCGACATCGTCGAAACGGGGCAGCTGCGGCGGTTGCTCACCGAGCAGGGTGACCGCTTCGAGCAACGCGTGTTTACCGCCAACGAGCGGCGCACGTGCAACAGCCGCGCCGATCGTGAGCAGGCCCTGGCCGCGCGCTTCGCCGCCAAAGAGGCCTGCCTGAAAGCCCTCGGCACGGGTGTCGATCACGGCCTCTCCTTCTTACAGGTGGAGATCGTCGAGCAGGAGGGAGGGGGGGGGCCGGCGTTGCATCTCACCGGCGCGGCGGCCGAGCGCGCCCGCGAGCGCGGCGTGCGGCACGTGCACGTTTCGTTGTCGCACCAGCCCGGCATGGCGGCCGCGGCCGTCGTCCTCGAAGGTTGACGGTCATGGCGTTCCCCGAGCGGCTGGCCGTGCCCGACGAGGTTGTGCGCATCGCGAAGCGACTCGAGGACGCGGGCCACGAAACATGGTGCGTGGGCGGCGCGATTCGGGACGCGTTGCTGGGCGTCCCCAACAACGATTTCGATCTGACGACGGCTGCCCATCCGGAGGTGGTGCAGAAGCTGTTCAAGCGCACGGTCCCGGTCGGGATCGAGCACGGCACGGTCGCCGTGCTCGACGCCACCAATCACCCGCACGAAGTCACGACATTTCGGAAGGACATCCAGACGGACGGGCGGCATGCCGTCGTGGAATTCGGCGTCTCGCTCATGGACGATCTGGCGCGGCGCGATTTCACGATCAACGCGATGGCCTACCACCCGATCCGGCACGAGTGGCGCGATCCGTTTCAGGGCGACCAGGACCTCGGCAAGAAGCTGATCCGGTCGGTCGGGGATCCCAACTGGCGGTTCCAGGAGGACTATCTGCGGATCCTGCGCGCGCTCCGCTTCAGCGCGCGGTTCGAATTCCGCATCCACGCGCGGACACTCGAAGCGGCCAAGGCGAACGCGCAGGGGCTCGCACAGCTGTCGGCGGAGCGGGTCCGCGACGAGTGGTTCAAGGGCATTCTGACTGCCAAGAAAGTCTCGAAGCTGGTTGGTCTGTGGCGCGACGTCGGAGCTACGCGTATCTGGCTGCCGGAACTGGGAGCGGGGAGCGGGGAGCAGGGAGCAGTAGACAAGCTGCCGCGAGATCCGCTGCTCATTACGGCGTACCTGGCGAAGGACCCGGCATCCTTGCTCACTCGTCTCAAGTGCTCGACGAAGGACATCGAAAGAGGGCGTGCGATTGGGCAATGGCGAGAGAAATACCCGGATCCGACGGATCCCCTTGCCGTGCGACGGTGGTTATCGGCCGTGGGTCCGTATGCGGACGATCTTCTCGCGCTGCTCCCTGCTCCCAGCTCCCCGCTCCCTAAAGCCGTTGCTGCGGTTCGTGCCGCGAATCCGCCGCTCGCTCTGAAGGATCTGGCGGTGAAGGGCGACGACCTCATCGCGGCGGGCGTTCGGCCTGGACCTGAAGTAGGCGAGGTTCTCGCGCGGCTCCTCGAGGAGGTACTCGAAGATCCGACGAGGAATACGAAGGAGTACCTGCTCTCCCGTGTCTAACGCTCTGCTGTACGCCCTCGTCGCGGCCGCCGGCAACGTGCTCGGCGCCCTGGCGGTCACACGCCGCGCCGTGCGCGAGCTGCGGGTCATCGAGGTGCTCGTCGCGTTCGGCGCCGGGTTCATGCTCTCGGTGGCTATCGTCGAGCTCCTCCCCGCCGCGCTGTCCCGCAGCGGCAGCGTCGCGCCGGGGCTCGTGCTCGCCGGCTATCTCGCGGTTCACCTCACCCAGCACACGGTCACGCCGCATTTCCATTTTGGTGAGGAGACGCATCCCGTCAGCTCCGTCGCCGGCACTTCGGCTCTGGTTGGCCTGCTGCTGCACACGTTCTTCGACGGCGTCGCCATCGCCAGCGCGTTCCTCGTGCGGCCCGAGCTGGGCATCATGGTGTTCATCGCCATCTTCCTTCATAAGCTCCCCGAGGGCGTGACAATCTCGAGCCTGATGCTGGCGGGCGGGCGGAGCGGCGGGCGGGCGGTCGGGGCAGCAGGCCTCTTGGGACTGGCAACGCTGGTCGGCGTCGTGCTCACCGATGAGATGAGCTTTCTCGTCCAGCACGGCCTCGCGCTCTCCGCGGGCGTGACGATCTACGTCGCGGCCTCGAATCTGGTGCCCGAGTTTCAGGGTAAGAGGGGATGGAAACTGCCGGCCGCGTTCTTTGCCGGTGCTTCCATATTCTTCTTGACCAAGATGCTCATGGACGGGGCGTCGTGAGCGAGCCCACACTGTTCCAAGGGTCCGCCGAGCCACTCGCCGCGCGCATGCGGCCCAAGACGCTCGACCAATTCCTCGGCCAGGAGCATCTCCTCGGCCCGGGGAAGGCGCTCGGCGATCTGATCCGTCGTGGCGACGTCGGCTCCTGCATTTTTTGGGGGCCGCCGGGCTCCGGCAAGACCACGCTCGCCAAGATCATCGCCAACTACACCGAGCGGCAGTTCGAGCCGTTTTCGGCGGTAACCGAGGGCGTCGCCAGAGTTCGCGAGATCATCAAGGAGGCCGAGGAGCGGCTCAAGTATCAGGGGCAGGGGACGATTCTGTTCTGCGACGAGATCCACCGGTTCAACAAGGCGCAGCAGGACGCGTTTCTGCCCTGGGTCGAGAACGGTGTGATCACGCTCATCGGTGCGACGACGGAGAATCCGAGCTTCGAGCTGACGGGAGCGCTGTTGTCACGGTGCCGGGTGTTTGTGCTCGAACCGTTGAAAGACGAGCACATCCGGACGGTGATCGAGCGGGCACTCGGTGAGGCGGGACGAGGGACGGGGGACGGGGGACGAGTCCTGGCCGATGAGGCCATCGCCCTGCTGGTCACGCATGCGCAAGGCGATGCTCGGCGTGCGCTAAACACGCTCGAAGCGGTACTCAAGCACATCAACGCGTCCCCGGTCCCCCGTCCCGCGTCCCCCGATGTCATTCGTCAGGTCCTGGAAAAACCACTGCCGGTCTACGACAAGGCCGGCGAACAGCACTTCAATCTCATCTCCGCCCTGCACAAAGCGGTGCGCGGTTCGGATGCCGATGGCGCGCTCTATTGGCTCGCGCGCATGCTCGCCGGTGGGGAGGATCCGCTGTACATCGCGCGCCGGCTAGTGCGCATGGCGATCGAGGATATCGGGCTCGCCGACCCGCGGGCACTCAGCATCGCACTGGCGGCGAAAGAGGCGTATCACTTTCTCGGCAGTCCGGAAGGCGAGCTGGCGCTGGCCGAGACCGCGATTTATCTCGCGACCGCGCCGAAGTCGAACCGAGCGTACGCAGCGTTCGGAGAGGCGCAGGCCGCCGCTGAAGCGCATCCCGCCGAGCCGGTGCCGCTGCACATTCGCAACGCACCGACGCGATTGATGGAAGAGCTGGGATACGGCGCCGGCTACCAGTACGCATTTGACGACGATCAGGCGTACGCACCGCAGGAGTATCTGCCCCCGGCGCTACGTGGTGCAAAGTGGTACGAGCCGGCCGATGCGGGTTACGAGAAGACGATCAAGGAACGGATGGCGTGGTGGGATAGCCTGAAACGGAAAGTGTCGGGTTCTCGCGAGGCGCCCTAACTCCGCTTGTTGCACCACGGCTATCGGCTGGCCAGTGGCATCGTGAGGCAAGTCACCTCATTAGCATGCGCCTCGGTGCATAGTAGCGCCGTCACAAAGACCGCTGCTCAGAGCAAAACCGTCGAAAGGCGGTGACGC
>JBOHSJ010000053.1:0-12081 GCA_050733035.1 Gemmatimonadales bacterium | reverse complement strand
CCTGCACCCCGCGCACGAACTCCTGCGCGATGTCGCCGCGGTAGAACCGCTCGTACGCCGCCAAGATTGCCTCGCGCCGGCTCTTGCCGCGGCGCAGCGCCTGCTGCTCGGCCTCGACGAGCTTGCGCAGCGTGGCGGCCAGGTCCGATTGGCGGAAGAGCTCGCCTGCCGCCGGCGCTTCGCGCGCTTCCCCCGCATGCGGCAGCATCACGGTACGCGAGTAGCGCCACTGCTTGAGCCAGCGTTTTTGGCGCTCGATCGAATTCGCCGTCTCTTCATCGATGGGATAGCCGTCGGCCATGCGAATGGCCGGCTCGAGCACGTCGCGCAGGCTCAGCTTCCCGTACTCGGCGAGCATGACCATGAGCCCGCCCGGCGTGCCCGGCGTAATGGCCGAGAGCGGGCCGTACTCGGGTGGAAAGCGCATCCCTTTGGAGCGATAGAGGTCCGCCGTGGCACCTGTCGGCGCGACGCCGAGCGCGTTGATCGCGATGACTTTCTTCGTTTGCGGATTGTAGATCAGCGCCTGCGTTTCACCGCCCCAGGAGAGCACGTCCCACATCGTGGTCACCGCCGCCAGCATCGCGCACGCGGCGTCCACGGCATTGCCGCCCTTTTGGAACATCATGGCGCCGGCGGTCGCGCCGAGTGGCTTGCCGGTGATGGCAACCCAGTGGCGGCCGTGCAGCGCCGGTTTTTGGGTGCGTTGTGCTGAAAGGGTCGTCGGGAGGATGAGGAGAGCGATCAACAGGCAGCGACGGACGGCCATCTGTGCTCCGAGTAGGAATCGTCTGGAAGCTATCTTACACCCATGCGCGTGGCCATCGTTCCCCGCACTCGTTGGGGGCGGATCCGCATGATCATGCTCGCGAGTATTCTCCCGCTGCTCTTCCTTATCATCTGGTTCTTCACCGTGCGGATGCCGGGCCCGACATTCAGCGGCCCCTTGCCGCCACTGACAGTGAATCAGGGGCGCATGCGCGCGAATCTGGAGCAGCACGTGCGATTCCTGTCCCACAGCATCGGCGTCCGCAGCGCGGACAACTTCCCGAATGTGTATCGCGCCGCGACGTACATCGAGCGCCGTCTGCAGGATCTCGGCTACCAGGTGGTCTCGCAGGAGTTCTCGGCCTATAACCGCAGCTATCGCAATCTCGAAGCGACGCTGCCGGGGACGACGCGGCCGCAGGAAGTCGTGATCCTCGGCGCGCACTACGACACCGCGGAAGACGCTCCGGGCGCGGACGACAACGCCAGCGGCGTGGCCGGGGTCCTCGAGCTGGCGCGCGTCTTCGCGGAAGCCCGGCAGTCGCGGACGATCCGTTTTGTGTTCTTCCCCAATGAAGAGCCGCCGTCCTTCCCGACGGCCAACATGGGCAGCCGGCACTACGCCACAGCCGCGCGAGAGCGCAACGACCAGATCACGGCGATGCTGTCGATCGAATCGATCGGCTACTACGACGTCTCGCCGGGCAGCCAGCGCTATCCGTTCCCGCTGAACCTCGCCTACCCCGACGTTGGCGACTTCATTGGATTCGTTTCGAATCTCAAGTCCGGACCGCTCGTGCGCCGCGCGATCCGCGCGTTTCGCGCGCATGCCGCGATGCCGACGCAGGGCGCGGCGGCGCCGGCATGGGTGCCGGGCGTCTGGTGGTCGGATCATTGGTCGTTCTGGCGAGAGGGATACCGCGCGATCATGATCACCGACACCGCGCCGTACCGGAATCCGTTCTACCATACTCCGCAGGACACCGCCGACAAACTGGACTACGCTCGCATGGCGCGGGTCGTGGACGGCCTCACCTACGTCGTGCGCGCTGTGGCGAACTGACCCTGATACCGCCGATGCGCGCGAACGCGCGCACCGGAAAGCTCCCCATCCCCTTCACCTTCGGCGGCACGGCAAAGAAGCTGAAGCCGGCCTCCGGCAGCGCCGCCAGGTTCGTCATATGCTCGACGATCGCCACTCCGGCGTCGAGCAGGATCGTATGCGCCGGCCGCGTCCCGTCCTTGTCGTCGTCGATGTTCAGCGAATCGATCCCCACGAGCGCGGCACCCGCTTTCGCGAGATGCTCCGCTGCGTCACGCGTAAGAAACGGATGTCCGCCGCCGGAATAGGTCTCGGTTCTCCAGTGCGCATCCCAGCCCGTGTGTAACAGCACCGCCTTGCCCTTCACCTCCAATCCCGCGAAGTGGGACGCATCGATGGGTCGAGTCGCCCGGCTGGTCGCGCGAACGACCACGCCGGGAAGGTCCGCTACCGCTTCTAACCGATAGCCCGCGACGTCGCGCCCATTGTCATAACGATGGAAAGGCGCATCGATGTAGGTGCCGGTGTTGGCGAGCAATTCGATCTTGCCGATCTGGAAGGTCGTGCCCGCTGCGTAGCGGGCGCTCGAGGCCTGGCGCGAGAGCCAATCGCTGATGACCGGGGCGGGAAGGCCGCGGTAGGTGACCATCCCATCTTCGATCTCGTGGCTGAGGTCAATCAGGCGGGCCATAGGCGGGCCAAGGCTTTCAGGAGTTGGCTCTCCGGGGTCGCCCCGTCAGGCGCCTCAGAGAGCACGATGGCCAGGCGACGCCGCAGGAGTGGATCGCGCGTGGCCTGAGCGGCAAACTGGACGGTCAGCGGAATGAACCAGGTAGCCTGGCGGGCGCCAGATCCCGCCCGGGCGACGGCGGCGTACTGCTCGAACAGCGCCAGGAGAAAGGCGCCTTTCGAGGGAAAGTGCCGGTAGATGGCGCCCTTGGTGAATCCGGCAGCGAGCGCTACGTCATCGAGCGTCGCGAGCTCGAAGCCGCGCTCGGCGAACAGCTCCAACCCAGCCGCGACCAGGAGGCCTCTGGTTTCCGCCTTGCGGCGCTGGTGAATGATTCCCACGGGTATCTACGATACTCATGGGGACCTGTTGCGCAAGATTGTTCCAAATCGCATAGTGCCCCCCATGCCCGACAACCTCCAGTTTGAGCGCGCCGAGCAGACCGGAACGATGTCGTGCAGCGTCTGCAAGAGTCCGCTGCCCGATCAGTACCACGTGGTGAACGGCCACGTGGTGTGCGACAAGTGTCGTCGTGCTGCCGAGGAGGAGTGGGTCCAGGGCGGCACCGGTCGGCTCGGGAAAGCGATTGGCCTGGGAATCCTGGCGACGATCGTATGTTCGCTGGCCTGGTACCTGGTGTTGAAGCTGACTGGCAGTGAGTTCGGCATTCTGGCGATCGTCGTCGGATTCGTGGTCGGGGGCGCCGTGCGCAAAGGCTCCAACGGGCGCGGCGGATGGCGTTATCAAGCCCTCGCGATTTTTCTGACCTACACGGCGATCGTCTCCTCGTATGTGCCGTACGTGCTCGAGGGCGCTCGCCAACAACGAGCCGAGATAGCGAGCGACAGCCTTCGGGCTGACAGTACGTCGCTCGCGAAAGACTCGGCGGCGACGGCAGCCAAGGCGGTCTCGAAGAAGAATCCAATCGTGATCGGGGTCGCCCTCATTATTGCCATTGTGCTGCTTTACGCGCTTCCATTTCTAATGGGATTTCAGAATCTCATCGGACTGCTGATCCTCGGCATTGCCCTCTTCGAAGCGTGGAAGCTCAACGTCCGAACGGATCTGAGCGTGTCGGGGCCGCACCGCGTCTCGACGAGCGGCGCGCCGGCCTAACCGCACGTCGACCGTGGACACGTGTCCGAGCTGCGGGACCGAAGTCGCCGCGGCTTTGCTGGCCTGCCCCGCGTGTGGATGGCTCCGCTTTTCCGAGCAGCTCAAACGCCTGGCCGCCGCGGCCGAGGAACACGAACGGGCCGGGCGCTTCGCTGAAGCACTGGTTGACTGGCGCACGGCGATTGATTTGCTGCCGCGCAGCAGCAGCCAATACGCGACCGTCTCGGCCCATATCGCGGAGCTGGGCCGAAAGGGTCCCCCGAAAACCGAGCAGCCTCGCCCAAACTGGACGAAACGCGCCGGACTGATCGGCGTTGCAGCGCTGTTCCTCTGGAAATTCAAAATCGTCATCGCCTTCGTCCTCACCAAAGGCAAGTTGCTGCTCCTCGGTCTCACCAAGGCCGGGACGCTGTTCTCGATGTTCGTCTCGCTGGGTGTCTACTGGCAGGCGTTTGGCTGGAAGTGGGCGGCCGGCGTCGTCGCGTCGATCTACGTGCACGAGATGGGACACGTGGCGATGCTCCGGCACTACGGGATCCCGGCGACGGCCCCGATGTTCATCCCCGGCGTCGGGGCGGTGATTCGGAGCCGGTTCTATCCCCAGGATGTCGTCGCGCAGGCGCGCGTCGGCCTCGCCGGCCCAATTTGGGGACTCGGCGCAGCACTTACGTGCTACATCATCTATCTGTTCACCGGTCTGCCGGCGTGGGGCGCACTCGCTGAAGTCGGCGCGTGGATCAATCTGTTCAACCTGACACCGGTCTGGCAGCTCGACGGGGCACACGGGTTCAGGGCACTCACGCGAGAGCAGCGCTGGATCGCAGTTCTGGCGATCGCCGCCGCATGGGCCGTAAGCAGGAAAGGACTTCTCATCCTGCTCCTCGCCTTCGCCGTGTTCACAGCATTCACCGGGAAGGCACCTTCGAAGCCCGACCGCCGAACTCTGCTCGAGTATGTGGTCTTGATCGCCGCCCTGACTGCGCTCGCCATGATTCCCGTTCCGATCAGCGCGCTCGATTAGATACCATTGAGTATCTTAGATACTCTACGGTCCCTTGACGGAGCTAAATGCCCGTCTAGTTTGCCATTCGCTGCTTTAAGACCGCCCGAAAACGCTCTCAGGAGAAGGAATGCCGTACGTCATTGCCGAGCCGTGCATCAACGTCAAGGACCGGTCGTGCGTTGACGTCTGTCCGGTGGACTGCATCTACGAAGGTGCGGACATGCTGTACATCCACCCGGACGAGTGCATCGATTGCGGGGCGTGTGAGCCGGAGTGCCCGGTGACGGCAATCTTCCCTGAAGAGGACGTTCCGCCGCAGTGGAAGGACTACATCGCGAAGAACCGCGACGTCTTTCAGGCCGAGAATCCCCCCGGCAAGCCGCAGCGCAAGGGCTCCTAGCCGACCTTCCCTCGCAAGAAATCCCTGATGGCCTCGGTCACCGCCTCGGGTTGTTCGAGTGGCGTGAGATGGCCAGCCTCCGGAATGAGCACGAACTTCGCGCCTGGAATTGCGGCGGCCATGGAACGCATCCCTGCCGCTGGTGTGATCTGATCATCATCTCCGGCAACCACCAACACCGGAACGTCAATTCGCTCGAGAAGCGGCGTCGAGTCGGGGCGGTCGCGCATCGCGCTCAGCGCTCCGCGAATTCCAGCTACGTTCTGCCGCAGGATCATCTCGGTCACTTCGCGCACGACATCCGGCCGCCGCAAATGGGTCGCCCTGGCAAGCACCTTGGGGATCAACTCCTCGGCGATCGCGGGCGCGCCTTCGTCTTCCGTCAGTCGCATCATGGCATCGCGGCCGCGTTTTCCCTCGGGTGTGTCCGCAAGGGCCTTCGTGCTGCACAGGATGGCGGCGCAAACGCGTTCGCGGGCTCGCCGCAAGAGCTCGAAGAGGACGTAACCACCCATGGAAAGGCCGCACGCCGCCACCTGTTCGATCTTCAGCTCATCGAGTAGCCGGATGAGATCGTTCGCAAACGCCGCCATCGAGTAGTTCTCGGACGACACCGGTGGCGGGTGCCTCCCGGCGCCAATCAGGTCTGGTGCGATACAGCGCCAACGCGACAACGCGGCGACCTGATGCCGCCACATCTGATGATCGAACGGAAATCCATGAACGAAAAGTACGGGGATCATGGCCAGGCGAATGTATGCCAGAAAATCGCACGTGCCGTGTGATTGCCCGTTTGGAGGAAATAACTGAACGCCTTCGCGCCGTATGTGGGATCCAGGCGGAGACCGTGCTCGGCCGCAACGTCCCGCGCTGTCTCGCCCTCCACGGTCGGGTGGCCGTATCCCTTGCCCATCCCGTCCACGACCTCAACCCGAATCGCGGATCGCGGAACGTTGAACTCGAGTCCGGCATGCCGGATCGCGGCCGCTGCTTTTCGCGCGAGCCGCGACGTGCGCCAACGATTCGCGACGACGCGCGGCGCCACCCTCACGGCGATCACGCGCGTGGACCAACCGAGCCACGCGATCCCCAGCGCGATCCCCGCCGCGGTGCCACCAGTGCCGAGCGGCACGACGATCGTGTCGGGCGGCACGTCGAGCTGCGCGCTCAGCTCGAGCGTCGCCAGAAAATGTCCGATGACGGCGCGCGGCTCTGCCCCGCCGCCCGGAATCCAACGCGGCGTGCCTCGTCCCAAATGATGCGCCGCGCGCCAGGCGCGCAGCACGGCCCACGGGAGGGTGATGAGGCTCGACGAACGGACGACGCGGTTCGCGACCGCCGCGGTCGCTGCTGCGACGCCGCGACTCGCCGCCGTTTCGGGCTGTGGAAACAACGCGACCGCAGTACGGTGCCCCTGTTGTTTCGCGTAGCGCGCGGTCGCGAGCGCGTGACTCGATCCCTCGCCGCCGATCGTCACGAAGACAGATCGCGGCGGCGCTCCCGCAAGCAAGAATTCGAGTCCTCGCACCTTGTTGCCGCCGGCCAGGTCTTCGCGCTTGAGCCATAGCGCCTGCAGCCCTAACGCGCGCGCGAGCGCCGGCTGCTCCTGGAGCGGCGTCGGCCACTCCCCGAGACTGCACGGCGCGAAGGCGGTGCGTATCTTTGTGGCCAACACAGCGGAGCGATCCATGCAAGTCACCACCGATTACATCCGTCATGCGGCGCGCGCCGCCCGCAAGTGCGCGGGCGATCCACTGGGCGGAGCCCCTCAGGCTCCCGATCCGGAATTCTACAAGACGTTAGCCAAGGCGCTCGAACAAATCGCCGCCGGGATGGAGGCGTTAGGGAAGCAGGAGTGACCGGGGCCGCCCGCTACGTCGCCACGCCGCAGGCGCTCGCCGAAGTCGCCGCCGCGATGCGCCGAGAGCGGCAGGTGGGCGTCGACACTGAAGCCGCGAGCTTCCACCGCTACCGCGATCGGATCTACCTCCTGCAGGTCTCGAGTCGCACCCAGAGCGCCCTCATCGACCCGCTCGCCGTCACCGATCTGGCACCGTTCGGCGCGCTGCTCGCCGATGCGGCCGTCGAAAAAACGTTTCATGACGCGGACTACGACCTGCGCGTCCTCGACCGCGATTACGCATTCCGCGCGGTCCATTTGTTCGACACGCGCATCGCGGCCCAGCTCGCGGGCGAGCCCGCGATCGGCCTGGCGGCCCTGTTGCAGAAGTACCTGGGATTGACGCTCGATAAAGAGCACCAGAGGGCTGATTGGTCGCTGCGGCCGCTGACCCCGCCGATGCTCGCCTACGCCGCCGCCGATACCCAGCATCTCCTCGCCCTGCGGGATGCACTCGAGCAGCGGCTCGACTCGCTGGGGCGCCTCGCGTGGGCCAAGGAGGAGTTCAAACAGCTGGAAGCGCTGCGCTGGACCGGCGCTCCGGCCGGAGGCGACGAAGAGACCTATTTGCGGCTCAAAGGCGCCAAGGGACTGCAACCGCGGGGGCTCGCTGCGCTCCGACTGCTGCATCGCTGGCGGGATACTGTCGCCGAGCGGGAAGACAAGGCACCGTTCCGAATCATCGGAAACGACGCGCTGATGGGCGTCAGTCGCGCGCTGCCGTCATCGCCCGCCGATCTGGGACACATTCGCGAGCTGCCCGCCTCGCTGGCGCGTCGCCACGGTGCGGCGTTGCTCGACGCGGTCGCGCGCGCCAAGGCATTTCCCGCCGGCGAGCTGCCCCGCCTCGAACGCCGTCCCCGCCCACACAAAGACCCGGGCTTCGACGCTCGGCTCGAAAAGGTGAAGGAAGCGCGCAATCGCGTGGCGACGGAGCTGGCACTCGAGGCGGGAGTGTTGTGTGGCAGGACAACGTTGGAAGCGGTGGTGCGCGCGCGGCCTGCCAATCGCGCCGGGCTCGAGCAGATCAGCGAGCTGCGGCGCTGGCAGATCGACGTGCTCGGCGACGCGCTGCTCGAAGCGCTGCGCTAGAACCCCATCATCGCGCGGATCTTCGGATCGATCCGGTCAGGAGTCCAGTACGGCTCCCATACGATATCGATGTCTACGTCTTTCACGCCTTCCATCGCGCGCACGACCTTGTAGATGTCGTTCGTGATCATCGGCCCCGCCGGGCATCCCGGCGAGGTCAATGTCATGTTGATCTGCACGAGTCCGTCCTCCACTTCGACGTCATAGACCAGACCCAGGTCCACGATGTTCATGTCGAGCTCGGGATCCTTGACCTGGCGCAATGCCTGGCGGACCGAATCGGAACTGAGCACAGCAGTCGTCACGTCCAGCAACCTAGCGACCCTCCATACCGCGCACCAGACAATGACGCCGCGCGGCGATCCACGCGTAGATGCGCCGCCCGAGTGGCAGCACACCCGGAATGCGGAACAGCGGCGCCAACCAGCGAGTGCCGGGAAACAGCCGCAGCAGCTGCGGAACGGCGTCGGCCCCGGTGTACACGCGCCCGTCGGGAAGAATCAGGTGCATCGCCGCCGCCAGCGCCGGCAGCGCGATGCCGAAGCGCGCGACGGCCGCACCGTCCTGGAACGGCACATGGCGTAGCGTGTGTTCCCGATCCCATCGCTTGAGGATCGCGACCGCCTGCTGACAGATGCCGCATTCGCCGTCGAAAATCAGCGTGGGATTGGCGCGATCAGCGGCCAAGGGCATCGGCCGCGCGCGCGGCGGCGTCGGCCACGTGCGCGCGAACCTCTTTCAGCTTTGTGAATGAGCCGCGGACTCTGGGGTCGAAGGCGCGATTGGTGAGCAGCAGCACGAAGAGATCGCGGTCGGGATCGATCCACAGCGACGTCCCAGTCCAGCCGGTGTGCCCGTAGCTCCGCGGGCCGAGGAGCGTGCCGGCGCTGGAGACCTCTTCACCGGTCGGAAGCGCTTCCCAGCCGAGCGTGCGCGCGCTGGTGTTGCGTCGCGCCGGCACCGCGACTCTGGTGAACTGGCGCACCGTCTCAGGTTTCAAGAGTGGCTTGCCTTCGCGCAGCATGAACTGCGCGAATCGCGCGAGCGCGCCCGCCGTCGCGAACAACCCCGCGTGACCGGCGACGCCACCGAGTCTGGCCGCATTGGGATCGTTGACGACGCCCGCGATGGCGTGTCCGTGCCACAGGCCCGTCGGCGCGATCCGCCGTTCCAGCCGCTTGGGCGGGCGAAACAGCATCTGCTGCTCGAGACCGAGCGGCGCAAAAAACTCTCGCGCCACGAACGCGTCGAGCGGCGCACCGCTGACGCGACGCACGATCTCACCCAGCAGGATTGCATTGAGATCCGAGTACACCATGCGAGACCCAGGCGCGGCGACGGGCACGGTGGTGAGCACCATGGTCAACGCCGTTGCGCTGTCGGGAGCGTCCTTGAGCGGCAGGGTGCCCCGCAGGCCCGACGTGTGGGTGAGAAGGTGACGAACTGTAATCGCGCCTGTTCCCGGGCTGTTGAACTCCGGGACGTAGCGCACCACGGGCGAGTCCAGCGCGACGCGGCCGCGCTCGACGAGCAGCATGAGTGCCGGCGTGGTGGCAACGACCTTGGTAAGCGAAGCGATGTCCCACAATGTGCTGTCGGCGCTCACCACCGTGCTGTTGGGACGCCAGGTGAATCTGCCGTAGCCTTTTGCGAACAGGATCGTGTCGCGTCGCCCAACGACGAGCACGGCACCCGGATAGACGCCCTGGCGGATACCGGCCGGTACGAGTGGATCGAAGACCGAGTCGAGCGAGAGAGTTGGAGCCTGGCTAAGCGCCAGCAGCAGCGTTACGACCAAATGCCCGGGATCCGCCGGCTGCAGGAGGGACAGCGGCCGTCGGCCCCCACGCGCTGCCGGTTGATGACGTAGCCGTGGCGCTCGATCAGGAGGTCGCCGCAGTCGGGGCAATAGGTGTGCTCCCAGCGGCCGACCCGCCCCGGGAGGTTCCCGGCGTACACGAAGCGCAGTCCGGCACGCGCGCCGATCTCGCAGGCGCGCAGCAGCGTCGCGGCCGGCGTGTTGTCGGGATCGGTCATCCTGTAATCCTTGTGGAACGCCGTGACGTGCCACGGGATCTCCGGCGACACCGTCGCGATCGTCTCGGCGGCGTGAGTGAGCTGTGCCTCATCGTCGTTGAACCCGGGCACGATCAGCGTGACGATCTCGAGCCAGAACCCGCGCTCGTAGACCATCCGGATCGCGTCGAGGACGTGCTGCAGGACGCCGCCCAGCTCACGATAGCGCTTCGCGTCCATGGCCTTGAGGTCGATCTTGTAGCAATCGGTCCAGGGCCGGATGTAATCGAGCACCTCGGGGGTCGCGTTGCCGTTCGAGATGAACGCGGTCTTCAGCCCCCGGGACCGCGCGGCCTTGAACACGTCCACGGCCCATTCGGCGGTGATCAGCGGCTCGTTGTAGGACGAGCCCACCATCCGCGCGCCCTGCCGCCGCGCCAGCTCCACCAGCTCGTCAGGCGTGACGTCGGTGGGCATCACGCCGGCCGTCTCGTCGCGCAGCGCCTGCGACGTCAGCCAATTCTGGCAATAGCCACAGTGGAAATCGCACCCCAGCATCCCGAACGTGAGCGTGTCGCTGCCGGGGAGACAGTGAAAGAACGGCTTCTTTTCCGTCGGGTCGCACTGGAGGGCCGCCACGTAGCCCGCCGGCACGAGCAGCGTTCCTTCTTTATTGAACCGGACCTTGCAGATGCCGCGGCGCCCGGGCTTCACCAGACAGCGGTGCCCACACGCGAAACAGCGGATCGCGCCGCCGTCGAGCTTTTCGATCAGCTCCGCCTCGCGCACGCGGGTGTCGAGCGCCTGGGCGAGCGGTGCCTGAGGAGAGATGTGGGTCAGAAACGACGTGATACTGCGTGGGCTCAGCGCAAACTCCCCGGTGTCAGCTGATAGAGAAGCATCACCGTGCGTGCATCGCGATCCGACAGCTCCCGGACCCTTGCTGTCGGAAACATGATGTCCGTCGAATCTTTGGAGTGATCGAGGCCGAGCAGGTGTCCGACCTCGTGCGTCGCCACGACGCGGATATCGTCCGGCTCCATCGGCTGGCCCTTGGGATCGAACGTGGCGAGCGTGATCACCGCCGATTGGATCTGGCCGTTGTGGTCCCACGTAACGTCGGTCTGGCCCGTGCGCTCGATCTCGAACTGAATGCGCCACTTCACCGTCACTTCGGCGTTCGTTGAATCGCCGCTGAAGTCGAAACGGACCGGAACGCCTGCGCCGGTCCACAGGCCGAAGGCGCTGCGAATCGCCTCGAGAAATGCCGGCTTGAAGTTGGCCGCATGCGTGGGCGCGAACCACACGCGAATCGGCGACGTCGTGCGATTCTCCCAGCGCCGCAGCATGGAGTCGCCGCTCTCCGCCACCATCTCGCCGAGGTACGTGCTGGATCCGCTCGCGCGAATGCGGCGCCGCGTCTCCGAGCGCGCCAGCAGCTCGATGTACGACGGCTCCCGGCCGTCGGGGCCCGCGGGTGCCGCCGTGCCCTGGGTCGTCGTGTTGGGTGTTGCGGGTTGCTGGGTGGGCGGCGGGAGCGCTTGTGGCACCGGTTCCGGCACGAGGACGACCGGGTCGGCCGCGTCGATGGCGCGCGGCTTGGGACGGAATGCGTCCCAGAACATGAACAACAGAATCAGCGTCGCCGCCGCGGCGATCAATCCGGTGAGCCGACGTTCCACCATGCGCGCAATATGCGAAGATCCGACAGCGCGACGCTAGCTTTGCACTCTGCACGTCCCTATGATTGTGGCCCGCATGTGTTTGGATCATAGGTGATCGCGTTACCCGCGAGGCAGCTCGTCCGCTGGCGCGGCTGGGTCATCGCGGCGTGGGCGGTTCTCGCGCTGTTGTTCGCGCCGAAGGCCACCCACGTACAGCGCGTCCTTGCCGTTCGCGGCACGTCCGTCGAGAAAACCGAGTCCGCGCGGGCCTCGCAGCTCATTCGCGAAGCCTTCCCCACCCCGATCGCCGAATACGTCGCGATCGTCGTGCAGGGGCCGGTGCGCTTTAC
>JBOHSJ010000052.1:0-4329 GCA_050733035.1 Gemmatimonadales bacterium | reverse complement strand
CGCCGGGAGTGACGGCGAGGCCCGGAGCAAGGACCGTCAGGATCACGGCCACGCGCGCGGGGCTTCCGGTCGCACCAGGTGCCGAGATCACGATCTCGCCGGTATACGTCCCCCCGGCGAGGCCGCTGCTGGTGATGGCCACGGGAAGCGACGCATCGCCGGTGCCGGATGTGGCGCCGAGGGTGAGCCAGGGCTTGTCTTTGCTGGCGGTCCAGGTGAGCTGGCCCGTCCCGTTGTTGCTGATCTGCAGAGCCTCGCTGAAAACCTGATTGCTCCCCACCGTGGTGGAGCGGTCAATGGAGGTCGGCGTCACGTTGAGCCCGGGGCGCTGCACCACGAACGTCACCGCGATCGTCGCGGATTGGCTGTCCGTCGCGCTCTTCGCAATGACGGTGACTTCTCCCTGATACACGCCCGGTCCCAAGTCTTCCGGGTCGAGGGTCAGCTCGAGCGTTCCGGGAACCTCACCTTCGCGCGGATCGAGACGGATCCAGTCCGAACGATCGGACGCTGTCCACGTGAACGTGCCGCCGCCGCTGTTCGTGATCGCGACGTCCACGGTCTTCTCATCGCCGGAATGCGCACGGGCGGTGTCCTGCACTTCCGCGGGTGTGATGGTCAGCACCGCAAGCGGCGTCGCGGTCGGCTTGAGCAGCATGTCCAGCCGGCACGCGACCGAGAGCGTGAGCAGCGCAGTGGCGCCGAGCAGACAGAGGTGGCGGACTGAGCGGAACGCAGACATCAGGGGATGCTCGCGTCGTCGTCGTCGCCACGCTTGCGGCGCAATGTCACTTCGATCCGTTTGGGGCTGTTCTTCGCGCCCGGCGATGCGACGATGATCGTCTCTTTGTACGTGCCGAAGAAACCCAGGCCTTCATTGCTCGCCCGCAGCGCGATAAAGCCGGGCGCCGTGCCCGCGGTGTCGCTCTCGAAGCGGAACCAGCCGCTGTGTTTCTCGGTTGTGGCCGTCCAGACGAGAGTCCCATCGCCATCGTTCGAGACGTAAATCGTGTCTCGGAAGACCGAGCTGCTGGTGCGCGCCCTGAAGTCGAATCCGCCCGGTGACACTTTGAGAATCGGCTGCTGAATCAGGAAGTTCACGGCGACCGTGGCGCGCGCTCCATCGGTCTCGCGTTCCTGCACGGTGACGGCGCCATGATGGAGGCCCGGCGGCAGGTCTTTGGGATCGAGCGACATCCGGACGTTGGCGCGCGAGCCGCCGCTGGTGGGTGTCACGTGGATCCAGGAATCGTCGGTTGTGGCGGTCCAGGTGCCGCCGTTCGAGACGGCAAGGTTGGTCACGCGCATCGTGCTGGTGCCGGCGATCGCCGAGTCGCGGACGAGCGAGGGAACCACAACGATGATCCCACCCCCACCGTCGGCTGCTCCGCCGGGCGAGCCGAGTAACTTGCTGATGCGGCAACCATTTACGAGCAGGCCACCGACCAGCACGATGACGCCCGCCGCCAATGAAATGACGAGGGGCCCCAACCCAGGCTGGATCCTGCGCGGTTGAAGCGTCACTACCGGGGGGGAGGGGCAATAAGCGGGCCAAGTACCTTCCCCTTCCTCCTATGACCATCGCCCCGAATTTGGGCTTCTCACCCCCGGGGGCGCGCGCGAATTGAAGCGCGCCAGGTTAAGTTTCCCCAACAATAGTCGGAGTCCGTGGTGAGTTGCGGCCTATTGCAGCCACGTTAAACAAGTCGCTAAAAAGCCGGGGGCCTCCCCCCGTCCGCATTGGCGACGGGGGTCTTTTTTTTCAGAATGACCGATCGTACGAAACGCCTCACCCAGCTTCGCGCCGCGCTCGCGCAGCGCATCCTCGTCCTCGACGGCGCCATGGGGACGATGATCCAGTCGTACGCGCTGGAGGAGCGGGACTTCCGCGGCGAGCGGTTCCGCGCGCATCCCAAGGATCTGCGTGGCAATAACGATCTGCTGACCATCACCCGCCCCGATGTCATCGCCGAAATCCACCGCGGCTACCTCGAGGCCGGCGCCGACCTGCTCGAGACGAACACGTTCAACGCGCAGGTGATCTCGCAGAGCGACTACGCGATGGAAGACGTGGTGTACGAGCTCAACGTGGCCGCGGCGCGACTCGCCCGCCGCGAAGCCGATGCGATGACGGCGCGGACCCCCGAGCGGCCACGCTTCGTGATCGGCGTCCTCGGCCCGACGAACCGCACCGCATCGCTGTCGCCCGACGTGAACGATCCGGGCTTTCGCAACGTCAGCTTCGGGCAGCTCGCCGCCGCCTATCGCACGCAGGCCGAAGCGCTCCTCGAGGGCGGGGTCGACCTGCTCATGGTCGAGACGATCTTCGATACGCTCAACTGCAAGGCCGCGCTCTTCGCGGTGCGGAGCTTGTTGGATGAGCGCGGGCTCGATGTCCCACTCATGGTGTCGGGGACGATCACGGACGCGAGCGGACGCACGCTGTCGGGACAGACGGTCGAGGCGTTCTGGAACTCCGTGCGTCACGCGAATCTCTTCACCGTCGGGCTCAACTGCGCGCTGGGCGCGGCGCAGCTGCGACCCTACATCGAAGAGCTGTCGCGTTTGGCGAATCTCCCCGTCAGCTGCCATCCCAACGCCGGGTTACCGAACGCGTTCGGCGGCTACGACCAAACCGCCGCCGAAATGGCGGCGCTGGTGGGCGAGTTCGCCCGATCGGGGTTCGTGAACGTCGTCGGCGGCTGCTGCGGCACCACGCCCGCCCACATTCGGGCGCTCGCCCACGCGGTGGCCGGCGTGCCGCCGCGCGCGCTCCCCGAGGTCGCGCCGATTTGCAGGCTATCCGGTCTCGAGCCCCTCAACATCCGGCCCGACACCCTGTTCGTGAACATCGGCGAGCGCACCAACGTCACGGGCTCGTCGCGGTTCGCGGGACTGATCAAGGCCGGGAACTACGAGGCCGCGCTCGAGGTCGCGCGTCATCAGGTGGAGAACGGCGCCCAGATCATCGACGTGAACATGGACGAAGGAATGCTCGACGCGGTTGCCGCGATGGAGCGCTTCCTGCGACTGGTCGCGGCAGAGCCCGACATCGCCAAAGTACCGGTGATGGTGGATTCGTCGCGTTGGGAGGCGCTCGAGCGCGGCCTCCAGAACCTGCAAGGGAAGGGGATCGTCAACTCCATCAGTCTCAAGGAGGGCGAGGCGGAATTCCTCGCCAAGGCGCGGCTCGTCCGCCGCTACGGCGCGGCGGTCGTGGTGATGGCGTTCGACGAAGAGGGCCAGGCCGATTCCGCCGATCGCAAGGTGGCGATCTGCGCGCGCGCGTACAAACTGCTGACCGAGCAGGCCGGCTTCCCGCCCGAGGACATCATCTTCGATCCCAACGTGTTCGCCGTGGCGACGGGGATCGAAGAGCACAACACGTACGCCATCGCCTACATCGACGCCACGCGGCGCATCAAGGAGTCGCTGCCGCGCGCGCTGGTGAGCGGGGGCGTGAGCAATCTGTCATTCGCGTTCCGCGGCAGCGCCCACGTCCGAGAGGCGATGCACTCGGCGTTTCTGTACCACGCGATCAAGGCGGGCATGGACATGGGCATCGTCAATGCCGCCCAGCTCGCCGTCTATGAAGACATCCCGCCCGACGTGCTCGTGCTCGTCGAGGACGTGCTCTTCAACCGCCGTCCCGACGCGACGGAGCGCCTCACCGCCCTCGCCGAGCAGCACCGCGAGAGCACGGTCGCGACGCGCGCCGACGCGGCGTGGCGCTCGCTTCCGGTGACGGAGCGCCTGCGGCACGCGCTGGTCGAGGGCATCCTCGACCATGTCGAGGCTGACGTCGAAGAGGCGCGGCGCCACGCCGCGCGCCCGATCGAAGTAATCGAGGGACCCCTCATGGACGGCATGAACGTCGTGGGAGATCTCTTTGGGTCGGGAAAGATGTTCCTGCCGCAGGTGGTGAAGAGCGCCCGCGTGATGAAGAAGGCCGTCGCGTACCTCGTGCCCTTCCTCGAGACCGAGCAGCGCGCGGCGGGTGGCGTGCGACGGGCGGGCAAGATCGTGCTTGCGACCGTGAAAGGCGACGTGCACGACATCGGCAAGAACATCGTGGGCGTGGTGCTGCGCTGTAACAACTACGAAGTGATCGACCTCGGCGTGATGGTGCCGGCGCAGACGATTCTCGACACGGCGCGCACGGAAGGCGCCGACGTGATCGGCCTGTCGGGCCTGATCACGCCCTCGCTCGACGAGATGGTACGGGTGGGCAAGGAGATGAGCCGTCAGGGCTTTACGCTGCCGCTCCTCATCGGTGGCGCGACCACTTCGCGGGCGCACACAGCCGTCAAGATCGCACCGGGCTACACC
>JBOHSJ010000051.1:0-7040 GCA_050733035.1 Gemmatimonadales bacterium | reverse complement strand
CTCTATGAATCCACGCTGCCTAACACGCGCTTGAAGCTGACGGCGCCCGTCCACAACGGGGTCCGGTTGCGGCCTGGAGTTCCGGCTTCGTAGGTTTTCCTTTGTGATCATTTCAGCCTGGCGCCGCAGCGTAAGCGCAATCCGTTAGGCAGCTGTCCGCCTGGCCGCCCCGGCACCGCAGAGCTGTCGACAGAGTCTCTACCGGGCAAGGGTGTCGGTACGTTTCGTGTGGATGGTTTCAGTCGTTATGGGTATGTCGAGCTTGATCTCACCAAGAAGCCCAGCCTGCTTCGACGCACGAGGACCCGGCGTATGAAGGGGCGCGGGCCCTACCGGTCGGGGTCCAGCATATCCTCGAAGCGCATCCAGCGGCGATAGAAATACAGATCCACGAATCCCGTGGGCCCATTGCGGTTCTTGGCGACGATCAGCTCCGTCGCGCCGTCCACGCCGCCGCCCGGCCGGTACATCTCTTCCCTGAAAATCGAGAGCACGACGTCGGCATGCTGCTTCGGCGCGCCGAGGACGCCGTAGTCATCGAGCGTCGGGCGCGGGTCGTCGCGCTCGGTCTGGAAGCGGGGCAGCTGCGCCACCACCAAGAGCGCGACCTGCCGCGCCAGCGCGAGGGCCTTGAGATGCCGCAGCACCAGCGCGGTGTCCTCGTCCTGCGTCGTCCGCTCCTGCGCCGGCGGCACCAGTTGCAGGTAGTCCACGACGACCAGTCCGATCTGGCGCAGCGGATCGAGCCGCTCGAATACCGTCTCGAAGTCCTCTCCTGCCAGCGGCAGCAGCGTGAGCGGCAGGCCGCGCAGCCGGACGGCGGCGCCGCCGACACCGGCACGCGTTTGCTCGGTCAGCTTCGCGGCACGCAGCTCGTCCACCGCGACCTTGCCTTCGATCGCGAGCGCGCGCTCCATCAGCCGCTCTTCATTCATCTCGCCCGAGAGGTAGGCGACGCCGAGCGACTGCTGTGCGACGCGCAGCGCGATCCCGAGGGCCAGCGCCGACTTCCCGCTGCCGATGTCGCCGCCCAGCAGAATCAGATCGCGCCGGCGGAAGCCGCCCCCGAGCAGCTTGTCGAGAGAACCGAATCCGGTCGGAATCGTGTCCCCGGTGATTTCACCGGGGCGCTGGGCGTCCACCCGCTCGACGAGATTGTCGAGCGTCGGGCGTTTCTCCAGACGGCGCGCGGGGGAGGGCATACCTATAAATGCAATCTGGCGGTGCGCGCGGCAACGGTGACGGCGTCGGCGGCCTCGGCGCCAAGCACGTCGCGCGCCGGTGCGGTGAGCTGGCTGAGCACCATCGCGGCCGCGTTGGGGGTCGCGCTTTCCAGGTGCTGCCGCGCCGCGGACAGCGCGCGCCGCAGCGGCGCGGGCAGCGCCATATTTCCGAGCCGCGTCTCCAGGGCTTGCAGCCGGCGGCGATGATTCTTCGCGCTGACCGGCGCAGGGGGCAGCAGCGCCTCGGCCGCCCGCACGACGAGCCAGAGCGCGAACAGGCCTTCGCGCTGCGGCCCGCGCGCCGCCTCGGTGATCAAGGTGACGAGCCGGTCTTCCGCCGGGGTGCTCACGCCACCAGTCGCTGCACGGCGGCAGCCACCTGATCGGGACGGAGATCCTCGAGACAGCGATGATGCCCGAGCGGGCACCGTTCCGTTCCCATCGCCGAACACGGCCGGCAGGTGAGGTCGCGCTCGAGCACGACGGCGCGCTGCGCGTACGGGAAGAACCCGAACAGCTCGACGGTCGGCCCGAACAGCGCCACGACGCGCGTGCCAACACCGGTCGCCATGTGCATCACACCGGTATCGCCCGAGACGAGCACCGCGGCCCGCGCGAGGCACGCGCCCGTTTCCTGCAGGGTGAACTCACCGGCGGCGTTCACGACGTCCGGGCCGAGCGTGCTCGCCAGCTCGCGATCGCCCGCTCCGCCCACCGCCACGAGGCCGTAGCCCAGCTCCCGCAGGCGCCCGGTCAGCTCTTTCCAATGGTGAATCGGCCAGCGCTTGGTGGCATGCGCGGCGCCTGGTGCGAGCGCGGCGAACGGTTGCCGCTCGAGTCCGCGCTCGCCGAGCCACGAGGCCATCCGCTCGCGCGCGGCCGGCGCGAGGAAGAATTCCGGGGGCCCGCCGTCGGGGTCCACATCGAGACCCGCTGCCCGCGCGGCCTCGAAGTACCGCTCGGGAACCGGGACGTGCCTGCCGTAGAGGCTGACCTTTGTCGAGATCAACACCGTCCGGGCAAACTTGCGTTTCGAGTAGCCGGACCAGCTGGACGGAACGAGCAGCCGCAGCGCCGCGCTGCGGAGGCTGCCGTGCAGATCGAGGCCGTGGGTGGGGCCGAGCGCGCGCAGCCGCCGCGCGAGGTCGGTGATGCGTTCGGTCGGGCCGAGCGCGATCACCTGTGTGAGATGCGGATTCTCGACGACGAGCGGTGCCATCGCCTGTTTCGTAACGAAGTACAGCTCGGCTTCGGGATGGCGGCGGTGCAGTGCGCGCACGAGCGGGGTGGTGAGGAGGACGTCGCCGATGGAGCTGAACCGGACGCACAGGATGCGCAGCACGCGGGCAATGTAGTCGCGCGTTGCCCGGCCTCGCCAGCCGGACTAGCTTGTCTCGCAAGATGCCGCGCCCCAAAAGTATTCTCTGGATCGACGACGAAGTGGACGGCCTGGCCGCGCACCGGCGCTTCCTCGAGCAGCAGGGATTCGCGGTGGCACAGGCCGCGCACGGCGACGACGCGCTTGCGATGCTGCGCCGGCAGCCGTATTCCGTCGTGCTGCTCGACGAGCAGATGCCCGGGCGCCGTGGCCTCGAGCTGATCCCCGAGATCCGCGCGATCGATCCCGCGATGGCCGTCGTGATGGTGACGCAGAGCGAGGACGACGGCTTGCTGCGCGACGCGATCGGCATCGAGATCGACGACTACCTCGTCAAGCCCGTTCATCCGCGTCAGGTGTTGTCCGTCGTCACGCGCCTGCTCGAGGGCGACCGCATCCGCCAGCAACGGCTGGCGCGCGACTTCGTGACGCGCTTCCGCGAGCTCGAGGGACGGCGCGGCTCGGCGCTCGCGTGGCGCGAATGGATCGAGCTGGTCGCCGAGCTGGCGCGCTGGGAAGTGCGGCTCGCCGCGGGAGACGAGCCGGGACTCTCCGAAGCGCTACACAATCTGAAGGACAGCCTGCGGAAGGACTTCCAGGAGTTCATCACCAAGCACTATCCGCGCTGGCTGTCCGATCCCGAGCGCGACCGGCCGCCGCTGTCGGTGGACGTGGGCGCCGAATTCCTCGTCCCCGCGCTCAAGCGCACGGGGCGCGTCGTGTTCATCGTGATCGACTGCCTGCGTCTCGATCAGTGGGAAGTGCTGCGCGACCTCATCACGCCGCTGTTCGACGTCGAGGAGTCGCACTACTACAGCATTCTGCCCACCGCGACGCCGTTCTCGCGCAACGCGATCTTCAGCGGCCTCTTCCCCATGGAAATCGCCGCGCGCCATCCCGAATGGTGGGGCGCGCCGAGCGACGACGAGAGCCTCAACGCGCACGAGTCCGATCTGCTCGTGGAACAGCTGCGCGAGCTGGTGGGCGAGAGCGTGCCCGTGCGCTACGAGAAGCTGTTCACGGCCGCGGACGGCACGGATCTGTTACGGCGGCTGCCGGCGCACCTGGCGCAGCCCGGTGTCACGGCGCTCGTGTTCAACTTCATCGATCAGCTCACGCACGGCCGCTCGGAGAACGCGATCCTCTATGAGGTGGCGCGCGACGCCGACGCGTTGCGAGGCCTCACGCGCACGTGGTTCGAGCGCTCGCCCGTGCTCGCGGCGCTGCAGGAAGCCGAGCGGCGCAACGTCCCCGTCCTGCTCACCACCGACCACGGCTCGATTCACTGCCAGACGCCGGCGACCGTGTTCGCCAAGCGCGACGCGACCGCCAACCTGCGCTACAAGTTCGGCGAGGACCTGCGGGCCGAAGATCCTGAAGCCGCGATCATGGTGGAAGACCTGAAGGCGTACGGTTTGCCGGCCAAGGGTCTCGGGGTGCGGCTGCTGCTCGCGACGGGCGACCGCTTCTTCGTCTATCCCACCAAGCTGCGCGAGTACCAGGCGCGCTATCGCGGCGCGTTTCTGCACGGCGGCGCGACGCCCGAAGAAATGATCCTGCCCGTCGCGCTGCTCACGCCGCGCCGCTCCAAATAATGAGCCGCGGCGCCAGACTGCTGTCGCTGCTGCGACCCTACTCCCTGCTGTTCGCCGCCACGATCGGGGCGACGGTGATTTCGTCCGTGCTCGACGGCTTCACCTTCGTGCTGCTGATTCCGTTCCTGCGCACGCTGTTCGGCAACGCCGCGCTGCCCGCGGACGGCGGCTCGCAGGTCGAGGCCGTGCTGAACAAGATCGCGGGGCCGTTCCTGCAGGCGGGCACGCCCGCGCTGGCGCTCCGCAACGTCGTCATCGTCCTGCTCGTCGCGCTGTTACTGAAGAACCTGACCTCGTATCTCGCCTCGATCGGCAGCGTCGCGATTCAGGAGGGCGTGGTGCGCGACCTCCGCGTGCGCCTGTTCCGCCATCTCCAGACGCTGCCGCTGGGCTACTTCCAGCGCACGCGCGGCGGCCAGATCATCGCGCGCATCATCAGCGATACCGACCAGGTCAAGACGTCGGTAAGCGCGGCGCTCGCGTCGCTGCTCCAAAACCTCGTCGTCATCGTCGTCTACGTCGTCATTCTGTTCGGCCTCTCCGTGCGCCTGGCGCTCCTTTCATTATTACTCGCCCCGGTCCTGCTGCTGATCATCCGGCCGATGATCAACCGGCTGCGGCGGCGCTCGCGCGAGCTGGCGGCCGAGCGCGGTGAGGTGACGAGCCACGTGGGCGAGATGATCGCGTCGGCCAAGCTGGTGCGCGCGTACGTCGCCGAGGCGTTCGAGCTGGGGCGGTTCCAGGAGCTGGCCGAGCGCTACCGCCGGCGCGTGCTCAGGGCGCAGCGCTACTCGAGCCTCACCAGTCCGGTCAGCGAGGTCTTCGGCGGCGTGATGATCGTGCTGATCCTCGTCGTTGGCACGCGGCTCGCCCTGGGCGCGGGCGCGTCGCTGGATCCGGCGGTGCTGATCACGTTCCTCGCCGTGAGCCTGCGCCTGATGTCGCCGATCAAGTCGGTGTCGAACTACCCCGCGACCATGGCGTCCGCGGTCGCGTCGGCGGAGCGCGTGTTCGAAGTACTCGACCTTCCGCCCGCGGAGGGCGACCGCCCCGGCGAGACCACGGCGGAGTTCAGCGAGCGCATCGAATTCCGCGGTGTGTCGTTCGAGTACGAGGCGTCGGAGGCGGTGCTGCGCGACGTGGACCTGGAAGTGAGCCGCGGGCAGGTCGTCGCGATCGTCGGGCCGTCGGGCGCAGGCAAGACGACGCTCGTCGACCTGCTGCCGCGTTTCTACGAGCCGACGCGCGGCGACATCCTCATGGACGGCGTGCCGCTGACGAACTACACGCGCACCTCGCTGCGGCGCCTCATGGGCATCGTCTCGCAGGAGACGGTGCTGCTGAACGACACCGTGCTCGCGAACATCGCCTACGGACTGAAAGACGTGCCGCTCGAGCAGGTCCGCGCGGCGGCGCGCGCGGCCAACGCCGACGACTTCATCACGCGGCTGCCGGAAGGCTACAACACGCTGCTCGGCGAGCGCGGCACGCGGCTGTCCGGCGGCCAGCGGCAGCGTATCGCGATCGCGCGGGCGCTGCTGCGCGATCCTCCGATTCTGATCCTCGATGAGGCGACCAGCGCGCTCGACACCGAGTCCGAGCGGCTCGTCCAGGAAGCGATCGAGCGGCTGATGGCGCACCGCACCGTCTTCGTGATCGCCCACCGGCTCGCGACCGTGCAGCACGCCGACTTCATCGTCGTGCTGGCGGAGGGGCGCATCGTGGAGCGGGGGACGCACGGCGACCTGCTCTCCGCCGACGGCTTGTACCGCCGGCTGTACAACCTGCAGTTCCGCACCTGACGTGCTGTCCGGCTTCACGCTCGTCCGCAACGCCGTCAAACTCGACTTTCCGATCGTTCCCGCGATTCGATCGGTGCTCGAGGTGTGCGACGAAGTCGTCGTCAACGTCGGCAAATCGGAAGACGACACGCGCGATCTCGTCGCCTCGGTCAAGGATCCGCGCGTGCGCATTCTGGACACCGAGTGGGACTTCACCAAAAAGAACATCATGCTGTCCATCGAGACGCAGCGCGCCATGGACGCGTGCCGTGGCTCGTGGGGCATCTACATCCAAGCCGATGAAGTCCTGCACGAGCGCGGCGCGCACATGCTGAAGCAGAAGATCGCCGAGTGGGACCGCGACGAGCGGGTAGAAGGTCTCCTGGTGAAGTACCTGCATTTCTACGGCGGGTTCGACCGCATCGCCACGAGCCGGCGCTGGTATCGCCGTGAAGTGCGCTGCATCCGCCTCGGCAAGGACATCCGCCCGTATCAAGGCGCCCAGGGGTTCCGCGTCGGACCGAGCTACCGGAAGATCCGCGCCCGCCCGACGGATGCCGAGATGTTCCACTACGGCTGGGCGCGTCCCGCGAAGGCGATCAAGGAGAAGCTCGAGATCTCCAAGACGATCTATCCGTGGGGCGGCAATCGCTTCGACAAGGAACAGGCGCGCGGCTTTCTGGAGTGGATTCCGCTGCTGTGCGACTTCGGCGGCACCCATCCGGCCGCGGCGCGCGCGTGGATCGCCGAGCGGACGCACGATCCGGAGCGCGTCATCGGCCCCACCCGGTTCAAGCCCGAGCACATTCGATTCTACATCTCCGATTGGATCGAGCGGCTGACCGGCGCCCGCGTCTTCGAGTTTCGGAACTACGAAGTGGTGTAGATCGCCGCCGTGCGGGCTTTGTTGTGCCGCGGATTGATCGCGTGCGCGAGGCGGTCCGCGAGACTCGGGGTGATGATCGTAAGCAGTGTGAGCTTGCGACCCAGTGCCTCAGCCAGCGCCGCGCGGTCGGAGTCGGGCGCGTTGCTGTAGAGAATGACGTAATTGACGGATGCGTTC
>JBOHSJ010000050.1:0-7744 GCA_050733035.1 Gemmatimonadales bacterium | reverse complement strand
GCGCGCCCCCCGCGGCCTCGTCACCAGTCGCAGCGCCGATACCTCCCCCGGCGCCTCCGCCCGCGCCCACCCAGCTCCCCCCACCACCGCCGGTGGCGTCGCCGTTCGCGCGCTTCGACCGCCTCAGCGACTCGTTGGCGCGTGCGGTGCGCAAGTTCCAGGATCGGGCCGCGCTGTTTGAGAGCGGCCGCATGGACTGCAACGGCTTGGCGAGCGGGCTCGTGGCGATCGAGAACCTCTGGATCACCTACAACACCGAGCGGCGGGCCCGGATGGCGGACTTCGACCAACGGCGAGCGACGCAGGATCAAGCGCTGTACGCTTCTGTGGACGCGGTCGAAGGCCGGTTCGAGCGCTCGGGGTGCCCGCGGCCGTGAACTGGCTCCTCGCTGCCGTCCTCGTGCTGCAGGGGGGTCGGGGGGGGCAGGGGGGGCAGGGGGGGCAGGGGGGGCCGCTGCGCAAGAGCGACCTCGTGCGACTGATTTCCGGAGCGGCGTTGTCGTCCGTGGAGCTGACGGAACTGGTGCGACGCAACTGTTTGACGTTCCAGCCGACCGATCGCGACCGCAGCGACTTTCAACGACTGGGCGCGGATCGATCGCTGCTCGCGGCCGTGGATGAGTGCGCGCGCCGCAACGCCACACCCAAGCCCCCCCCCGCGCCCGTCACCCGGCCAGCAGCAGTTCCTCCACAGCCTCCACCGCCCCCACCAACGCCCATCGCCTCCGCGCAGCGGTCCGGCTTTATGTCGGGCGGGGGGCAGCGGGGCAGTGCGGGCGCGCGATTGCCGCGCGCCGTCGTGTTCGAAGCGCGCGATTCGGCGGGCCGGCCGCTGCCCGGGCAGATCGTGACGTTTACCGGTATCAACGCGCGCATCGAGCCGGCGAGCGCGGCGACAGACGCCACCGGGCAAGCGCGCGCTGGTGTGACGTTGGGGCAGCACGTCGGTTCGGCGACCGTCATTGCCGCGATCGGCGTTTTGGAGAAGCAAGTCGCATTCAACGTCGCGGCCGGGTCGGCGCAACAGCTCGTCGTGTTTTGCGGGGACGGCAGCGTCGCCGGCCGCTTCGCGATTCGCCCCGATAGCGTCATCGTGCTGCGCGTCTTCGCCCAGGACGCATTCTCGAATCCGACGCAGCTGCTCGGCCTGCGTGCGGCCGTCGCTGACGCGCGCATCTTCCGCGTGTTGCATGTGGCGCAGGACAGCATTTCCGGGACCGTCAAGTTGAAGCCGGATCAGGCGGGAACGACGAGCCTCGCCGTCATCGCTAACGGGATGCGCCAATATCTGACGGTTACGGTCCCGCCTCGCGCAGCGCCTGGAAAGACCGACTGTCCATGAGGGGGACGGCTCGCTTTGGCGAATGATCAATGATCAATGTTCAATGATCATTGGTCATTGATAATTGGACATTGTTCAATGGATATTTAAGACGCCCCAGGTCCGCAGGCTTTCCGCTCGTGAACCGCGTCAGGCCCCCGCAGGGAGCAGCGCTAAGCGATGTCGGGATTCGTTGCGGGGTGCCTGGGGCAATTCACTTCAATGACCAATGTCCAAGGGTCGATGTTCAATGATCATTGGACATTGATCATTCGACATTCGCGCTTTCGTGTAGATTACCGCCAATGATCGCATTAGCGCGCAAGTACCGCCCCAAGCAGTTCGCCGATCTCATCGTCCAGGACCATGTGGCTGCGGCCCTCCGTGGCGCGGTGGCGCAGGGCCGGGTTGCGCACGGCTATCTCTTTGCGGGACCACGGGGCGTCGGGAAGACCACGGCCGCGCGCATTCTCGCGATGGCGCTGAATTGCGAGCGCCGCACCGCAGGATCGAGCGGCGAGCCGTGCGGCGAATGCGATTCCTGCCGGCGCATCTGGACCGGCGCCGCCAATCTGGATGTGGTCGAGCTCGACGCCGCTTCGAATCGCGGCGTGGATGACGCGCGCGACCTGCGCGAGCGGGCGATGTACGCGGCAAGCACCGAGGCCGGCTCGAAGGTCTACATCGTGGATGAAGCGCACATGCTCACCCGCGAGGCGTGGAACGCGCTCCTCAAGATTCTCGAGGAGCCGCCGGCGCGCGTCGTGTTCGTGTTCGCGACCACCGAGGCGCAGAAGATCGCCAACACCGCTGCGCCGATCCTGTCCCGCCTGCAACGCTTCGATTTCCGGCGCATCGGCCCGCATGCGATCGTCGCCCGGCTCAAGGACGTCGCGAAGGCCGAGCAGCTGCACGTCGAGGACGACGCGCTGCACCTCATCGCCCGGAGCGCGAACGGCGGCATGCGCGACGCGCTGTCGCTGCTCGATCAAGTCCTCTCATTCGGGGAAGGGCCCGTCACGGTCGGCCGCGTGCGGGAGGTCCTCGGACTCATCCCCGACGAGCTGTACGGCGAGATGCTGCGCACGATCGTGGAGCGGGACCCCGCGGGCGTCTTCCCGATGGTGGATCGGCTGCTCGAGGCCGGCGCCGATCTCGGCGAGTTCGTCAACGGCGCGGCGGAAACGTTGCGGGCGCTGTTACTCGTCGGCGTCGGGGGCCAGCCGGAAGGGATGACGGAGGGGCTCGCGTCGGTCGTGCGTGACTACGCGCCGCAGCTGCCGCCCGCCGACATTGTCCGCCTGCTCACGATTCTCAGCGAATCCGAGGAGCGCATCAGCCGGAGCGCGAATACTCGGCTCCTCGTCGAGATTCTCCTGTTGAGATGGGCGATGCTGGATCGAACCGTGGAATTGTCCGAAGTGATTGAAGCGTTGGGGAAGGGGGATGTGGGACGGGGCACGAGTACGGCGACAACGGCAGTTGCCGCCCCTTCGCCGCCGCTTCAATCGCCGCCGCCGTATTCGCCGCCCGGTCAAAAGCTCGAGCCCACCGTCGAAAACGTCCGGTCGGTCTGGTCCAACATCGTCGCCGACGCCCGCGCGAAAACCCCGGTGCTCGGCAGCCTGCTCGCGGAAGCGGAGGTCGTCGCCGTCGAGGGGCGCGTCGTGACGTTGCGTCCGGGGCATGCGGTCCACGCCGAGGGACTCGAGCGGCAACGGGATACGATCGCGCAGTCGCTGGGGCATTTCATCAGTGAAGCCCCGCGCGTCAGCATCGCGCCCCAAGGCGGGAGCACCGCCAAAGCGTCCAGCCCAGTGCGGATGACTGAAGAGGGGGCTAACGCCGAGCGCTTGAAGAGTCTGCGGGCCAAAGATCCCACCCTGAGCGCGGCCGTAGACGCATTAGATTTGGAGCTGCTCGAATAGCTTGCCAACAGTGCGACGCGGGGTAACTTTCGACGTATGGCGGATTTATCTAGCCTGCTCCAGCTCTCCCAGCAGATGCAGGGGCGGCTTACGGAAATCCAGACGCAGCTGGCGCAGCAGACATTGACGGTGTCGGCCGGTGGGGGGATGGTGCAGGCCACGGTCGACGGGCGAGGGCACATTCGCGGCATCAAGATTGACCCCGAGGCGGTCAAGCAGGGGGATGTCGAGATGCTCGAAGATCTCGTGCTTGCCGCAGTGGCGGAGGCGCAGAAGCGCGCGGCCGAGCTGTATCAGGCCGAGGTGCGGAAGCTGGCGTCGGGTCTCCCGTTCCCATTTCAGCTGCCGCTCTAGCCCCTCGTGTCCGCCATCGAGGAGCTCGTGGCGGAGCTCGCCAAGCTCCCTGGCATCGGGCGTAAGACCGCTCAACGCCTCACGTTCCACTTGCTGAAGCAGCCTGCCGAGGTCGCCGAGCGATTGGCGGAGGCCATCCGGCGCGTGCGCGGGCAGGTCATCGCCTGCAAGACGTGCGGTAACCTCTCCGACGAGGATCCGTGTCCCATCTGTCGCGATCCGCGGCGAGATGCCAGCCTGTTGTGCGTCGTCGAGGAGTCGGGTGACGTCGGGGCGATCGAGCGGGCGGGCCGCTTCCGTGGTCGCTATCACGTGCTCGGTGGCCGGATCTCACCGCTCGATGGGGTCGGCCCGGATGATCTTCAGCTGGGCAGCCTGCTGGCGCGATTGGCGAACGGTTCGGAGGTGCGCGAGGTTATTGTCGCGACAAACCCGTCCATGGAGGGCGAGGCCACGGCCACCTACCTCCAGCAGGTGCTCAAGCCGACGGGTGTGCGGGTGACGCGAATTGCCCGGGGGTTGCCGGTGGGCGGCGACCTCGAGTACGCCGACGCGGTGACGATTGCCCAGGCGCTAGCGGCGCGGCGCGAAATGTCCGAGACCGACTAAGCAGGGACAAGGAGACGCATTTGGCCGGTGCCGCGAGCTGGTCTTTCAACGAGAACGACTTCAAGCAAATCCAAACGCACCTGCAGGCGTTCCTGCGCGACTCGAACGCCCGCTGTGCGTTGCTCGTGGACCGCAACGGCCAGCTCGTCGCCACCGTAGGGGAAACGCCGCAGTTCGATCCGACCGCTTTCGCTTCGCTCACCGCCGCCGATTTCAGCGCCAACGATCAGCTCGCAAAAATGATCGGTGAGGCCGAGTTCGCTTCACTGGTGCATCAGGGCGAGCGCGAGTCGATGTATCTGGCCGACGTGGCGAAGCGCGTCATTCTCGTCGTGTTGTTCGATCAGCGGGCGACGCTGGGGCTCGTCAAGCTCAAGGCAAAGGCCGTGGTGGGCGATCTCAACAAAGTCTTCGAGGAGATGTTCAATCGGGTCGGCACGGGTCAGGCTCAGCAGAAAGGCCTGCTCGAAGGGGCGGAAGACGAAATTGACAAACTCTTCGGTTAAGGGGACGCGCCCATGTCGATGATCAACTACGCGTCCCGCGAGATCAACTGCAAGCTCGTCTACTACGGACCGGGCCTCGGCGGCAAGACGACCAACCTGGAGCATATCTACGGGAAGGTCTCGCCCAACACCCGCGGCAAGATGATCTCGCTCGCGACGGAGACCGAGCGCACGCTCTTTTTCGACTTCCTGCCGGTGGACCTCGGCACGATTCGCGGCTTCAAGACCCGCTTCCACCTGTACACGGTGCCGGGGCAGGTCTACTACAACGCCAGCCGCAAGCTCATCCTCAAGGGCGTGGACGGCATCGTCTTCGTCGCGGACAGTCAAATCGAGCGGATGGAAGCGAACGTGGAGTCGATGCAGAACCTGTACGACAACATGGCGGAGTACGGGTACGACCTGACGAAGATTCCGTTCGTGATCCAGTACAACAAGCGCGACCTCCCCAATGCCGCGCCGATCAAGGATCTGCAGGCGTCGCTGAATCCCGGCTGGCCGATCGAGGACGCGGCGCGCCAGAAAGTGACGCCCGATCCCGCTCATCCGGGGGAGAACCTCGTTGAGAAAGTGGGGAACGAGTGGGTCGGCCGCGCCGCCTATCACGAGGCGGTGGCGGTGCGCGGCGACGGCGTGTTCGATACGCTGAAAGCCGTCAGCAAGCTGGTGTTGAAAACGCTCAGCTAAGGCCGGTTCTCAGATGCGCTGGACCCTGCCAAACATCATCACGCTGGCGCGGATCTGCCTCACGCCGGTCATCGCGCTGCTCCCGTTCATTCAGGGCTATTGGCCCAAAGTCATCGCGTTCGTCGTCTTTCTGATCGCCGCGTTCTCCGATCTGCTCGACGGCTATCTGGCCCGCCGCTACGGCACGACGAGCGAACTGGGCATCCTGCTCGATCCGATCGCCGACAAGCTGCTGCTGTTCGCGACCTTGATTCCCATCTTCTGGATGACCCGGCACCCGACGATTCTGGTGGACTATCGCATCAAGTGGTGGGGAAGCTTTCCGGTCTGGGTCGCGCTGCTGCTGGTCGGACGAGAGGTCCTGATCACCATCTTCCGGTTTTTCGCCAAGCGCCGCGGCATCGTGATCCCCGCGGTGGGCGCGGGCAAGCTGAAGGCCGTGGTCCAGAACGTCTTCATCGGTGCCACGATCGCGTGGTTCGCGTGGAAAGATGCTATCGCCGAGCTGCGGCTCGCCGGGACGTTCCGCGAATTCTGGGATGAGTTTCACGGCTGGTTCGTGGCCGTGACGCTGGGCGGCGCGATCGTGCTCACGGTCTACTCGCTCTTCGTCTACCTCTACCGCTACCGGGCCCTCCTCAAAGTCGGCAAGTGAAGCTCGAGGTCGTCACCATCGGCACCGAGCTGCTGTTGGGCCAGACCGTCGATACGAATGCCGCCGAGCTGGGACGCGCGCTCAGTGCCGCCGGCGTGGAGGTCGTGCGCCATCTCTCGGTGCCCGACCGGCCCGACGCAATTCGCGCGGCCGTCGCCGAGGCCCTCGAGCGCACCGGATTCGTCATCACCACCGGAGGCCTGGGCCCCACGCGCGACGACATGACCAAGCGGGAAGTCTCGGGCGTCTTCGGCAAAGCGCTGATTCTGGACGACACGGTGCTGCGCTCGCTCGAGGAGCGCTTCCGCCGTCTCGGCCGTCCCATGCCCGCCGTGAACCGCACCCAGGCTGAAGTGCCGGAAGGCGCCACCGTCCTGCCCAACCCGCGCGGCACGGCACCGGGATTGTGGGTCGAAGCGCAAGGATGGGTCGTCATCATGCTGCCGGGCGTCCCTTCTGAGATGCGCGGCTTGCTGGCCGAGGAAGTGCTGCCGCGACTCAGGGCGCGCAGCTCCGGCGTCGTCGTGCGATCGCGCACGGTGCGCACCACCGGCGTGGCGGAATCGGCGCTCGCGGAGCGCGTGGGCCCGATCGAGGACGAGATCGCACCGCTCACCCTCGCGTACCTGCCATCAACTGAAGGTGTGGATCTGCGCGCAACGGCGTGGGGACTGCGTGCCGATGAAGCGGATCGTCGCCTCGGTACGGCAACGGCGCACCTTCGCGAGCGAGCCGGCGAGGACTGTTACGGCGAGGATGCCACCGACCTCGCGGCGGTCGTCCTGGAGCAGCTGCGCGCGCGCAAAGCGCGGCTCGTCGTCGCCGAATCGTGTACCGGCGGGCTGTTGAGCGGCAGGATCACCGCCGTTCCGGGTGCGTCCACCGTCTTCATCGGCGGAGTCGTCGCTTACGACAATGTCGTGAAGAGCGGTACGCTCGATGTCCCTCCCGAGCTGCTGGACCGGCACGGCGCGGTCTCGGAGCAAGTCGTACGCGCGATGGCGGAGGGGGTGCAGCGCCAGTTCGCGGTGGACGCGGCGCTCGCGATCACCGGCATCGCGGGCCCCACGGGGGGAACGGCCGAAAAGCCGGTGGGCACGGTGTGGCTCGCGGCGCGCCTCGGCGCCGATTCGCGGGCGCTGAAGCGCATCTTCCCCGGCGACCGCGGTGAAATTCGCGCGCGGGCAGCACAGGCCGCGCTCGATTTGCTGCGGCGCCTGATCGCGGCCGCGGGAGAGTCATGAACAGCGTCAACGCGCCCGACGGTACGCCCCTCGTTTACGACGCCTACGAGCCCGCGCGCGCTCAAGTCGCCGTGCTGTTTCTGCACGACTGGCATCCCCAGCGCACGGGCCTTGCCGAGCAATGGACGGATCTTGGAGGTCGGCTTCGGGACGCAGGCTTCGGGGCCTACTTCCTGGAGCAGCGTGGCCATGGCCGGTCCGGCGGCCGCCGCGGCCACCTGTCGCGTTTCAGCCAGCTGCTCGGCGACCTGCAGGCGTTTCGGCGCGCCGTCCGTCGTCGCCAGGACGTGCCCCAGGTCCTCGCCGGGCACGGCTTCGGCGGCCTCGTGGTGCTGCGCTATCTCGAAACGCAGCCCGGCGAGCCGCCTGCCGCCGCGGTCGTCTCGGGCCCGTGGCTGGCGCCGCGCGCCCGGCCGGCGGCCTGGAAGCGTGTGGCCGCG
>JBOHSJ010000049.1:0-20937 GCA_050733035.1 Gemmatimonadales bacterium | reverse complement strand
TGCTCCCTGCTCCGTGCTCCGTGCTTCCCTTATATTCCCCGGCCTATGGCCCCTCAAGCATCGTTTGATATTTCGACCGGCGCGGATCTTCAAGAAGTCGACAACGCCGTCAATCAAGCCCAAAAAGAGATCATCCAGCGCTACGACTTCAAAGGATCGAAGGCGTCGCTGGCGTTCGATCGCACGAAGGCAACGTTGACCTTGGTGGCTGATGACGATTTCAAGATGAAGGCGCTGTTCGACGTGCTGCAGTCGAAGATGATCAAGCGCGGCGTCCCCGTGAAAAACATGGAGCTCGGCGCGATTACGCCCGCGGCCAACGACACGGTGCGGCGCGAGATCAAGCTCACGCAGGGCATCCCGCAGGAAAAGGCGAAGGCCATCGTCAAGGCGATCAAAGACAAGAAATTCAAGAAAGCTCAAGGCTCCATTCAGGGCGAAGAAATTCGCGTTTCGGCGCCGTCGAAAGACGAGCTGCAGGAAGTGATCGCGTTTCTCCGCTCGCAGGACTTCGGCATCGAGCTGCGGTTCGGGAACTACCGCGGATGAAACTGGGCGTCATCTCCCTCGGTTGCGACAAGGCGACGGTGGACTCCGAGCGCCTCGTGGGCGAGCTCGTCGGCCACGGCGCCGTCGTCACCCCCGAACTGCCGGCAGCCGATGTCATTCTGGTCAACACGTGCGGCTTCATCGACGCGGCGAAACAGGAATCGATCGACGCCATGCTCGCGGCGGCACAGCTCAAGCAACAGGGAGTCAAGGCAGTCGTGGCGGTGGGGTGTCTGGTGCAGCGCTACAAGCAGGAGCTTCTCAAGGAAATCCCCGAAGTCGATCTCATGCTCGGATTCTCCGAGTTGCACCACCTGGTGCCCGAGCTGGCGCAACGCGGCCTCATCGAGGATCCGATCGCGTCGCATCCCGGCGTGCGGCAGTTCCTCGGCGACCAGTCGCACGTGCGGTACCTCAAGATCTCCGAAGGCTGCGACCACACCTGCGCGTTCTGCGCGATCCCGCTCATGCGCGGCAAACACCGCTCCGAGCCGCTCGCGCGGCTCGTGCACGAGGCCCAACGGCTCGAAGCCCAGGATGCAAAAGAGATCAACCTCGTCGCGCAAGACTTAGGGCATTGGGGGAGGGATGTGGGGCTCGGGGGACCCCAGCTGCCCGATCTGCTCGAGGCACTGTTGCGAGAGACGTCGGTGCCGTGGTTCCGCCTGCTGTACGTCTACTCGGCGGGCATCAGCGAACGGCTGGTTGAGCTGATGGCGCGGGAATCGCGCATCGTTCCTTACATCGACATGCCGATCCAGCACGCGAACGACCGCATGCTCGAACGGATGCGCCGGCCGGAGCGCGTGCGCACGCTGCGCGAAAAGCTCGCGTGGCTGCGCGGCGCGATCCCCGATCTCGCCATTCGCACGACCTGCCTGGTGGGTTTCCCGGGCGAGACGGAGGAGGAGTACCGCGAGCTGCTCGCCTTCCTCGAAGAGGCGCAATTCGACCGGATGGGCGCATTTGCGTATTCCCCGCAGGAAGGGACGCGCGCGATGCAATACGAAGACGACGTAGAAGACTACGTCAAGCAAGAGCGTCTGGCGGAAATCGTCGAGATACAGCGTGCCATCTCGGCCGAACGACTGGAGCGCTTCGTGGGGCGTGACGTCGATGTGCTCGTGGACCGGCTCGAGGACGAAGAAGGCATAAAGGTCGGCCGTGTTCAGTGGCAAGCCGATGACGTCGACGGCGTGACGTACCTGGAGCGCGGTGGATGGGCGCAGCCCGGAGGCTTTGTGCGCGCCCGCATCACCGCGAGCGAGGACTACGATTTCCAGGCGGCCGCGCTGACGTGACCCGATCGAGCGAGCTCTTTGACCGGGCGAAACGGGTGTTGCCCGGTGGCGTGAATTCACCCGTACGGGCGTTCCGGGCAGTCGGCGGGACGCCCTTTTTTGTCGCGCACGCCGAGGGCTCCAAGCTGTTCGACGTGGACGGCCAGAGCTATGTGGACTACGTCTGCTCGTGGGGGCCGTTGATCCTCGGCCATGCGCATCCGGCCGTGCTCGAGGCGGTGCGCGACGCGGCACAGCGCGGCTGGACGTACGGGGCGCCATGCGAGGCCGAGGTCGAGCTGGCCGAGGAAGTGCAGCGGCGGATGCCGTCCCTCGAGATGCTGCGCTTCGTGAACAGCGGGACCGAGGCCACCATGGCGGCGGTCCGCCTCGCGCGCGCGGCCACCGGACGCGATCTGATCGTCAAGTTCGACGGCTGTTATCACGGGCATGCCGACGGATTCCTCGTGAAAGCGGGGTCCGGTGTCGCCACACTCGGATTGCCGGACAGTCCGGGCGTCCCCGCGTCGCTCGCCGGGCTTACATTGACGGCGCCGTTCAACGACGCCCGGACCGTTGCGGATCTGTTTCGTGAGCATCCCGATCGGATCGCCGCCGTCATCGTTGAGCCTGTCGTCGGCAACGCGGGCTTTATTGCCCCCGAGTCCGACTTTCTTTCCGCCCTGCGCTCGTTGTGTGACCGGCATCGCGCGTTGCTCATCTTTGATGAAGTGATGACCGGCTTCCGCGTCGCCGCCGGCGGCGCTCAAGAGCGATTGGGTGTCAGACCCGATCTCACGACGCTGGGCAAGATCGTGGGCGGCGGATTTCCGGTCGGTGCGTACGGCGGACGAGCGGACTTGATGCGTCGCATCGCCCCCGAAGGGCCGGTGTACCAGGCCGGCACGCTCTCGGGCAATCCCGTCGCGATGGCGGCGGGCCTCGCAACCCTGCGAGAGACCAGCCAGCCGGGGTTCTACGAGACGCTGGACCGTCGCACGGACCGGTTGGTGACCGGGCTCAAGGACGCCGCTCGACGCAACGGAGTCGCGGCGACGACCGGGCATGCGGGCTCGATGTGGGGTCTCTACTTCACGCCTGGGCCTGTCCGCAACTACACCGACGCGAAACGGGCGGACACGGCGCTGTTCGCGCGCTGGCACAAGGCCGCGCTCGCACGCGGGGTATTCCTCGCGCCCTCCGCGTTCGAAGCGGGATTCGTCTCGAGCGCGCATTCCGATGCGGACATCGATTTTACGATCAGGGAGTTGGATGCGGCGCTGGCAGAAGCACGCCGCGCTTAGCGTCGCGCTGCTCGCGTCGGCCGGGTGTCCGACCCGGCCGAGCGGTGTCCCCACGCCCAGCGGCGAACCGGAGCTGCGCATCGGGCTCTCGGTGGGCGCTGCCAATGCGTCCATCGGCGGGCCGGACGGCGGAGAGCTGTTCGTCAGTGAGGCCGCGAGCGGCACGGCGGTCGGCTCGGTGCCGGCCGGCGTCCGCTGGGTGGTCACTCCCGATTCGGCGGATCGCTCACGGCTCAGACTCACGCGCCCCGACGGCACTCGGACGGAGGCACTGCGCGGGGTCGCCGTCGTGAATGTCACCGAGAACCGCTTCGTGATCGCCAACGGCCGGCGTTACCGCGGGCGGATCAACCTCACGTCCGGCCGTGGCGGTCTCACGGTCGTAAACCGCGTGACCGTCGAGAGCTACGTCGCGGGCGTCGTCGGGCCGGAGATCGGCGGCCGACGCGCTGATGAGCTGAACGCGGTGCTCGCGCAGGCCGTCGTGTCACGCAGCTTCGCCATCAGAAACCGCGGCCGCTGGGAGACGTTCGGCTTCGATGCGTACGCCGATACCCGTGACCAGGTCTACCTCGGCGTGGCGGTCGAGACGCCGCAGGCGTGGGACGCCGTGCGACAGACAACGGGCCAGGTGCTCCAGTACGACGGCCAGGTGATCGACGCCTACTTCCATTCCACGTGCGGATTCAGCACCGCCGGCGTGGATGAGGCATTCGCCACCGCGCGCGCGCGTCCCTATCTGCGACCTGTGTCCGATGACCGGGGTGGAGGGCATTTCTACTGCGACATCTCGCCACGATTTCGGTGGCGCGAAGAATGGGACGGCCCCAAGCTGCGCGCTATATTGTCGCGAACGCTGTCCACGGTGACCCCACTGTCCGGTGACGGGCTGCAGCGCATCACGGATGTGAGCGTCAGCCGCAACACGCGGTCGGGGCGCGTCGGAGAGGTTCGGATCGTGTTCGAGCGCGGCGACATTCGGATTCCAGGGCCTGAGGTGCGCGCCGTGCTGCGGCCCGACGCCGATCGGCTGCTGACGAGCGCCGCGTTTCAGCTCACGGTGACGAAGGCCAACGGCGGGGTCACGCGCCTCGTCGCGGCGGGCGCGGGCTCCGGACACGGCGTCGGCATGTGCCAGTGGGGAGCGATCGGACGCGCGCGCGCGGGGCAGGACTATCGTTCGATCCTAACTACCTATTTTCCCGGGACCAAGATTGAGAAGCTCTACTAAGATGAAACGATGGAATGTTGGAATGGTGGAATGTGTTGCGATTCTATGTCTTTCCCTCATTCCATCATTCCCTCTTTCCGCCCAGGGTGTCCTCAACCAGTTCTCCTACGAGAACCTGCGCCTTTCCGGGATCCAGCTCGATGTGGGTGTCCTCGGCGCGTCGGAGCTGACCGGGGCGACGGTGGGCGGCCTGCGCATTGACTACGGACGCATCGCGCCGCGCGTGCGCCTCCTGCTCGGTCTGTCGTACTTCCGCTCGCAGTTCGATCAGAACGCGCGGCAGCGCTTCGAGCAACGGCTCGACAGCATCGTCAACCCGGGCAGCACCGACAGCATCAATCTCGGGCGGATCCGGCTCGCCGATATCATCGGCGACGTGGACTTCCAATACGTCTTTCCGCAGAGCAACGGAATCAACGCCTACCTCGGCGTCGGCGTGAGCATCCAAGCGCGCAACGGCAGCGGCGCCGCGATCAATGGCACGTTCGTGGAAGACGCGCTGGACGTGATCACGGCCGGCGTGAACGGCACCATGGGGTTCGAGTTCAATCTCTCGCCCGCGTGGCGATTCACCATCGACGGGCGCGGGATGCTCTCGAGCGGCCTGAAAACGGCCAGCGTGCGGACGGGGATCATGTACCGGTTGAAAGGCGGCAGGGAGCAGAGAGCAGGGAGCAGAGCCACTCGGTGAACGATCCAATTCGCGTAGGCGTCATCGGCGCGGGCGCGATCTCCCAGGTCGCGCATCTGCCGGTGCTGCGGCGGTTGCCCGGCGTCGAAGTCGCGGCGATCTGCGACAACGACGTCGGCAAGGCCCAGGCGCTCGCCGCCCGCTTCGAAGTGAAGGATTACTACGACGACATCGAGGAAGTGCTGCGGTACGCCAACGTTGATGTCGTCGTGATCTGCACGCCCAATCACCTGCACGAAATCCACGTCACGTCCGCGCTCGCGGCTGGCGCGCACGTCCTGTGCGAGCGTCCCCTCGCGCTAAACCTGGCCGGAGTCGAGCGTGTGCTCGCCGCCAGCGACAAATACGGCAAGCGGGTCATGGTTGGGATGAATCACCGCTTCCGCTCTGACGTCCAGGCCGTGCGCGGCTTCCTCGCCGGCGGCGACCTCGGCGCTCTCCAGGCGGTGCGCGGCGGATGGTACACCTTCCAGCCGAGCCGGCAGATGCTCGGCTGGCGGCTGCGGCGCGAGCAGGCGGGCGGCGGCGCCATGCTCGACCTCGGACTGCCGCTCATCGATCTCGGCCTGTGGCTTTCCGGCTGGCCGGCGCCGAAGCGCATCTCGGCCCATTTGACGCGCAGCGACAAGGACGGGGTCGAAGACATGGGCTCGGCGCTGATCGTGTGTGAAAACGGCGTGTCGATCACCGTGGACGTGAGCTGGCGCCATCTGGGTGAGGGGGAGCGCTTCTGGTTCGACATCGTCGGCGCGAAAGGCGCCGCCATGATCCAGCCGCTGCGAATCTTTCGTGAGCAGCACGGCCAGGCCCTGGACGTGACGCCGACAGGCGCGACGGGACGGGAGACACCGTTCATCCAGTCGTATCGCGCCGAGTGGATGTATTTCCTCGCGGTGATCAAGGGAGACGTAAACGCACCGCAGCCTCGCGATCAGCTGGCGCTGCAGCGGGTCGTGGACGCGATCCATCGTTCCGCCGACGAAGGCCGCGACGTGTTGCTGTGACGCAGCGCAGGCTCGCAGGGCTCGTAGCACTGGGCGCGGTCGCGCTCACCGCGGCCTACCCGCCGTTCCCGCTTCCCATTCTCAGCTTCTTCGCCGTCATGCCCGCCGTGCTGTTGGTGCGGCAGGCAGTGATCGACGCCAATCCGCGGTTCGCGTTTCGCTGGGGGTGGTGGTATGGCCTCGCCAGCCATGCGTTGCTGCTCTACTGGATGGTCGTGGCGCTGTGGCACTTCACGCCGTTCTCCGCGCTGGGCTATCTCGCGACGGTCGCCGTCATCGGCTTGCTCACCGGCGTCATGTTCTGGTTTGTCGTGCGGATTCGACTGGCGGCGCCCGGTGTGCCGCTGTGGCTCGCCCTTCCCGTTGCGTGGACCGCGCTCGAGTGGCTCATCGGACACCTCGGCGACGTGCGGTTCCCGTGGTTGGGGCTCGGCACGTCTCTCGCCGACTCGCCGGTGCTCGTCCAGTGGGCGGACATTGCGGGGGCGCGCGGCGTAACGCTGTGGCTCGCGTGGTGCAACGTCGTGCTGCTGGAAGCGGCCATTGACGTACGCAGTGTGCCGTACGCCGTGCGCCACGTCGCGACCGTCCTGCTGACCGTAGCGCTGGCATTGGGTTACGGAGTGTGGCGCATGCGGACGCTGCCGGTCCGCGACGTCGGCGTCGTCGGGATGGTGCAACCGAACGAGGGCTACCACGAGAAGTGGGATCCGGCGCACGCGGACAGCGTGGTCGGCAAACTGATCGGGCAAACGCGGCAACTGCTCGCGGACACGCCGCGGCCGCAGCTCATCATCTGGCCCGAAGCCGCCGTTCCCGATTTTCTCTGGCGGCGGCCCAACTGGGAGGTAGCCATCAGGAGCCTGGCCCGAGAGTCACGCGTCCCGGTTTTCCTGGGCCTCGTGTGGGCCGAACCCGGTTGGCGGAGCACCAGCGATCCCTACTACAACGCCGCGTTGCTGGTGGACTCGGTGGGCGAATGGCGCAGCTCCCCCGTGTACGCCAAGCACTATCTCGTCCCGGTCACCGAGCGCGTCCCGTTCGTCCCCGTCAGCGTGTTTCGCGCCATTCCGGGAATCCGAAACTGGTCCGGAGGATTCTCGTCGGGCCGCGACCTGCCGGTGTACCAGACGGGAATCGGCCGCTTCGGCGTCATCATCTGTTACGAGTCTGCGTTCGAGGATCTGCCCCGGAGGTATCGCGCGCGCGGTGCCGACTTTCTCGTCAACATCACGAATGACGTCTGGTTTGGCCGCACCACCGCACCGCGGCAGCACGCGTCGCACCTCGTGCTGCGGGCGATCGAAACGCGGATGGGTGTCGCGCGCGCGGCGAACTCCGGAATATCGGAGTTCGTGGACCCGCTCGGCCGTGCGTACAACATGACGAAGCTCGAGACGGACGCGATCGTGGACGGCATGCTCCGCACGAGCGACGTCGTGACGCTGTACGTGCGGCTGGGGGACTGGGTCGGCACGCTCGTGGTGGTGCTGACGTTGATCGGGATCGCGTTTCTCGTCAAACGTCGCTTCCGTCCTTGACGCGCGTCGGTGTTGACGTCGGCGGGACGTTCACCGATCTCGTCGCGGTCAGACCGGACGGCTCTCTCGAGATCCGCAAAGTCGACAGTACACCCGCAGATCCAGCGGTCGGACTATTTCGGGCGCTCGACGCGCTCGGGGACGAGCCGATCGATGCGCTCGTGCACGGCACCACCGTAGCAACCAACGCGCTGCTCGAGCGCCGGGGTGCGCGCGTGGTGCTGATCACGACGGCGGGATTCGAAGACTTGCTCTGGCTCAGGCGGCAGGATCGCGCAGGCCTGTACGACCTCGCACGACATCATCCGCCGCCGCTCGTGGCGCGCGACGACGTGATCGGCGTCAACGAGCGGATGGGACCAGACGGTCCCATTGTGGCTATTACAGAGCAAGAGGTGGAGCGCGTCACGGAGGTCGTGCGAACACTCGCGCCGGAATCGATCGCGATCTCCCTCTTGTTTGCCTTCCGGCACCCTGGGCCTGAAGAGCGGATTGCTGCCGCGCTGCGCGCCGCGCTCCCTGGTATCCCCGTCGCGGCAAGCCATGAAGTCCTGCCGTTTTTCCGCGAATTCGAGCGCACCAGCACGACGACGGCAGAGGCATATCTGCGGCCCAAAGTTGCCGAGTACGTACGCAAGACGGCGGAGCTCAGCGTGCAGCGCGAGGTTGGTTCGTATCGCATCATGACCTCGAACGGTGGCTCCCTCGCTCCCAGGGACGCCATCAACCACGCCGCAAATCTGGCCCTCTCGGGTCCGGTTGGTGGCGTCGTCGCCGCGGGCTGGCTCAATCCCGCGGTCGGGCGCGATCAGCGAGATCTGCTGACCCTCGACATGGGTGGTACGAGCGCCGATGCCAGCCTGGTCGTCATGCACGGACCTGGATGGCGTGAGGATGGGCTGACCGAACGTACGGCGGTGATTGCCGGCGTTCCACTTTCGGTTCCAGCGATCCTGATCGAAACCGTGAGTGCGGGCGGCGGGAGCATCGCTGCGATCGATGAGGGCGGTGCGCTCCGCGTCGGTCCACGCAGCGCCGGCGCGGTCCCCGGTCCCGCCTGTTACGGGCGGGGCGGCGAAGAGCCAACCGTCACCGACGCGTGTCTCCTCCTGGGCTGGCTCGATGCCGAGTATCCTCTGGCGGAGTCCGTGCGCCTCGATCGCGCCGCGGCGGAACGCGCGGTCGCGAGACTCGGCGGCGACGTCGCATCGATGGCTGCTGGCATCGTCAACGTGGCAAGCGCCGTCATGGCTCGCGCGCTCAGGCGTGTGAGCGTGGCGCGCGGGCTCGACCCGCGCCAGATGGCGTTGGTGCCGTTCGGCGGCGCGGGTCCGCTGTTCGGGTGTGCGCTCGCCGATGCGCTTGGCATGTCGCGGGTGATAATCCCACCGCATCCGGGGGTCTTCAGTGCGCTGGGTCTCGCGATGGCCACCGAGCGGCGGGACATCCTGGCGTCATTTCACGCACGCCTGGAAGATCTCGATCGCGAGGCGCTCAGCCGGGCCTTCGCGGAGATTTATCCGTGGGAGCTGGCGGATCGTCGGGACATGCTGATTACGAAATCGGTCGATTGCCGGTTTGCCGGTCAGGGCTACGAAGTCACGGTGGGGTCTCTCTGGGACGATCCCGAAATGATCGGTCAACAATTCATCCGCGCGCACGAGCAGCGGCACGGTCACGCCGATCCCGAGCAACCGATCGAGGTAGTGAATTTGCGGATCGTCGTGCGACGCGGCGACTCGGAAACGCCGCTACCGCTCTTGCGGGCCACCACGGTAGCTCCGGTTCGACCGGGCCGCCGACCGATTCTCACGCGCGACGGCAACAGGGTCGATGCTGACATTTACCCGCTCGACGACTTGCCGGCCGATCTGCGCATCGACGGTCCCGCCGTCCTGGCCGGTCGTGACGCCACCGCGCTCGTGGAGCCTGGGTGGCAGGCTCGAACGCTGGGACACGCCCTCATGGTGATCGATCGCGCGTGAAGCTCGACGCCGTCGGGTTGGAGGTCATGTCGCACGCCTTCGCGTCGATCGCGGAGGAGATGGGGCTCGTGCTCGTCCACAGCGCGCTGTCGCCGAACATCCGCGAGCGGCGCGACGCGTCGGCGGCCCTGTTCGACGCCGACGGCGAGATGATCGCGCAGGCGGCGCATATACCGGTGCACCTGGGCGCGCTGGCCGACGCCGTCGCCGCGGTACGGCAACTGGAGCCGCGACCCGGAGAGCTGTTCCTCCTCAACGATCCCTATGCGGGCGGGAGCCACCTGCCCGATCTCACGCTCATCGGCGCCATCGAGATCGACGGCGGCGTGGGCGGATACAGTGTCGTGCGCGCGCACCACTCGGACGTGGGCGGCATGACCGCGGGCAGCATGCCGGCGGGCGCGCGCGAGATCTATCAGGAGGGGATGATCATTCCGCCCTCGCGGTTCACGCCGGAGCTGGAGCGGCTGGTGCTCGCGAATGTGCGAACGCCGGCGATGCGGCGTGGCGATCTCGCGGCTCAGCGCGCCGCAGTCGAGCGCGGCGCCGACGGCCTCCGGATGTTGGCCCGCCGCCACGGCTGGAACGCGCTCTGCGATGCCGCGCGCGAGCTGCTCGACTACGCCGAGCGTCGCACGCGAGCAGCTCTCAGCCGACTGCCGTCAGCAACGCCCATGACGGCCAAAGATTATCTGGAGGGCGACGGCGTTATTGACGACGATCTCGAGATTCGCGTCAGCATCGCGATTGTGGCTGGTGCCTTTCACGCCGATTTCACAGGCACACGCGGCGCGGCACCCGGAAATGTGAACTGCCCGATTGCCGTCACGCGCTCGGCGGTGTTGTTCGTCGTGCGCACGCTCCTGCCCGACGATGTGCCGATGAACGGCGGCGTACCGCGCGCCATTCGGGTCACCGCGCCGCCGGGTTGCCTGGTGAACGCGCGTCCGCCGAGCGCAGTGGCCGCGGGAAACGTCGAGACCTCGCAGCGCATTGCCGACACGGTATTTCGCGCCCTTGCCGCCGGCGGCTGCGCGGTGCCTGCCCAGGGGCAGGGGACGATGAATAACGTGACGTTTGGCGGGAGCAGGGAGCAGGGAGCAGGGAAGAGTGGGAGCTGGACCTACTATGAGACGATCGGCGGTGGGCAGGGCGCGAGTCACGGTGCCAACGGGCCGTCCGGCGTGCACGTCGGGATGTCGAACACGTTGAACACGCCGATCGAGGTTCTGGAAATGGAGCATCCGCTGCGGGTACGCACCTACGCGCTGCGGCGGGGAAGCGGGGGACGGGGGACGTGGGAGGGGGGCGAGGGGGTCGTGCGTGAGTTCGAGGCGCTTGAGCCCATCGACGCAACGCTGCTGACCGAGCGGCGGCGCCACGGTCCCGCCGGCAGCTCGGGCGGGTCTGCCGGCGCACCTGGCGCGAATCGGCTGAATGGTGAAGCTCTTACCTCGAAGACAACTCTGCGACTGGCGGCGGGGGACATTCTCCGCATCGAAACCCCGGGCGGGGGCGGCTGGGGGAAAGGAAAAAACGTATGACCTGGTTCCTGGTCTCGCTGCTTGGTCTCCTGGCGGGCGTCGTCTCCGGCCTCTTCGGCGTGGGAGGCGCGGTCGTCATCATTCCGGGGCTCGTGCTGATCGCCAAGCTGTCGCAGCATACGGCGCACGGCACGTCGCTCGCGGCGCTGCTCTTGCCCGTGGGGCTGCTGGGCGTGCTGGAGTACTCCAAGCGCCAGCAGGTGAATTGGCCGTACGCCGCGGTTGTGGCCGTTGGGCTGCTGATTGGGGCGTATTTTGGCGCGCGACTGGCGGGGACCATCCCCGATGTCATGTTACGGAAAGCTTTTGGTGTGTTCCTCCTCCTGATCTCCGCGAAGCTGCTGCTTTCGTGAGTCTTCCTGACCTCGGAGCAGTCATGCAGGCGCGAGGGATCATGCTGGAAACCGCGAGAGCTTGGAGATGTGGGTGCCGCCGGCCGGCGACCTGTACGGCGGCACCGCCCTAGCGCCAACTAGGCTTGTGCATCTATGGGGCGCTGAAAAACCTTCCCGTCGATGAACAGCTTGAACAGATCGGAGTCGAGCTGCCCCTCGTTCACCTCCGTCGTCAGGATATCCAGCGCGCGATCGGTCGAGACGGCGCGCTTGTACGGCCGGTCCTGCGCCGTGAGCGCGTCGTAGATGTCGCTGATCGTCATCATGCGCGTCTGAATCGGAATCCCCTCGGCGGTGATCCGCCGCGGATAGCCGCGCCCATCCATTTTTTCGTGGTGCCCATACGCGATCAGCGGGATGTGTTGCAGCTCCCGCGTCCAGGGGATGCGCTGCAGAAACTGATAGGTGTGGGTGACGTGGCTCTCGATCTCGTGCCGCTCGGCGTCGTCCAGGCTGCCCTTGCGGATCGTGAGGTAGCGCATTTCGTCGGGTGACAGGAACGGCTCCGTCTCGCCGTCGAACGCGAGATACGTGCGCTTCGACCACGCCTTCAGCTCCTCAAAGCTCCCGTCCGGCAGAATGGTCGGTTCGTTGGCCTGCAGCACGATCTCGAGAAAACGATCCAGCTCCGTCAGCTCCTGCCTGTGGGCCGCCTCGAGCTCCGTGATGAACCCGTCGTAGCCCTGCTTCCCCTTTGCCTCGAGATACTCGGCGCGCTTGCGCCAGAACTCGCGCTCGGCCGTGCGCCGGATGAAGGCGTGCCGGTGGCGCACCAGGCCCAGGTCGGACGGGTAGAGTTTCTTCGCCTTGATCAGCACCTGCTCACGCACGCCGACTTTGCCGAAGTCGTGGAGCAGGGCGGCATAACGGATTTCTTTGAGCTGCTCGCGCGAGAACGTCACGCCTCGATACGGACCATCGCCGGCGCGGTCCACGATCTCCGCGAGCCCCACCGTCATCCCGGCGACGCGGCCGCTGTGACCGTAGGTGGTGGGATCGCGCTGCTCGATCGCATGTACTGCCGCGAGCACGAAGCCCTCGAACAGCTTCTCGATGTCCTCGTAGAGCCGGCTGTTCTCGATGGCGACGGCCGCCTGGCCGGCCAGCGCCGTCACCAGCTCGACGGTGCGCTTGGAGTAGGGGACCACCTGTTTGTCGACATCCTCGGGTGTGACCAGCACCGACTCGAAATTGCGCTTGCGGTTGATGAGCTGCAGGACGCCGATGATCTCGTCCTTGTGATCCTTCATGGGAATCACGAGCATCGACTTGGAGCGATACCCGTAGCGCTCGTCGAACGACCGGTTGATCGTGTACTCGACGTCCGGCGGCAAGAAGTACGCGTCGTCGATGACGAGCGGATCGCCGGTCACGGCGCAGTAGCCGGCGAGGCTGGTGCGATCCACCGGAATCGTGAACTCGACGAACGGCGCTTCCGGCTTCGAGTAGGTCTGCGCGAGCCGGAATCGCAGGCGCTTCGTCCCCTCCTCGTTGAGCTCGACGAGATACAGGCTCCCGGCGTCCGACTGGGTGATACGCCGTGATTGGGTGAGAATCAGCTCGAGCAGCGTCTTGATGTCACGCTCGGTGCCGAGCGCGACGCCGATCCGCGTCAGCTCGCCGATCTCGCGCGCTCGCTGGGCGGCCTCGCCCCGCGCCCGGGCGGTTTCGGCTCGCGCCGCAGCTTCGCGGAAACCGGCCCGGATCGCGACGAGCAGCCGCCGGGGACTGGTCGGATGCGTCAGGAAGCCTGACAGGAATTCGGTCGGGAGGGTTTCCGGCACGTCGCTCTCGCCCTCCCGTCCGAGCGCGACAATCGCGCCGCCCGCGTCCACAAACCCCCGCATCACATCGACGGGAAAAACCGAGCGGCTTTCCGCGTCGAGCAGCAGGACCGTGGGGCGATCGTCCACGACGGCGATTTCTCGCGCCTGGCGGACCGGACGGGTCTCCACCTGCGACGTCTGGAGCGCGGGTGCCACGGCATCGGGCCGCCACATCGGCGGATGCAACAGCACGTACCTCACGGCTTGGCTCCAACCGCCGGTGGCAGCGGCTTGACGCCCGTGAGCGCGCGGAACGGGCGCCGCGACATCTGCTCCACGAAGTGGTTGAGCTGGCGCGACGCTTCGGTGAGGTTCGCCACGGTCGTCCGGACGTCGCCGTCGAGCCGCCCCATGGTCGAGGCGACGCCAGTCAGCGTCCGCTCGTTAGGACCGCTGGACCCGCTGCAGGCCTTCCTGCGCCTCAGCGTAATCGGGGAAGATGGACAGCGCGCGATTGAACATCTCGACCGCCTTCTCCTTCTGGCCGCGGTCCTGATAGAGCAGCGCGCGCGAGTAGTAGGTCAGCGCTTCGGTCGGGACTTGCCGGCCCATACGCTGGTCGTTGCTCGCCCGCTGCAGCGGCGGGAGGTTGGCGTCTTTCATGAGGCGTGCCGCGACGTTGCGGATGATGTCGAACATGTGGTCGCGCTGCATCCGCTCCGACTCGGTTTTGATGATCTCACCCGTCTCGCTGTTGACGAGGCGCACGTCGACGCGGAAATCGCCGTAGAAATCGATGAAGTTCCCCAGGATGACGTAGCGGGCGCCGACGAGCTTCCCGATCTTCGCGGCCGTCTGCGGATCGACCCGATTCTGCGCCGTGAGGTTCTGTTCGTCGAGCAGCTTCTGGATCTCCTGGCGCTCCACCACGCGCGCGGCGGGATTCTGCGCCAGCTCGGAGATCATCATGCCGGCGATGCCGCGCTCGAGCGCTTCGAAGTCTTCTTTGCCCTGACCGTAGGAGCCGCCGTTCGTGAACGGAAAAACGGCGATGCCCGGGCGGGTATCCTGGCCGCGCTGCTGCGCGCCCAGAAGCACCGGTACCAGGCTCAACACTGCCATGACTGCACGCGCGCGCATAGCTACTCCTCGGGTCACAGGGTCACCTGCATGCCTTCTTGTGCTGCTATCACCTCGGGCGATCCGCCACGGGTCTTGGCGAACTTCTGGGCGGATGCCAACAGTGCGTCCATCTCCTGGTCGCCGTGCTCCGGCTCGTGATGAAACAGCACGAGCTTCTTGGCACCGGCATCCTGCGCGAGCGTCACCGCTTCTTCATACGTCGAGTGCCCCCAGCCGCGGTGCTGCTCCAGCTCCTTCGGCGTGTACATGGCGTCGTGAATCAACAGATCCACGTCCTTCAGAAACGCCACGAAGTCGCGCCGCCAGCTCGCCGGGACTTCGTAATGCCCGCCGGGGCCCAGCTCATTGTCCGTCACGTACGCCATGCTCGGTCCGCCCTTGGCGGGTGTCAGCCGGAATCCCAAGGTCGTCCCGGGGTGCCGCAGCTTCGTCGTCCGGACACGGAACTCGCCGATCGAGAACTCGTCCATGTCCACCTGTTGCACCGTCAATGACGCCGACAGGGCGTCGAGGGGAACAGGGAACACCGCCGGATCCATCTGCTGTCTGAGAATCGCTTCCAGCGATGCGGTTCCCTGTCGCGTTCCCCAAATGCGCACCGAGTTTCCCGGCGCGAAAAACGGCTTGAAGTGCGGTAGTCCCTGTATATGATCCCAATGCGCGTGCGACAGCAGAATCTCGACGCGGGCGGCGCCATTTTGCTTGGCGACCAGGTCGAGCCCCAACGCCCGGATCCCGGTCCCCGCATCGAGCACCACCAGCTGACCGCCGGCTCCTTCGACCGCGACGCACGGCGTGTTGCCGCCGTAGCGCGCGGTGCTAGACCCGGGGGTTGGAATGCTTCCCCGGGTTCCCCAGAACGTCACCGTGTACGTCATGCGGTTGGGCACGCCGAAACTCGGGCTAAGTTACTGGCAATTAGTGACGTAGAACAAGTCGCCGCCTCACCCGCACGCGGTGACGCGCCTCACGAGCGACCAGCCGCTTGCTCCAGCGCGCCGCGATCGCGGATCACGATGTCCTTGCGGCTCACGTCAATCATTCCTTTGTCGACGAGCTCGCGCATCGTGCGCGACACCGTCTCGCGCGACGATCCGATCATCTGGGCGATGGTGTGGTGGGTCAGGCGGCGCGTGATGCGCTGCCCGTCGGTTTCGTCGGCGAGATCGAGCAGCAGCTGGGCGACACGGCCGTGCACGTCGAGCAGCACGAGGCTCCCGACTTTTTCATCGACGCGGCGCAGGCGGCGCGACAGCTCGCGCAGCAGCGCGAGCCCGATCCCCGGTGAATGCTCGAGGATCCCCTGGAAGTCTTCGCGGCGCAGCACGTACAGCGTCGAATCTTCCATCGCGATGACGTGCGCGGAGCGGGGCTCGTCGTCGATCAGCGCCATCTCGCCGAAGAACTCGCCTTCGCCAAGCACGGAGAGAATCACTTCGCGGCCGTCCTCGCCGATGAGCACGACCTTCACCTGGCCCTTGGCGACGACGTACAGCGCGTCGCCGGGATCGTCCTCGAACAGGATGACGGAGTTTTTTGGATAGGCGCGGTCGCGAGCCACCTCGACCACCCGCTGTAAGTCAGTAGGGGCGAGCTGGCTGAACAGCGGGACCTTTTGAAGCACGTCGGCGGCCGACACGAGGGAACAGCTTACGGCCTGTCCCAAGCGGTGTCAATTGAAGCGAGCAGGCACGCCTTGCTTCCAAGTTCGTGTCCCGGCTATATTTCCGCGCACTTCGTACCGTTCGGACTTAAGTCAAGGAAAGACGCAGTGAAACCCGGAATTCATCCCAGATACCAGCGGGCCACCGTGCAATGCGCATGTGGCAACACCTTCGTCACGCGCTCCACGACGCCCGTGATTCACGTCGAAATCTGTGGCGCCTGCCACCCCTTCTTCACGGGCAAGCAGAAGCTGATGGACACGGCCGGCCGCGTGGAGCGGTTCCGCCAGAAGTACGGAACCAAAGCGAGCTGATTCCTTGGAGACCCGACTCCGCCAGGCGCTCGCGCGGGCGGAGGAGGTCGCCCGGGAACTGGCCGACCCCGCCACGGCGCGGAATCCGGCCAAACTCAAGCAGCTCGGTCGCGAGCACGCCCAGCTCGACACCATCCGCGTCACCCACCAACGCATCGAGCGCCTCGCCGCCGAGCTGGAGCAGGCGCGCGAAGTGCTGGCCGACAAAGACCCCGAGCTGTCGCAGCTCGCGCGCTCCGACGTTGACCGTCTCCGTCCAGAAATCGAGCGGCTCGAAACCGAGCTCGCCGAGCTGTTGTCGCCCGCCGATCCGTTCGACGATCGCGATGCGATCGTCGAGGTGCGCGCGGGCACGGGTGGGGACGAAGCGGCGCTGTTCGCCGCCGATCTGTTCCGCATGTACACGCGCTTCTCCGAGCGGCGCGGGTGGAAGGTCGAGATCCTCTCGCTCTCCGAGGGGACGCTCGGCGGCGTCAAGGAGGCGGTGTTTGCCGCGCGCGGCCCCAAGGCGTACGGCACCCTGCGCTACGAGTCGGGCGTGCATCGCGTGCAGCGCGTGCCCGAGACCGAGCAGCAGGGCCGCATTCATACCTCCGCGGCGACGGTTGCCGTCCTGCCCGAAGCCGAAGAAGTCGACATGAAGATCGAGGACAAAGACCTGCGCATCGATGTCTTTCGCTCCGGCGGCCCCGGCGGTCAGAGCGTCAACACGACCGACAGCGCCGTCCGCATCACGCACCTGCCCACCGGCCTCGAAGTCAAATGCCAGGATCAAAAGTCGCAGCTGCAAAACAAGATCAAGGCGATGGAGATCCTGCGCTCGCGCCTGCTCGACCGCCTGGTGGCGGAGCAGGAAGCGGCCCGCGCGCGCGAACGACGCGCGCAGGTGGGCACGGGGGACCGCTCGCAAAAAGTCCGCACGTACAACTTTCCCCAGAACCGGGTCACCGACCACCGCATCCACTTCACCAAGCACAACGTCGATGAAGTGATGGACGGCCGCCTCGACGATCTGATTGCCGCAGTGCGGGAGGCGCAGGTGAAGGAGCGGCTCAGTGCGTAACGGCGGCGGTCACACGACAACGGCGGCGGTCTGGGCGGCCGTTTCAGGAATGTCGCTCGGCGAGGCGTGGCTCCGGCGCGACGAGGAAAAATCGCCCGAGCTGTTGGAGCGATTTCATGCCGCGGTTGCGGAGCTCGAGCGGGGCGTTCCGTTCGCGTACGCGGCGAGCCGAGTCGGCTTCCGGACGCTCGACCTCGCGATCGATCCGCGCGCGCTGATCCCTCGTCCGGAAACGGAAGGGCTCGTCGAGCTCGTGCTGGCGAGACGCTCGACCGGGCTCGCTGCGGATATTGGAACGGGCTGCGGTTGCATCGCGCTCGCCCTGGCGGTGGAAGGACAGTTTGAGAAAGTCGTCGCGGTGGAGCGGTCGGCGGGCGCCGCCGCGCTCGCGCGTGAGAATGTGCAGCGTGTCGGTCCCAAAACACCGGTCGAGATTCGTGAGGGGAACCTGCTCGCACCGCTGGTGGACAAAGGAGAACGCTTCGGTGTGATCGTCTCGAACCCTCCTTATCTGACGGCGAGAGAGTACGACGAGCTGGACCCGTCGGTGCGGGAATTCGAGCCGCGCGAGGCATTGGTGAGCGGCACCGACGGTCTCGAGGCGACGCGAGCGCTGTTCGCGGCAGCCGCGGGGCTGCTCGAGCCGGGTGGCCTGCTGGCGCTGGAGATCGACGAACGGCGAGGCGATGCCATACGCTCGCTCGCCCATGAGCATGGATGGCCACGTGTGGAAATCCACGCCGACCTGGTCGGCTGCCCACGCTACGCGTTCGCCACCCCGGGGCATGGCCCCGGGGATTAACTGGGAGGATTAGTGCTCGAGGAAAAGGCAGAAGAACTAGGACGCGTGCTCGGCCAAACCGACGAGTACAAGGCGTTGCGCCGTGCAACCGAAGCGCTCCGCGAAGATCAAGCCGTCCAGAAAGTGCTCGCCGAAGCGGAGGGGCTCGCGCAGGACATCGAGCGCGTCGCGCAGCAGGGTAACGAACCGACGAAAGAGCAGGTCGAGAAGTACGATCAGGCGCTGCAAAGCGTACAGGGAAACCCGGTGTATCAGCAGATGGTCGCGGCGCAAGCGAATTTCGAGAAGCTGATGACGAGAATCAATGCCCGCATTTACGAGGGCATCAAGAAGGGCGCCGCGAGCCCCATCATCACGCTTGGCTAGGGACTCGGGATTGGGGGTCAGGGGCTCGGGGGGGGGGATGTTCGTCGTGGCCGAGGGTCCCGAGGGGGCTGGCAAATCGACGCTCGTTCGCTGGCTCGCCGGTCAGCTCCGCGCCGATGGTCAGCGCGTCACGACTGTCCGCGAGCCGGGCGGCACGCCGATCGCGGAAGCGGCCCGGAAGCTGGCGCTGAAGTCGCGGCATGACCGCGCGTTCGGCGCCGAGTTGTTTCTGTTTCTGGCGGCGCGGGCCGATCTGGTCGAGCGGGTGATCCGGCCGGCGCTGGCGGATGGCCAGATCGTCATTGCGGACCGGTTCGGGCTCTCCACGATGGCGTACCAGGTCTCGGGGCGGGGGTTGCCCCAGGGCGACGTCGAAGCCGCCCTGCGGGTCGCTACGGGGGGGCTGACCCCGGACCTCACCCTGGTCCTGGATGTGCCGGTGGCGGTAGGGCGGGAGCGGCAACGGACGGCTGGGAAGGTGCGGGACCGCATCGAGCGTGAGGATGACACGTTCCACACCCGGGTCCGTGAGGCCTATCGTAGCGCATCTGGGCCCGGGATTGTTCATATTGATGCGAGTCAACCAAAGAAGGCCGTGCAGGAGGCCGCCTGGCGGGAAGTCGCGGCGGTGACGGTCCTATCACCGAGGGGCGCAGAATGATTCGTCATAAAGGGTCCGTGGTCGCCGTCGTGATGTTGGCCGCGGTGGTCAGCGGCGGCTGGTTCCTGCAGCGGCAAACGGAGCCGGCCGGATCGGTCTACCAGCAGGCGCGGTTGTTCGACGACGTGCTGGCGCATGTCGCCGACTACTACGTCGATTCGCTCGACGAGCGCCAGCTCTACCAGATGGCCATTGACGGCATGCTCGATCAGCTGAGTGATCCGTACTCCGTGTTCCTGAAACCGGACGATTTCCGGCAGCTCTCCGAAGCCACGACCGGCAATTACTCCGGATTGGGAATTCAAATCGACGTGCGCGGCGGCTGGATCACCGTCATCGCGCCGCTCCCCGACACTCCCGCCGAGCGCGCCGGCATCCAGACCAGCGACCGCATCGTCGAGCTGGACGGCCGCTCGACCGAGGGCTGGAATCAGGAGAAGGCGGTGAAGGAGCTGCGCGGGCCGGTCGGCGCCAAAGCCGAACTGTTGATCCGCCGCGCGGGCGTGGACCAGCCGATCAAGTTCAACCTGACCCGCGCCACGATTCACATCCGCTCCGTGGATCCCCGCATCACGATGATGCTCGACGATCGCGTCGGGTACATCGCGCTGTCGCCGGTGAGCGAGAGCTCGACGCGCGAAGTCGCGGCGGCCATCGACACCCTGCTGAAGCAGGGGATGAAGTCGCTCATCTTCGATCTGCGCAACAATCCGGGCGGGCTGCTCGATCAGGGCGTCGCGGTCTCGGACCTGTTCCTCGATCCCGGCAAGTCGATCGTCGAGACGCGCGGCCGCGCCCCCGGGTCGTCGCACGAGTTCGGCGATTCCAAGCCGCAGTCGTGGCCCCGCCTGCCGGTAGTCGTCATCGTCAACGGCGGCTCGGCCAGTGCCGCGGAGATCATCGCCGGCGCGCTGCAGGATCACGACCGCGCTGTCCTCGTCGGCACGCCGACGTTCGGCAAGGGACTGGTGCAGTCGTTCTGGCGGCTCACGCCCGAAACAGGACTGAAGCTGACGACGGCGCGCTGGTACACGCCCAGCGGCCGCACGATTCAGCGCGTCACCCGGACTGAAGTGGAGCAGGAAGAACAGGTCATCGCGGCGCAGCGAGGCCGCGATGCGGTGCCCGATTCGAGCCTGGCCTTCAAGACGGACGCGGGACGGACGGTCTTCGGTGGCGGCGGCATCCGGCCGGACATTTACGTCGTCGCGGACACGTTCACGACCGCGGAGCGGACGTTCGTCAGGGCGCTGGGGGACAAGATTCCGGCTTATCGCGACGCGCTTACCGGGTACGCGATCGAGCTCAAGGAAGGCAACCGGCTGGCGAATCCCAATTTCACCGTCACCGCGGCGATGGTGGACGAGATCGTGCGCCGCATGCGCGCCAAGGGTGCCGAGCTGCCCGATTCCGTCGTGGCCGGCGCGCGGACCCTGATTCAGCAGGAGCTGGGGTACGAGGCCGCGCGGTATGTCTTCGGTCGCTCGACGGAATTCCGCCGCCGCATGGCGGACGATCAGCAGGTGAAGCGGGCGCTGTCGCTGGCCGACAAGGCGAAGTCGCCGCAGGACCTGCTCACGCTCGCCACGACGCAGACCTCCCCCGCGTCGTCGACCGTTCGCAATAGGTGAAAC
>JBOHSJ010000048.1:0-4734 GCA_050733035.1 Gemmatimonadales bacterium | reverse complement strand
TCACAATGCGGCCAGGCTCGAGCGGTGTGGTTTCGTCTACCTGATTGATGAGTGCCAGCTTCGCCACGGGAGCGGGCGACGGCCGCTGTTGCGCGAGTTGCGCGATCGTAGTGCGACGATCGATCGTGAAGACGTCGATGTGCTGCGGCTGCACGTTGAGCATCGCCGGGTCGGTCAACCGGCCATAGCTTTGCAGCGCGCGCTGCGCGACACCCTGATAGGCGGACCAGCGGGCCTCAGGGCTGTACGCCAGCAACCGGTACACGCTGCTGCCGTACTCGACGAAGAGCGCGTTGCCCCGAACCGTGCCACCCTCGGTGGCGGCGGCGAATGGCGCTTCCGACGCGTTGAGGCCGTTGATGTTGCCGCGGCTCACCGTCCCCGCCTGCATGCCTTCCGCGGACAGGAATGACCGCGCGGCCTGATCGGCGCTGGATCCCTCGGCCAGCGTCAGCTCGATCACGGCGTCCTGCTCCGGACTCTGCGCCGCGACGGCCTGCTTGCCGTTGAACGTCTTCCATCCGCTCGGGAACGCGATTTGGAACTTGAGATCGGGGTGGTAGAACGTGGTCCCCTTGAAGAAGCCCTCACGCGGGTTCATGCCGAAGATGATACCGTCGAGACGCCGCTCGTAGGCGTCGCGGTTGACCATCGCCCCGGTGAAGTCCTGCTGCGTATGCGTGATCAAGCTGTTGATGTGCTCCAGCCGGTTGCCCGGGTTCGGGTGCGTCGCGAGCCACTCCGGCAACCGCCCGGCGCCCTCCGATGACGTGATCCGGTCCAGCAGCCGCATCACGTTCGCCATTTCGCGCACGTCGTAATTGGCGCGGCTCGAGTACCGCACGCCGAGCTCGTCGGCCTGGTTCTCGTTGTCACGCGAGAATTTCAGGAACATGAGGCTCAGCGCCTGTCCCGCGATGCCGGCGTACCGCTCGATGGTCGGGCTCGCGATACTGCCGATGGCGAGGCCCAGGCCGGCGAGCTGCTGTTTGGAGATCTGCGACGCGGTGTGACGTGCCGTGACGTGGCCGATTTCGTGGCCCAGCACCGTCGCGAGCTGCGCCTCCGACGTCATGTGCGCCATGATGCCGCGCGTGACGTAGATGAAGCCGCCCGGCAGCGCGAAGGCGTTGACGGCTGGATCGTCCACGACGCGGAACGTCCACGGCAGCTTGGGACGCTCGGACGTGGCGGCGAGCCGTGCACCGAGATCCTGGATGTAACGCTGCAACGCGGGATCGGGGTACAGGCCGATGGACGCAACGACTTCCTTGTCGTACTGCGTCCCCATCTCGATTTCCTGAGACTCGCTGACGATCATCAGCTCGCGATGGCCCGTGGCCGGGTTGCGGGCACAACCCGCAAGCAGCACGGCTGCAGCAAATCCCGTGACGAGGCGATGGCGGCGTATCATTAGTCCTCCAGTTTTTTCTGGATCTTGCCGCCCACATTCTGAATGGTCCCGGCGACCTGATCGTCCAGGCCCTCCGCCTCGAGGCGGGTGTTCCGGGCGAGTTTGCCCACCTTCTGTTTCGCTTTGCCCTTCGCCTGCCGGACCTTACCGCGGATGCGGTTCTTCGTGCTGCCTTTCATGGGAGGCACTCTTTCCGTGTCGGGGTTTTGGAGTCTCCAGAAATTTCCTCTCCGTCGGCAGCCGACTGCATCCCTCACGGGGATGAAAAACAGCGCGTCGGGGAGGCGGGAGGAGCTAACCCATCAGGGGTGGGCCGCTGGGGGTGTGGGGGTGAGGGGGATCGCGCGGGAGACCGCTACCGCGGTGCTTCCGATTGCCGTGCGGCGTCGCGGATCGCGATCGGGTCCGTCACGCGATAGTGGGCGTCGATCCGTTGCAGCTCGGTCTCGAGCCGGTGATTCACGGCGCCATTTTGCGTTGGGTTGTCGGATACCACGAGGATCTGGGTGCTGCGCTGCTCGAGAATGAGCTGTGCCGCCCACGCGCGCGCTTGTGCATACGCCGACGCGTTCTCCGAATCGAGCAGCTTACGGATTTTTCCAAGACCGTCAGCCGGCGGAGGCGGCACCACCCGGTATGCGTACGCCCATAACTGTCGCACACTCACATCCTCGTGCGTGGGACGCGCGGCCACCATCGGGCGTCCGGGTTAATGCTAGCGGACGAATTTGCGGCGGTCGCCTTTGGGCGGAATTTTCTTGTGCGCATGCGCCGCGATCTGGAGCCGGCTGTGCAACGCCAGCTTCTCCAAGATGTTGTGCACGTGACTCTTGACGGTGTACGTCGCGATGTTGAGCCGCTGCGCGATCTCTTTGTTGCTCAGACCTTCGGCAATCAGGTCAGTAATCTGCTGCTCGCGTTTCGTCATGCGCACCGACGCCATCATCGGCGTATTGCGCAGCACGGACGCCTGTTTGGCGATGTGGGAGAGCAGGGTACCAGTGAGCGCTGGGGGCACGACGTCACCGCCATTCGCGACCTGCCGGATGGTGCTGACGAGCTCTTCGAGCGCGGCATCTTTCGCGATGAAGCCGTTCGCGCCGCGTTTGATGAAGTCGATGACGTCTTCCTCTTCGGGCTGCATGTCCATCATGATGATGCGGGCGTGCGGCGCGGCTTCCTTGATGCTCTCGACCAGCCGCTGGCTGCGGTTGCGCCCCAGCGCGGCATCGACGAGCACCACATTGGGCCTGTGCTCTTGAATGCGCTGCAGCGCTGCCGAGGCTCCTTCGACGGAGGCCACGACCTTGAATTCGGTTTGTGTGTCCAGGAGCGCCGCGAGGCCATCACGCAGCAGGCGATTGTCTTCGATTACCAGGATTTGGATTCGCTTGGTCATTGTTGCTGACGGCCCTCGTTCGGGGACGAGAGTGCGAGGTTGAGAAACTACATTGGCCAGTTCCCAAGGTATTAGTCAAGTCGGGCCGGAAGGTTCCTGCCTCAATCTTTGGGATGAGTGGGCAAAATTGGCGTCTAACCCTCCTCGGCCCGAGGCATCGCTTGCGTATCAGGAATCCGGGGTGAATGGTAGGGGCGCTCCCGCGCCCGATAGGGAGGGTGGTACCCATGTCTCAGATCCACTGTCACTTCTGTGGCGGCGTCATTCAGGATCCTGCGACGATCGAGCATCGCCCGCCACGCGCCAGTGCCCAGTTCGCGATGCCGCATCAGGCACCGTGCACCTGTTCGCCGCCCATCGTCTACGAGCATCCTCCCGTCCTGGGCGGACCGGACGAGGATCAAACCCCCGAGGGTGAAGGAATTCCGGAACCCGGCACGCGGTCCTAAAAACGAACACGGCGCTCGTGCGGAGCGCCGTGCCCTCGTCAGGTGCCGTTGGATGGTTACAGTTTCACGACGTTCTGGGCCGCCGGGCCCTTCTGGGCCTGGACGACTTCGAACTCGACGCGCTGGCCTTCGGTCAGCGACTTGAACCCTTCTCCCTGAATCGCGGTGTGATGCACGAAGCAGTCCTTGCCGCCGTTCTCGGGCGTGATGAAACCAAAGCCCTTCGCGTCGTTGAACCACTTCACGGTACCGGTGATGCGGTCCATCTGTTCGTCGCTCCCTAGCGTGTGCGTTTCCGGCGGCGAGCAGCTTTGCTCTTGCGCCGCCGTTGAACGGCGGGACTCTCATAGAAGCGTTTCTTCTTCATATCCTGAAACAGGCCGGCCTTGGTGATTTCGCGGCGGAATTTCTTCAGCACGTATTCCAACCGGTCGGTCTCGTTCAGCGTGACTTCCATTCGACCTCGTCCAGGATTGAGAGCGGATCCAGAAAAACCGCGAGGACCAAGGCGGAAGCCCAGGTCCTCGATCAAGTCCACTGGTACCAGCCACGACACCATGCCGCAGCCCCTTCGCTCGCCCGAAGCATCACCACGGGACGAAGCTAAGTCAATGGTCCGTCACGCGGTTGTACGAACGCGCACCAGAGTGCAACTTAGTCGCCCTATGCGCCCCTTCCTTCTTCTCGCCGCGCTGCTCGGCGTGGCCTGCAGGCACCCACGTCCGGCGAATCCGCCGCCCGTGCGCGGGCCGCGCGATACGGCGCGCGTCGCGGTGCGCGTGCCCGCGCCCGTCCGCGACACGGCGCTCGAGCAACGGACCGCTCGCCTCGAGCTGAAAGTGCTGGAACAGGAGGCGCAGGTTTCGGAGCTGCAGAACCGGCTGGACGATGCTCGGCGCGAGGTCGTGCGCGCGATGGCGAAATTGCAATCGCTCGCGACACGGGCCGAAGCGGCATCGGGAATGGCCGAGGCGGAGATCGCGCTGCAGGCGCTGCGAACGGCAAACGGCAACAACTCACCGTCGCCCGAGTGGGGACAGGGGAATCAGCTGTTGCAGCTCGCCACGACGGAATTCGACCAGCAGAACTACGCCGGTGCGCTCTACCTCGCCACGGAGGCGAAGAACGCCGCGGCGGCCGGACGGGGCCGCGTCGGCAGCGACGATCGCGTGGCGACGCGGAGGGGCGAGGTCCCATTCGCGCTTCCCCTGCAGCTGCAGTCGACCGGACGCGCGAACGTGCGGGAAGGGCCGGGCGCGAATTTCAAGGTGCTGTTCACGGTCGAGAGCGGCGCGCCGCTCGTCGGCTACTCGTATGTGGATCAGTGGGTGCGCGTGCGAGACGACGGCGACCGGACGGGGTGGATCCACCAGACACTCGTCGGCCGGCGAGAGTAACCGCTTTACCTCGCGGGGACGGAAGGACGCCCGGCAGCGACGACGCGGTCGCCGCCGCCGCGCTTTGCCAGGTAG
>JBOHSJ010000047.1:0-4338 GCA_050733035.1 Gemmatimonadales bacterium | reverse complement strand
TCAACGCGGCCCACAGTTTGGCGCTGTAGTCCCAATCGACGCCGATGTTGTCGTCGATGAACGCGATGTAGCGCGTGCCGGTCGCTTTGGCGGCGCGGACGTCGCGCACCACCTGGTCGATCGGCCGTTTGCGATAGTGTTGCTGGAAGAAGGCGGTGATGGAGCAGAAGGTGCAGGTGAACGGACAGCCGCGCGTCGCCTGCACGGGCCGCCACGCTCCGTACACGCTCGGCTTCATCAGGTCGTAGCGCGGCAGCGGCAGCTGATCGATCGGCGGTTCGCGCGGCATCCGATAGATGGGCCGTAACCGGCCGGCCGCGGCGTCGCTCAACACCGTCGGCCAGACTTCCTCGGCCTCACCCAGGACCACGGCATCTGCATGGGCCAGCGACCAGTCGGGGTCAGCAAGACTGGCGGCGATACCGCCGATCACCACGGTCGCGCCGCGCTTCTTGAACTCGTCCGCGATCTGCCAGGCGCGCACGATCCCCGATCCCATCCCCGTGAGCCCGACGAGATCCCACGGCTCCTCGAACGGAATTGTCTCCGCGGTTTCGCAGCAGAGATGCAGGTCAACGTCCGGAGGCGTGACCGCGGCCAGCATGGGGAGCGTGAGGCCGGGGAGGTGAACTTTGCGCTGCTTGATCGGGCGGCCCCTGCTGTCCAGGGCCGTGGGGCTGACGAGGAGGACTCTCACGAATACCCTCGCATTCGGTCAATAGACAGTCTCCTCGAGACCTGTCAAGAGATCGTCAAGCGGCGGCGTGCGCGTTGTTTGACGCGTCGCGATATCCCGAGCATCGTGGTGACGTGGAGCGGAACGGCATCGAAATCGCCGCGGTCACAGCGCGCGTCGAGCAGCGCGCGTTCTGGGAGTTGCCGTACGAGCTGTATGCCGGCGATCCCTATTGGGTCGCGCCGCTCAGGACGATGGAACGCCGGCGCTGGATCCCGCGCCACAATCCGTCGCTGCACGCGCGCCGCGTGCGACGCTTCCTCGCCCGTCAGAATGGTCGCGTGCTCGGCCGCATCGCGAGTGTCGTCGATCCGGCGTTCGCCGAGCGCTGGGGCAGAGAGACGGGATTCTTCGGTTTCTTCGACTGCGTCCACGATTCAGACGCGGCTGGGGCGCTTTTTGCGGCGGCCGAAGAGGACCTGCGTTCGGTCGGCGTGCGCCACGTGCTGGGGCCGATCAATCTCACGACCAACGACGAAGTCGGGCTGCTGGTGGACGGCTTCGATTCGCCGCCGATGATTCTCTCGCCGTACAACGCGCCGTTCTACGCGCCGCTCATCGAAGCGGCAGGCTACGCGCCGCGCATGGACTACCATGCCTACGCTTGGACGCCGGATGCCGCCCTCGCGCCCGTCGTCGCGCGCCTGCGGCGTGTTGCGGAGCGCGATGGCGTGACCGTGCGCTCGGCCGACCCACGCCGATGGAAAGACGAGCGCCGGCTGCTGTTCGAGCTGTACAACGCATCGTTCGCGGATTTGTGGGGATTCGTGCCGCCCACGTGGGACGAGTTCCGGGTCCAGGCGGATGATTTCCGAAGGTTCTATCGCCCTGAGCTGGCGCTGTTCGCGGAGCGGGCTGGCCGGCCGATTGGGTTTGGCCTGTCACTCCCCGACATCAACGAGGCGCTGGCGCCGTTGCACGGCCGCCTGTGGCCGTTCGGCTGGCTGCGGCTCGCTCGCGGCGCGCCACGAATCCGCAATGCGCGCTTCATTCTGCTCGGTGTGCTCCCCGAGCATCGTGCGCGTGGCGTGGCGGTCGTGATCGCCGCCGCGATGGCGGACGCGGCCCGGCGCGCGGGCGTCGCCTACGCGGAGCTGTCATTGATTCAGGGCGACAACCGCAAGATGCAGACGGTGGTCGCCGCCTGCGGGGGCACGCGCGCCAAGACCTTTCGACTGTATCAGCGCTCGTTGGGCGGGCGCTCGTGATCCCCGACCGGCGCGCTGTGTTCTTCGTAACGCCCGGTGCCGGCAGCGGGCGCGCGCTCAATCGCTTGAATGCCTGGTTGCCGCTTTTTGGCGGTCTGGGGGGTCGCGCCCGAACGGTTGTCGCGCGCTCGTTCGCCGAAGCGGGCGACTTCGTCGAAAAGCTTGCCGTCGATGAAATCCCCGTCGCGGCCGGTGGCGACGGCACGGTGAATCTGCTGGCGCGCGCGCTGCGTGCGGCGGGCAAGGCCGATCGCGGGCTCGTCATGATGCCGCTCGGTACCGGCAACGCCTTCGGGTATTGCTTCGGGCATGACACGGTGCCGGGCGCATTGCTGGCGATCGGAGACGGTATGCCGCTCGCGATCGACGTCATGACCACGACGCATCCCGATTTTCCGTTGGCGCTCACCTCGATCAGCGCGGGGTTCGAGGCCAAGATGCTCGCCACCGTGCCGCGGGGTTTCTGGGGGCAGTGGTTCGGCTTGATTCCGGCGCTGCTGCGCGTCGCGGCGCGCTCCTGGCGCGGGATCGAATTGGCACTGGATGGTGAGTTGCTCATCGACCCCGCCGAGCGTGTGTACAACGCGGGGCTCTACAACCTGCCGTACTACGGCTTCGGGCACCTCATGTGGCCCGACGCCGAGCCGGCCGATGGCGTCGCGGAAGCTGTGGTGTGCCGCTCAGGAAGAGCATACTGGCGCGTGTTCCGGCGCGGCTTGCGAACCGGCGCTCAACCATCCGGTCACGGGGATCCGCGCTGGCGGCGGTGGCGCCGCGGGCGCTTCCGCGCCAGTCACGGCGTCCAGATCGATGGGGAGGTTGCGGTGGGAGGAGACTTCGACGTGCAGGTCGAACCGCGAGGGCTTACGGTGCTGACGCTGCCGCGAGGCGCTGTATCGCAGGCTCCTTACCGATGACGAACAGCAGCTCGTTGACCGGTTCCGATACTGTCCCACCGGTCAGGGCGATGCGAATCGGCTGAAAGATCTTTCCCGCAGCGACGTTGCGCTCCTCGGCGAGGCTGCGTAACGCCCGCTCGAGTTGTTCCGGCGTCCACTCGACCTGCTTCAGCGCTTCGACTGAAGCCGCAAGCGACGCGCGGTATCCCGCCGGATCCTTCGCGATCTCCTTCTGTGCCTTCTCGTCGAGCGTCACGAACTTGCCGTCGAGTCGCACCGCCACCTGGCGTGCGATATCGAGGGTGGTTCGCGATCGCGTCTTGACGGCGTTAATCGCCTTCAGCACACCGTCCTTGTTGCCGTTGAGGCCGAGCGTGGTCAGCTCGGGTTGCACGAGCGGGTAGAGCTCGTCGGCGGACTTTGCGGTGAGATACTGGCCGTTCATCCACTCGAGCTTCGTGGTGTCGAACACCGCCGGCTTCTTGAGAATGCCGTCGAGCGAAAACAGGCTGCGCAATTCCTCTTTGCTCATGATCTCGCGATCACCCCCTGGGCTCCAGCCGAGCAGCGCGAGGAAGTTGCGCATCGCTTCGGGAAGAATGCCGAGGTGCTGGTAATCGCCGACGGCGGTGGCGCCGTGCCGTTTGGAGAGCTTTTTCCCGTCGTCGCCGTGGATCATCGGCACGTGGCCGAAGATCGGCAGATTCGCGCCGAGCGCGCGATAGACGGCGATCTGCTTGGGTGTGTTGGAAATGTGATCGTCGCCGCGCACCACGTGCGTGATCTGCATGTCGATGTCGTCCACGACCACCGCAAAGTTGTAGAGCGGCGACCGGTCCGCCCGCAGGATCACGAAGTCGCGGATGTCCTCCCCCTTGAAGCTGATGCGGCTGTGCACGGCGTCGTCCCAGGCCAGCTCGACCGGCGGCACGCGCAGCCGGATCGCGCCTTCCTCCATGTACGCGTTGCCCTGCTTGAGCAGCTGATCGGCCACCTGCTGATGGCGCGCCACGCGGGCGCCCTGGAAGATCGGCGGCTCGTCCCAGTCGAGGCCGAGCCACTGGAGGCCGTCCAGAATGACCTGGGTGTTCTCGTCGGTGGAGCGCGCTTTGTCGGTATCCTCGATGCGCAGCAGGAACTTCCCGCCTTCACGGCGGGCGAACAGCCAGTTGAAGAGCGCGGTGCGGGCGCCGCCGACGTGGAGGTAACCGGTGGGCGACGGGGCGAAACGGACGCGGACAGGCATGGCGTGTAACATACGAGTGACAGGAACGGGTGGTAGCGGTGAGGCGCGCATGCGGCGGTGTGTGGCACCACCCTTGCCAGTACGTCCCGTACATGGCGCCCACACGAGTTTTCACGCTCTTTTTTGCCACAGTTGCCTGCACAATGCTTCCGCAGGCGGCGGCTGCCCAGAGCATGGTCGAGTTTGCGCCTTCAGGCGTGACTTTTGACCCGCCGGGGTTCGCGCAGCTCGAGGTGACCGGCACAGTCC
>JBOHSJ010000046.1:0-5640 GCA_050733035.1 Gemmatimonadales bacterium | reverse complement strand
ATGTAATGCTGGGCGCCATCCACGGAGAAGCGGATCGCCTGCGTATTCCATTCGACGGCGTACACATGGAAATCGGTGGTCAGCGTCCCGACCGCGTGGGCGAACGGCGTGTTGCCGGAGTACCCGGGCCCGTGCACGGCGGAGCTCATCTGGTTCGTCTGGCTGCCGCGGTTTTCCATGATGTCGATCTCACCGCATGCCGGCCAACCCACTCTCGCGATGTTCTCGCCCAGCATCCAGAACGCCGGCCAGAGCCCCTGCCCCGCGGGAAGCTTGATGCGCGCCTCGACGCGCCCGGCGAGGATGGACACTTTGTCGTGCGTCGTGATCTTCGCGGATGTGTAGCGGCAGGGGCCGTAGTAGCACGTCAAGCCGGCGGGGGCCAGGCGCGCGGTGATGCGCAGCTCTCCGGTGCCGGTCTGCGCGATGTTGGCCGTGTCCGAGCTGTAGTACTCCTTCTCGCTATTGCCCCACCCGCAATTCCCCTGCGCGCATCCGTCCGAGGTATCGAAACGCCAGTATGCCGCGTTGGGGCCCGCACCGGCCGCGCCCGCGAATTCATCGCTCCAGACTTGAGTCCATGGGTCCGCGGGGGGTGGGGGCGGAGGTGGAGGCGGAGGCGAACCGGTCGATGCGGCAGCGCACGCGAGTGCCACGCACGCCAACAGCGCGACTACAACGCGATGTCTACCGGCTCGCGCAAAGCGCGACGGCGAGCAGAATGGCACAGGCGCTGGTAATCATCGAGAGAAAGAAGCGGCGGTGATACTCTCGGCCGAGCGACGTGAGGTCGGTACTGCTGAGCGGCACCGGCTCCCACCACACCAGAGGCGTGCGGCGCTCATAGCGGAGTTGAATCAGACACCAGGCGGCGTAGATCCAGGCCGTGGCAGTGATGACGAGCAGCACGTAGTCGATGGGCGAGGCAACCTCGCAGGTCCAGAAGAACATGAGTCACAAATATACCCGCACCGGCCGCGCCGTCACGCCATCGCGAATCGCACTTCATTACAAATGCGCGGCGCGGCGCCACTGCTCGGCGATGAGGCCGTGTCCCGCCGGCGTAGGATGGACGCCGTCGGCGGCCCAATAGGCGGGCGGTGCGCTGCGCAGATGCCGATCGAACACCGCCTGCAGGGGCACGAACGTGGCGCGCGCTTGTTTCGCGACTCGCGCTGCCGCCGCGCGCCGCTGATCGAATTCCGGGAACCAGCGCTCGTCTACCGCGCCGACGCGCAGCACGAACGGCTCGAGCACGATGAGATGCACGCGCGGCAAGGCGCGGCGCGTCTGCTCGAGCAGCGCGGCGTATTGCTGTTCGTAGTCCTGCACCGTCCCGGCGTAGTTGCCGTTGAGCTTGTGCCAGATGTCGTTCACGCCGATCAGGACACTGAGCACGTCGGGTTGCAGATCCAGCGCATCGGCCGTCCAGCGCTGCTGCAGATCGGGCACCTTGTTGCCGCTGATGCCGCGATTGTAGAAGCGCGGCGATTGATTCGCGCGGGCCGAAAGGACCGCCGACGCGACGAGCAACGGGTACCCGTTGCCGAGCGCGCCGGCCGCATTGGGCTCGGTGGCGGACCGATTGCGGCCGCTGTCGGTGATCGAATCGCCCTGGAACAAGACGACCGTCCCATTCGCGGCTCGTGGTGCCTGCCAGCGCGGCGCTCCAACCAGGGCGGCCGTTGTCGCGACGAAGTCTCGGCGATTCATGCTGTTTCGAACGGCCACGTTCGTCCCTTCCACGACCACACCAGGAAGCTCAGCAAGCCGAGCAGCAGCGCGCCGAGGCCGAAGGCGATCACCGTCGGCGGCGTCGTCGCAAAAATGAAAATCCATCCCAGCAGCGCAATGAGACTCGGCAGCGGATACAGCCACATCCGATAGGGCCTCGGCATATCGGGCGCGTGCCGCCGTAGCAGCGTCACCGCCCCGATCTGACCGATGAACTGCACGAGAATGCGTGTCGTGATCAGGGCGTCGATCACGATCCCCAGCGATGCGAATCCTGCGACGATCGCGAGCCCGCCCAGCACCACGAGCGAGACGTACGGAAACCCTTGAGAGGGATGCAGCCGCGCGAACACCTTGAAGAAATACCCGTCGCGGGCCGCCGCGTACGGCACGCGCGAATACCCGAGCAGCAGCGCGAACACCGAGCCGAACGCGGTCCACAGGATCATCGCCGTGAAGATGGTCGCGATCCCCGATCCGTAGATCCGCTCCATAAAGATCGACACGATGAAATTGGACTGCGGATGATCCGCCGCCGGCACGAAGTCGCGCCACGGCACGACGCCGATGATCGAAAAATTGATCGCCACATAGATCAGCGCCACGGCGATCGTGCTCAACAAAATGGATCGGGGAATCACCCGGCCCGGGTTTTCCACCTCGTCGCCGATGTAGCAGACATCGTAGTACCCGAGATAGTCATAGACCCCGATGCGGGACGCGGCGCCGAGCCCGAAGAGGAAGCCGAGGGAGAAGTTGAATGCGCCGCGCGGGAAATCGAACGCGATGCGGGGTTCGAAATGCAGCGCCCCGGTGACGATCACGGCGATGACCGTAACGATCGTACCGATCCACAGCGTGAGTGTAATCGTCGCGATCGATTTGATCCGCCGGTAGAGCAGCGCGATGTTTACCAGCCCGATCACGGTGACGACCATCATCACCTGACGCGGGGTGATTCCCTTCCAGATGTAGCCGAGGTACTGCGAGAAGCCGATGTACCCCGACGCGATTTCCAGCGGCCCGCTCAGGATGAACTGCCACACGAAGAGAAAGCCCATCAGCCGCCCGAACTTCTGCTCGCCATAGCCACGGCGCAGATACCCGAACGAGCCGCCCGATTGCGGCATGGCGGCGCCGAGCTCGCTCCAGACCATGCCGTCGCACAGGACGATCACGAGGGCAATCACCCAACCCAGCATCGCCTGCGGGCCGCCCAGCGCCGACATGAGCAGGGGGATCGTGATGAACGGCCCGATCCCGATCATGTTCGACATGTTGAGCGCCGTGGCGTGTAGCAGGCCGAAGCGCCGGTCCATCGGTTACCGGCCCGACCAGAGGCTCATGCTGCCTTTGAGCACGAGGGACCACTCGAAATCCTGAAACGGCTGCGTGGATCCGATGGCCACGATCGCCAGGCGCGGAATGGGGAGCGGCACGACGGTGGTGCTGATGATGGCGGGAAATGGCCGGTACTCGTTGGCGTCGAGCCAGAGCAGCCCGGCCCCCAAATCGAACGCGAACGCCTTCGTGTCGATGATCGAGCGCTCGAGCTCAGTGATCACCGTCGGCTTGGCGCTCTTGTCGTTCCACGCGAGCGTCAGCTCGGCGCGGGTCTTGTAGAGCGGCGGGCCGTCGATGTGCAGGTCGAACGACGGCGCGGATGGGCGATTGCTGAGCAATACCCCCACGCCGACCGCGACGCGTTGCGCCGCGGCGGCGAGGATGAGTGTCGTACTGAAGACCGCAAGGCTGAGGGCGGTGCGGTGCACGCCGTAATGTACGCGCCTTACGAAGGCTGTCGATGGCGCTGCAACCGCAGCTCGAGATGGCGCCGCACGTCCGGCCATTCAGCCACGAGGATGCTGTACATCACCACATCGCGGACCGTGCCGTCGCGCCGTGCGCCGAAATGACGAATCACCCCGTCTTTCTTGGCGCCGAGCGCTTCGATGGCGCGCTGCGAGCGGAAGTTGAAATTGTCGGTCCGCAAGCCGACGACCTTGCAGCCCAGTCTCTCGAAGGCGTGACCCAGCAGGAGCAGCTTGCACGTCGTGTTGACGTGCGTTCGCTGGCGGCCGTGGCCGTACCAGGTGTGACCGATCTCCACGCGATCGATCGCGGGCACGATGTCGTGATAGCGCGTCGACCCGATGATCGCGTCGCTCGCCACGTCCCGGACGACCCACGGAAGCATGTTGCCTTCTCGCTGGCCTTTCAGCGCGTCGGCGACGTAGGCGGCCATCTTCTCGGGCGGGGGAACCGCCACGTACCAGATCTCCCACAACTGCCCGTCGCCGGCGGCCTGTACCAAGGCGTCGACGTGCTGCTCCGTCAGCGGCTCGAGACGAACTCCATGCCCTTCGAGAACGACCGGTTGTGGAGCGATCATCTCGAAAAACTACCGCTATTTGTTTCCTTCCACGAATTTCTTCAGCCCGCCGAGCATCATGTTCCAGTTTTTCTCGGAGTGAGTCCGGGCTTCTTCAGTGAGATTGTTGTCCTGCGTGAGCACCACCCTGGTCTGCGCGTTCCCATCGGACAACTCGATGGTGACGGTGTGGTAGTTCTCCGGCCGGTCCGGCTGACCCGATAATGGACTGAAGTGCGTGTATTGCAGCACACGCTCGCGCTGAATCTGCTTGATGACACCCGTGTCCTGATACGGTTTGCCCTGCCACTCGCCGGACCAGGTAATGGGGGAACCGACCTTCCAGTCGGAGCGCACATCGGCGCCGAACATGTATTGCTTGATGGCCGCCGGAGTCACCAGCGCCGCCCACACCTTGGCTGGGGGAGCGTCGATATGGACTGACGATTTGGCGATGAGATCTTGGGTCGTTGGCATCGGGGCTCTCGTCTGGTTGTGTTGGTTTTTTCTTCTACCCGGATGCCTCTAAGAGATCGCGCCAACCTCTAAGCCCAGCGCGTGAGAGAATTATTCTCCCAGGACCTTGATGATCACCCGTTTCTTGCGCTGTCCGTCCCACTCGCCGTAGAACACCCGCTGCCACGGCCCGACGTCGAGTTTCCCCGCGGTGATCGGGACGATCACCTCGTGCCCGATCGTGAGACTGCGAAGATGGGCCGCGGCGTTGTCTTCACCAGTCTCATTGTGGCGATAGCGCTGCGGATCCCACGGGGCGATCGTCCCCTCGAGCCATTTCAGAATGTCGTCCCACAATCCCGATTCGTGGTCGTTGACGAAGACCGACGCGGAGATGTGCATGGCGCTGACCAGGACGATTCCCTCGACAACCTTGCTCACTTCGACTTCCTTCATCACCGCTTCGGTGATGTCGATGATCTCCTGACGCCGCTTCGTGTTGAACCAGAGGTAATGGGTGTGCGCCTTCATGAAGCCCCCGTGTCGAATTGTCACACGCGCAGCGAATCCCTAAATTGGCCTGAAATATGGCGCTTCCCTTCAGGCGGCGAATCTTCGTCGTTCTCGTCGTCATGACCGCCGTGCCGACGGTGCTCGCCGTCGCCGGATGGGTGCTGTCCGTGCGGCGGCTGCTGCCCGCCGCCGGCGCGCGGGCGTCCACCGAGCGCGTCGCCGCCACCGCTCGTACCCTGCTCGACGGCGTGGACACGCTGCACCTCACGATCCGCGAACGCGTGCTGTTACGCGATCACCTCCGCGAAGTCTCGGCCTCCGTCAGCCTCGCCCGCCGCGCCGAGACGTTCTTGCGCTACTACACGGCGGGGTTCGCGGTGGTAATCGTGCTGCTCGGCGCCGGCGTGCTGTACGCGGCCGTGAACCTCGCGGGTCATCTCTCGCGCCAGCTGTCACGTCCGATCGACGAGCTGGTCGGATGGACGCAGCTGATTCGCCGCAACGAACCGCTGCCCGTCGGGCCGCCGACGCGCGGCGCGCCGGAATTCGAGGCGCTGCGCCAAGCC
>JBOHSJ010000045.1:0-14189 GCA_050733035.1 Gemmatimonadales bacterium | reverse complement strand
CGCTTGGCGCGATCCCACAACACGACGGGGCGGGGCACCGGGCGCACGATGTCCGGCGGGCTCGACGCGAACGCGCTCGCGAAGCCGAAGGGCCTGTTCGGCGCGGCGCGGGCGGTGCCTCCGAAGGACGGCGGCGGCTCGCTCACCGTGATCGCGACCGCGCTGGTTGAGACGGAGAGCAAGATGGACGACATCATCTTCGAGGAGTTCAAGGGCACCGGCAACGCGGAGCTGCGCCTCACGCGCGCACTCGCGGACCGGCGCATCTATCCGGCGGTGGACATCGCGGCGAGCGGCACGCGCCGCGAAGAACTGCTCGGCGATGCGAAGACCATTGAGGCAAAGCAAAAGCTCCGGCGGGTCCTGGTGGACCTTCCGCCGGAGCAGGCAATGCAATCCCTTCTACAGCAGATGAAACGCGCGAAGACGAACGCGGAGCTGCTCGGCTCGTTCTAGTTCCCAGTGACGATCCGCCTGTAGCTGTCGGGATTCCACCTCGGCCGGCCGGGGGCGTTCGCCACCTCGAGGCCGAGATAGAAAATCAGGCGCGCGACGCGCGATTCTTTCTCAGCGTCGATCGTGTCCGGCGAATCGCCAGGCTCGTGATAGTCCCGATGCGTGCCGCTGAAGAAGAAGAGAACGGGCACGCCCTTGCGCGCGAAATTGTAATGGTCCGAGCGGAAGTAAAACTGTTCTTGCGGCCAGATGTCGTCGATCGGCCGCATGTTCAGCTCCGGATGCGCGGCGGCCACGCGGTTGAGTGTCGCGCCAAGATCCGAATGTTCCTTGCCGATCGCGACGATGGTGTCCCGCCAGTTGCGTCCGATCATGTCGATGTTGAGATCGGCGACGATTGCGTCCATGGGGACCGGCGGATGCTGCGAGAAGTAGTCGCTACCCCACAGGCCCTTCTCTTCGCCGCTCACCGTCAGGAAAATGATCGACCGCTTCGGCCGCGCACTGAGACGCGAGAATGCTTCCGCTATTTCGACCACCGCCACCGTCCCTGAGCCGTCGTCGTCCGCGCCGTTACAGATCGAGTCCGCCCCCCGCGCCCGGCAGCCCCCGCTGCCGCGCGGTCCGGCGACGCCGACGTGATCCATGTGGCCGCTGAACACCACGTATTCCTTCTTGAGCTGTGGATCACCGCCTTCGAGAATGCCGACCGTGTTGGGGGCAATCCGTCGCTCGACCGTGCGCACCTGCGCATGGACGTGTAGCTGAGCCCCACCCAGCGCTTTCGCCTCGAACGTCGTGGCAGCCTGCGCCGCCGCGAGGTCGGCGCCGAGCCGGCTCAAGACGGGCTGTAGCGAGGTGGCGCGGATCGCGAGCACCACCGGAGGACCGACGGGGCGGACCGGATCGCGTGGCTGAGGTCGGTTACTGCGCTCGACGTTCTGTCGCCAGACAGAGTCGGGTGCGGTCCCGACGAATATGATGCCTTGTGGCTTCCAGGCGGTGACTCGCTGCAACTCCCCACGATTTCGCGGCCGCGCTGCCAGGATCAGCATCTTACCGGCGAGCCCGATGCTATCGACCGCGAGGTGGCCGGCTAAAGGCCCCGCGAGCAACACGATGTCGCCGGTGTAATCGCCGCTGTCGAAGCTATTGTCGGCGAAGACGACGTCGGTTCCGTACGTGAACGTGGCGTCGGAGCCGCCGCCGTGAACGAACGCCGCCGAGCTCTCCGGGACGAATTGCACGCGATCGATCGGATAGCGCTGCAGAAACGAGCCGCCAGCGCCGCCGGGCTTCAGTCCGAAGCGCCGAAACTCGGCCCCGATGTACGCGGCCACCTTATCCAGCTCGGGGCTGGGCGTGTCGCGGCCGCGCATCGAGTCGTCGGCGATGATGCCGATGCGCCGGCGGATGTCGTCGGGTGTGATCGTCTGGGCGGCCTGTTGGACCGAAACCGGCGCCTGAACCGTCAAGAGCAGCAGCAGCGCGAGCAAGAAATCCTCGTGAGTCGAGAAGGGAAGGAAAACTAACGCGCCCAATCGCGTTGGACTACGATTGGGCGCGTCAGGTTTCAGTCTGAACGTTCAAGGTTTGCGACGCCGCACCTCGGGTTCGTTGCGTGCCGGTGCTGGCGGTGGCGGAGGAGGTGGCGGCGGCGGAGAGACGCGCCGTGGCTCCGAACGCGGTTCGTTGCGCGGTTCCGCACGCCGCGGCTCGTTCCGCGGTTCATTCCGCGGTTCCACACGGCGCGGCTCGTTCCGGGGCTCGTTGCGCGGCTCGACGCGCCGTGGTTCGTCTCGACGAGGCTGGGAGCGCGGCTCCACCCGCCGGGGCTCCGCGTCGCGCAGTCGTGGCTGCACCTGAGGCTGCCGCGCGTCAGGCTGCCGGTCCTGAGGCCGCTCACGCGGCGGCTGCACCAGGGGACGCTGGTTCTGAACCGCATCATCCGGACGCCCGCGGCGATCGTCGTTGCCACGATTTCCTTCGTTGCCCCGATTGTTCCTGTCGTTGCCCCGATTGTTTCCGTCGTTGCCGGGCCGGTCGGGCCGGTCGGGCTGGTCGGGCTGGTCGGGCCGGTCGGGCCGGTCGGGCCGGTCGGGACGATCCGGGCGATCGCGGCCACCGCGGTCATCGTTGCCGCTATTCCCGTCGTTACCGGGCCGCTCGCGACGATCCCGCACACCAGGGGGCGGCACGATACCGAGGCCACCCAGATCCCGGCCGGTCACCCCGCGACGCGTGTTGTCGTTGACCGGACGCTCCCGCTCGCGGGTTACGAAGCCGTCGCGGCTGGGCCGGCTCGTGCCCCAATCTTTGAAGATGTAGCGCGGCTGCGGACGATAAGGCCGCACGAACACGACCCGCGTGCCGCCGCCATAGTACCGATATGGGTAGTACCAGGGATCGTCGTACACGAACATGCGGAAGCGAACGCACGAGTAGTAGTACGGATCCCAGTAGGAATAGCTGACGTAGCTGTGGCAGTCGTAGCACAGGAAGCGCGGATAATCGTAGTGCCGCTCGACATTGTACGAGACGATGTCGTAGTCCCAGTCGGCGTAACCTTCCGGAACGATGCGCTGCGCGAGATCGGTGAGCGCGACATACGGATCGCCGCGCACGCGCCCGTCGGCGATGACGCGGTAATCCCAGTGATCGCCGCTCTCGATGTTGTCGTAGATAAAGGGATCGGGTGCGGCGACCGCGAACAGATAGCCGACGCCGGGATAGTCATCGATGGAGAAGGCCTCGCGGCCCAGCTGGTTGCCGTCTACCTGGTAGTCCCGCCCACCGCGCGCGAAGTTGTCTTCCCATGGTTCACGGGGAAACAGCACGCGAACGCGGCCATCCGTATCGACGCGGAAGATCGTGACGTAGGCGTCGTGATCGAGGCGAAAGTACAGCTCGACCCGGTCACCGCGGGTATACACGGCGCCATCGCCCCGATTCGTCCACAACTCGATGCGTGGGCGATAGAAAGACGACGGGTGCCCGACGGCAGGCGTGGGAATGACGGCTAGGCTGAGCAGCAGTAGGTTCGTGAACATGGTGCCTCCTGCCCGGCATAAGGCAGAGACTGTGCCACCGGCAAAACGCGCCTAAATTATATTGCTATAATGACTTGGAATCGTAACCGTTCACCCTGGCTGTCCCCCCGTAAGGACATCCCGTGCCACCAGCGCCTCAACGCCTAGACCTGCTCGATCCCGCCGAAGTCGCCCGGCTGGGCGGCATCGAGATCGTGGCGGAAGGGGTCGTGGAGGGTTTCCTCGCGGGCATGCATCGGTCGCCCTTCCGCGGGTTCTCGGTGGAATTCACCGAGCACCGCGCCTACCAGGCCGGTGACGAGCTGCGCTATCTCGACTGGCGGATCCTGGGCCGCTCCGACCGCTTGTTCGTGAAGCAATTCGAAGAGGAAACGAACCTCCGCTCCATGATTCTGGTGGATGCGAGCAAGTCGATGGCGTGGCATGGCGCGCCCGAGCGTCTGACCAAACGCGCGTACGCCGATCGCCTGGCGGCCGCGCTCGCCCTCATTCTGCTGCGGCAGCGCGACGCGACGGGCCTGGTCACGTTCGACGAGCAAGTGCGACAGCTGATCCCGGCGCGCGTGAAAGCGGGCCAGTGGACCCGCATCGTGCGGGGGCTCATCGATACGCCGGACGGTCAGGGGACCGCGGCACACGCGGCGCTGCAGCGGCTGACGGCGTTGCTCGCTCGCCGCGGCATGGTCGTGCTGCTTTCGGACCTGCTGTTCGACCGCGAGCTGGCCCTCGCGGCGCTGCGCTATCTGCGCCATCGCGGCCACCAGGTCATCGTCTTCCATCTCATGGATCCCGCCGAGGTCGAGCTGGCCGGTCCGCCCGAAGTGCGCTTCCGCGATCCCGAGTCGTCCGTGAGCGTGGTGGTGCGCCCGCGCGAGCTGGCGCGCGCCTACGCGGATACGGTGCGCCGCGAAATCGCGGCGTGGCGCAAGGCGTGCCGCCGGCACGGGATCGCATACCATCATGTGCAGACCGATCTGCCCTTCGGCATGGCGCTGCGTCTTCTGACGTGAGCTTCATTCATCCGCTGGCGCTGTTGGGACTCGCCGCGGCCGCGATCCCGGCGCTGCTGCACCTGCTCCAGAGACGCATCCCGCCCGAGCTCGACTTTCCACCGGTCCGCTACTTGAGCGCCGCCGAGCGCGAGAGTGCTCGGCGCCTGCGGCTGCGCCATCTGTTGCTGCTCCTGCTGCGCACCGCGTTGATCGTCGCGATCGTGCTCGCGGCCGCGCGCCCATTGGTGCGCGTGAGAGGCGGAAGCAGTGGCGGAGCCCATGCGCCCACCGCCGTCGTGACCATTCTCGACAACTCGCCGTCCACCGGCGCGATGGTGGACGGCGGCCTGGTGCTCGACCGGTTGCGCGTCGCTGCGCGTGCCTCGATGAGCCGCACGACGTCCGCCGACCGGGTGTGGTTGATGTTGTGCGACGGCGTGCTTCGCGGCGGCACGCGCGAAGCCCTCCTTGCGACGATCGACAGCACTCGCGTCGGCTGGCAGCGGCTGGATCTCGTCCAGGCGGTGGATCGCGCCGCCCGCCTGGTCGAAGCGCAGCCGTTAACCGGGCGCGAAGTCCACGTGCTGAGTGATCTGCAGATGACGGCGGTCGCGGCTGGCAGAGCCGACGTGCCCCGCGGCGTGCGCGTGCTCGCAATCGGACCGGGCCGGGCGGTGGCGAATCGAGGCATCGCGGCCGTGACGGTGAGCGAAGGCTCCGCCGTGGTCGCGCTGGGAGGTCATGCGCCACAGGCAGTGCCCGTCACCATTCGGATCGGAGGCGGCCGGCGTGGAGAGGTGAGCGCTCGTGGCCTGGCGACGCCGGAGGGTCGAGGTGTCACCATTTCCCTGCCGGTGCAGTCGCTGCTACCGGGCTGGTGGGTCGGCGAGGCGCAACTCGAGCCGGATGAGTTGCGTGCTGACGACAAGCGGCCTTTCGCGTGGCGGGTGGCTCCGCCCGCCCGGGTGACGGCAACGGCTGGGGCGGGATCGTTCGTCGTCGCGGCACTCGCCGTGCTTCAAGAAGGAAGGCGCGTCGTGGCCGGCCGCGACGTGGTGATCAGTGGCGGCGAGCCGCCGAGCGGCGTCAGCGCAATCGTACAGCCTCCCGTGGACCCCGCCCTGGTTGGCCAGGCGAATCGTGCGCTCGGCTCGCGCGGTGTTCAATGGCGCTGGGGCCCCGTCGGCACACCGGGACCGATTTCTGCCTCCGACCTGAGCGTTCTGAATGGCGTGCAGGTCGTGCGGCGCTATCGAATGGAGGGAGCAGGGAGCCGGGAGCAGGGAGCAGATCAGATTCTTGCCACAGTTAATGGTGAGCCGTGGCTTGTCCGGTCGGGCAATGTGGTGATCCTGGGCAGCCGCCTCGACACGGCCTGGACCGCGCTGCCGGCAGCACCCGGTTTCGTGCCGTTCGTGGACGCGCTCGTGAATCGGATCGTGGCCGGTGAGGCGGACGTGGTGGTAGCCGAAGGCAGTCCGCGAGTCGAGTTTCGCTCGCGCGGGACGGACACCATTGGCGCGACCGTGTATGGCCCCGACGCTCGCGAGTCGGATCTCACGCCGGCGACCACCGCCGTTGCCGAGGCCGCATTGGGTGGCAACGACCGCGCCGAGATCCTCAGCGCCGAGCAGTTCGGGAGCGAGTTGTTCTCCGGTACGCGGCGGGCCGACGTGAGTGGCATGCTACTCGTCCTGGCGCTCCTGCTCGCCGCGGTCGAGCTGGGGGTCGCGACCCGCACCCACTGATGCCGCTCGACTTTCTCCTCGAAAGATTTCAAGAACTCCCCGCCACGCGCTCGCTCATCGAGCGGCTGCCGCCGCCCGGCAAGCGCGTGGGGATCGGTGGCTTGCCTGGGTCGAGTCCGGCGGTGCTGGTCGCAACGCTCACGCGCCGGCTGCCGCAGCGCGTGTTCGTGGTGGTGGCGCCCACGCCCGCCGACGGGGAACGCTGGCTCGCGGACCTGCAGACGCTCCTCGGTGCCGAGACCACCGCGCTCTATCCGCAGCGCGAGTCACTGGGCGCCGAAGAGCCGCACTACGAGCTCGCCGGCGAGCGTATCGAGACGCTCGAGGCACTGCTTCGCGGAGCGGTCCGCGTCCTGATCACGACGGCGCGTGGCAGCGCCGAGCGGAGCGCGGTTCCGGCGGCATTGGAGCAGGCGCGGCTCGTCATTGAGGCCAGCAAAGAGGAACGGAGCCTCACCGAGACGTCGCAGCGGCTGGATGCGATGGGATATGAACGCGTCCCCACGGTGACCGAAGTCGCGCAGTACAGCGTGCGCGGCGGGATTCTGGATGTGTATGGGTTTGGGATGGCGGCGCCGGCACGGATCGAGTGGTGGGGAGACGAAGTAGCCTCCGTTCGCAGCTTCGATCTCGACACACAGCGCTCAGGCGACTCGTTCGGCCGGGTAACGATCCTGCCGGTGCGGGTGGAATCGGCGGGGGCCGGTACGCACGTAGGGGTGCAGCATGCTGCGCCCCTATTTTCGAACCTGCTGGATCTCCTGCCTTCGGACACGGTCGTCGTCGTCGATCAGGAATCGGCCGTCGCCAGGGAAGTGGAGCGCGCGTGGGCCGATGCCGCGCATCATCTCGAAGTGGCGCGCCGCATGGGTGAGGAGCCGCCGCCGCGCGAAGAGTTGTTGATCGAGCCGAATGCTTGGCGTACGAGGATGGACGCTCTCGGCCGAATCGCGCTGTCCGATGGGGACGCCGAGCAACGGTTCCCGCTGGCACCGCCCGAGCACGTGGACCGGGACCTCAAGCGGCTGCGCCAGATTGTCGCCGAACCGCCTCCCACCGTCATTCTCTGCGACAACGAAGGACAGCTGGAGCGCCTCGAGGAGCTCATTGGCGCCGACCGCGCCACGCTCGCCGTCGGAGCGATCGACGGCGGCTTCATCATGCCGACGCAGCGAATTCTCACCGATCACGAGATCTTCCGGCGCGCGCGCCGCCTGCGGCGGCCGCGCCGCTATCGCAGCGCCGTCACGACCGCCGCCTCGCGACCGCTCACGCCGGGTGGGTACGTCGTGCACCTCGAACACGGCATCGGCATCTATCGCGGATTGCAGACCATCGCCGTCGGTGCCGAGGGCGTGACGCTGGAGGTCGCGGTTGTCGAGTACGAGGGTGGAGACCGGCTCAACGTACCACTCTATCGCATCGACCAGCTCGAGCCGTACCGTACCGCGGGAGATGGTGACGCGCCGCCGCCGCGGCTGCACCGGCTGGGCGCCGCGACGTGGCAGCGCCAGCGCGACAAGACGCGCGCCGCCATTCTCGCGATGGCCGCCGAGCTCCTGGACCTGTATGCGCGCCGGCAGTTGGCGACCGGATTCGCCTTCCCGCCGGACACGCCGTGGCAACGCGAGCTCGAGTCCGCTTTCCTTTATGAAGACACTCCCGACCAGCGGCGCGCTTCCGACGAGGTCAAGCGCGACATGGAGCGCGCGCGTCCCATGGACCGGCTGCTCGTGGGCGACGTCGGCTACGGCAAGACCGAAGTCGCGGTGCGCGCGGCGTTCAAGGCGGTGCAGGCAGGGAAGCAGGTCGTCGTCCTTGTTCCGACGACGATTCTCGCCGAACAGCACGGCCGCACGTTTCGCGAACGGCTGGCCGACTATCCCGTGCGCATCGACGTGCTGTCCCGGTTTCGCAGCGCCAAGGAGACGGCGCCGCTGGTGCAGCGCATCACGGCGGGCGAGGTGGACGTCGTGATCGGGACGCATCGTCTGTTGTCGCCCGACGTCACGTTCAAAGATCTCGGGTTGCTGATCGTCGATGAGGAGCATCGCTTCGGCGTGCGGCACAAGGAGCGTCTCAAGGCGCTCAAGCTCAGCGTGGACGTCCTGACGCTGACCGCGACGCCGATCCCGCGCACGCTTCATCTGTCGCTCGCCGGCCTGCGCGATCTCGCGTTGCTCGAGACCGCGCCGAAAGACCGTTCCCCCATCCTCACGTTCGTCGAGCCGTGGGACGACGCGCTGCTCGAAGAAGCGCTCGCGCGCGAGCTCGACCGCGGCGGGCAGGTCTACTTCGTCCACAACCGCATCGAGACCATCGACACGATTGCGGCGCGCGTGCAAGCGCTCGCGCCGCGCGCGCGCCTGGCCGTGGCACATGGGCAGATGCGGGAGCCGGATCTCGAAGCCGTGATGGGCCGGTTCGTGCGTGGCGAGGTGGACGTGCTCGTGTCGACGATGATCGTCGAATCGGGGCTCGATGTGCCGAACGCGAACACGATGATCGTGGATCGCGCCGATCGTCTCGGTCTCGCCCAGCTCTACCAATTGCGCGGGCGGGTCGGCCGGAGCCACCGGCGGGCGTTCTGCTATCTGCTCGTTCCCGATCTGCTGGACGCGCAGGCGGAGAAACGTTTACAGGTGCTCGAGCATCATACCGATCTGGGATCGGGGTATCGCATTGCGATGCGTGATCTCGAGCTGCGCGGGGCCGGCAATCTGCTGGGCGGCGAGCAGTCCGGGCACGTGCAGGCCGTCGGATTCGATATGTATCTGCGCTGGCTGGAAGAAACGGTGCGCGGTCTGAAGCAGGGGGAGCGGGGAGCGGGGAGCAGGGAGCAGTTCTCCCCCCCCGACGTCACCATGGACGCGCCCGCGCACCTCGCCGACGAGTACGTCTCCGACGATGACGCGAAGCTGGATTTGTACCGGCGGCTGGCGCGGGCTGAGCAACCAGGTGAGATTCATGCCGTTCGTGACGAGCTGCGCGACCGGTTTGGGCCGTTGCCGGCGGCCGCTGAACGCCTCCTCCTCGTGGCTGAGCTGCGCGCGCTGGGCGCGAAAACGGGCTTGGAGACGGTACTCATCAAGGGTGACGAGGCGCGCCTGACGTTCCGGCGCGACGCGGCGCCGCGGCTGGCGGGGCTCCAGGTGGCGCTCGAGGCAGTGCAGTTCGAAGCGGACGTGCGGCGCGCGGTGCCGCTCTCCCTCAGGCTCCGCCGGCTTGGCGGAGAGTCGATCGGCCCCGGCCTGGTCCGGGCGCTCACGGCCGTTCTGCGGGATCATCACCGTTAACAGAGGAACGAGGAATCGGATGCGACGGACGAGTCTGGTGTTGCTGGCGGGACTGCTGCTGGTGGTGGGGTGCGGCGCCGTACGCGATGCATTCTCACCCCGGGCGGAAACCGTCGCCCGGGCCAACGACCAGACGTTGAGTGTGGAGCGCGTCGCCGGATGGGTCGGCAGCAGCAAGCAGGTCCCGCTCGAACCGCTCGCGCTCAACCGCCTGTCGCACGTGTGGGTGGATTACGCGTTGTTCGCGCAGGCGCTGGCCGCCGGCAAAGACCTGCGCGACTCGGCGACGATGGCCGCGGCGATGTGGCCGGTCGTCTCGCAGCTCAAGTGGGAGCGCTTTCACGACAAGCTCATCGCGAGCGGCGACATGACGCCGCAGCAGGTGGATTCGGCATATGCGGCGGGGCAGTTCCGCATGTTCCAGCATATCCTGATTCAGCTCCCCCCCAATTCCTCGAGCGACGTGGACGCGCAGAAGCGCCGCCGGGCCGAGCAGCTGTTGCCGCAAGCGCGCAGCGGCGGCGTCCGGTTCGCGCAGCTGGCAGCACGGTATTCCGACGATCCCGGGTCGAAGATCCACGGCGGCTCGCTTGGCGTTTCGACGCGCGGCCAGTTCGTGCCGGCCTTCGAGGACGCGGCGTGGGAGCTGGGGCCTGGCGGGGTGAGCGCCGTGGTGAAGAGTCCGTTCGGCTACCACATCATCCGCCGGCCGCCGCTTGCCGAGGTGCGCGATACGTTCCGGGTGCGGTTGCAGGACCAGGTCGCCCTGCACACCGACTCGCTCTATCTGGACAGCCTGTCGATCAAGCGAAAGATCAAGCCCGTGGACCGCGCGCCCGAGTTTGTGCGCGCCGCGGTGCAGGACCTGGACGCGTCCCGCACCAGCAACCGCGTGCTCGTGGACTACCGCGGTGGCTCGCTCAAGGTTCGCCATTTCGTGCGCTGGCTCTCCGCGATGGATCCGCAAGTCATGCAGGCGCTGCCGCAAGCGACGGACGATCAGATCAAGCAGTTCCTCAAGGCGATCGCCCAACGGGATCTGGTGATCCAGCAGGCGGAGTCGGCGCAGGTCACGCTCACGGCTGAAGACTGGCAACAGGTGCGCGCCGAGCACGATTCCGCGCTGGTGATGCTCGGATCGATTCTCAATCTCACGCCGCAGGCGCTGCACGATTCGGTCGCGACACCGGAGGAGCGGCGCAACGTGGCGATGGGGCGCGTGAACGATTACGTGGAACGCGTGCTCCAGGGCCGCGCCCGCTATTTCCCGGTCCCCCCGGCCCTCGCGGAGACGCTGCGCAATCAGGCGACGTGGAACGTGGACGAAGCCGGCGTGCGCCGCGCGGTGGAGCGGGCGCAGCAGATTCGCGCGTCCAGCGATTCGAGCCGGACCAACGAGCCGCGGATGACACCGGCGCCCGGTCCCGCGCCGATCGACACGGCGCGGCCGAACCGATGAGACTGCTGCTCGCGGTGCTCGTGGCGTGCGCGATCGCGGCGGCGCCCGGGCAGGGGGGGGCGCAACAGCCGCCGTCGGAGCAGTCGCTCGATCGCATCGTTGCGGTCGTGGGGACGCACCCGATCCTCGCGTCGCAGATCGAAGAGGAGATGGTGCAGGCGCAGGCGCAAGGCCAGCCGCTGCCGACCGATTCCGCGGGCCGGACGGTGATGCGCCGGCAGATTCTCGACCGGCTCGTCGAGCTGGAGATCCTCGTGCAGCAGGCGCAGCGCGACACCTCGATCAAGGTGACCGATCAGGAAGTGCTCGATCAGGTTGAGCAGACGTATCAGAACGTCCGGAAGCAGTTCCGCACCGAAACCGAATTCCGCGACCAGATCCGGCAGGCACGGTTCGGGTCCGTCGAGGAGTGGCGTCGCTGGCTCGCCGATCAGCAACGCCGGGAGCTGTATGCCCAGCGCCTCATCGAAGGGCAGCGGCAAAAAGGGAAGCTGCGCCCGATTCCGCCCACGGACGCGCAAATGCGGGAATTCTGGGAACAGAACCGCGCCCAGCAGCCGCGCCGGCCGGCGACGGTTTCCTTCCGCCAGATCGTCGTCAGACCGGCGCCCGACTCGGTCGCGAAGCACGTCGCCTCCCAGCGCGCCGAGTCGCTGGTCGTCGAGCTGCGTCGCGGGGGAGACTTTGCCGCCGCCGCGAAGCGGTTCTCCGGCGACAGCGCTTCGGCGGCTCAAGGCGGCGAGCTGGGCTGGTTCCGGCGCGGCGTGATGGTGAAGGAGTTCGAAGACATGGCGTTCCGGCTGCGCCCGGGAGAGATCTCGCCGGTGGTCGAGACGTCGTTCGGCTTCCACATCATCAAGGTCGAGCGTACGCAGCCGGCGGAGATCCTGGCGCGTCATATCCTGATCGTGCCGGAGATCAGCGCCGGCCAGATCGCCATCGCGCGTCGTCTGGCGGATTCGCTGCACGATGTCCTCGCGCGCGCCGGCCCGACGAGTGGTGGCGCGTTGTTCGACTCGCTGGCCAAGATCCACGCTGATCCGCTGGAGCCCAAGCTGGCGGAGGATGCCCCGCTCACCGATCTGCCGCCCGAATACCAGCAGATCGTCTCGAGCGACACGACGACCGGATTGAAGCCGGTCATCGCCACGGGCAACAACACACCGCGCCCGAAATTCGTGGTGCTGGAGATTACCGGCCGCCATGACGCGGGCGATCTCACCTTCGACGACGTCAAGCTGCGGATCCGCCAGACCTTAGGCGAGCAGCTCGCGATTCGCCATTTCATCGATCAACTGAAGCGCCAGACGTACATCGACATCAGGCTCTAGCGTGGCTCCTCCCCGTCCGCGTCTGGCTGTTGCCGTAGGGGACCCGCGAGGGATCGGGCCCGAGGTCGTGCGGAAAGCGCTGCGCCAGCCGATCGATGCCGAAGTCCGCATCGTCGGCGGATGGGAAGATGGCGGCGCGCGGAACGACGTTGCGGCGGGGCGCGCCGCCGCGCAGGGGATCGAAGCGGCCGCCCGCCTGGCGCTCGCCGGTGAAGTCGATGCGATCGTCACCGGCCCAGTCCACAAGCTGGCGCTCCACGCCGCCGGATATCGCTTTCCCGGCGTGACGGAATTTCTGGCGCACGTCGCCGGCGACGTACCCGTCGCCATGATGCTGGCCACGGGGCGGCTGCGGGTGGTGCTCGTGACCACGCATTTCTCGTTGCGCGACGCGATCACGATGGTCACGACGGAGCGCGTGGTGCAGGCGGGCCGCATCGCCACGGACGCGCTCCAGCAATGGTGGGGCATCGCGGCGCCGCGTCTCGCCGTGTGCGCGATCAACCCGCACGCCGGTGAAGGCGGGCTGTTCGGGGACGAAGATGAGCGAGTGTTGCAGCCCGCCGCGTCCACATTGGGAGCGGCCGGTCCGCTGCCGGCGGATACGGTATTCGTGCGGGCGCTGCGAGGGGAGTTCGACGCGGTGCTCGCGCCCTACCACGACGTCGGCATGACGGCGGTCAAAGTTTCGGGATTCGGCGCCGGCGTGAACGTGACGCTGGGCCTGCCGTTCATCCGCACGTCCCCCGACCACGGCACTGCCTTCGACATCGCCGGCAAAGGCATTGCGGATGCGGGCTCGATGCGTGCGGCACTCGAGCTGGCCGTGCAGCTGGCCGGCGCCCGTCGCGAGGCGAAAGTCTAGTTCGACGGTTCGGCGACGTGCTCGCCGGTCGCCGGCCACACACGCACGCGCCCTACGCGGCGGCCGTCCATCTCCAATATCTCGAAGGTTGTCCCGTGCACATTCACACGGTCGCCCACCTTGGGCAACCGTCCTAACCGCCCGAACAGCAGCCCGCCGATCGTGGTGTAGTCCGCGTCATCGAGATGCAGCTTGAGCATCCGGTTCACGTCGCTGATCTCGGTGCTCCCGGCGAGGATGGGCACGCCACCGCCACTGAGGCCTCCGGCCGCGGCACTCGGCGTGGCCGCGGGCGCCTGGTCGTACTCGTCATAGATCGGCCCGACGATTTCCTCGAGCAGATCTTCCATCGTGACGAGACCGGCGGTGCCGCCGAATTCGTCGAGCACGATCGCGAGGTGGACCTTTTGCCGTTTCATGTCCGCGAGCACGTCCTCCACTTCGCGCGTGCCGGGAACGAAAAACGCCGGCCGCGCGATGTCCTGGACGGGCGCTTCGGACCCCGACAGCAGGCCGCGCAGAATGTCTTTCGCGTGGACGATGCCGACGACGTCGTCGAGCGATTCGCCGGTGACGGGATAGCGCGAGCGGCCGGCGGCCGCGACGCGGTCGGCTGCCTCTGCGAGCGAGGCTTCAGCCGGCAGCGCGACGATCTCGGTCCGCGGCGTCATCACTTCACGGGCGTTCTTCTCGCTGAACTCGAACACCCCTTCGAGCAGCCGCGCATCTCCGGTGCCGAGGCCGCCGGTCTTACGGCTCTGCTCGACCAGCATGCGGATTTCCTCGGGGGAGTGCACGCGCTCGAGCTCGGTCTGTGGTCGCGCGCCGAACAAGCGTAGGAGGGCGTTCGCTGTGCCGTTGAGGATCCAGATGAACGGGTTCGTCGCCATCGTGAAGAGGATCAGGGGCGGCGCGACCCAGCGGCTGGTCTGTTCGGGATGCAGCAGCGCGAGCGCCTTGGGCGCGAGCTCACCGAGCACGATGTGGAGGAA
>JBOHSJ010000044.1:0-14884 GCA_050733035.1 Gemmatimonadales bacterium | reverse complement strand
CCTGTCGTCGATCATCATCAACATCACGGGAAGCGTCGCCAACACCGGCATCGCCGGCCAGGGCTCCAGCTCGGGCGTGGCGATCCCCGGCGGCCTCCTGCGCCAGAACAGCGCCAACAACGGCCGGGGCGCGCCCTACAAGCCGTATTCGCTGTCGGTGATGGACTCGGTGAGCATCTTCCGGGGAAACCACTTCTTCAAGATCGGCGGCGAGTTCAACCGCGTGAACTCGGTACAGACGTTCATCGGGTTCGCGAACAGCCGCTACATCTTCAGCTCCGTGTCGGGATTCCTCGGGTACGTGGCGAATGACTCGAACTACGTCGAGTGCAGCAACTCGGCGCCGCGCACGGACGGCACGTGTCCGGGCGGCACGATCACCGGTCCCGTACTGCTGTACCTGCAGCAGGCCGGGGTGGACCGCACCGTGCGTGAGGCGGGCACGCAGGAGATCCCGCAGACCGAGCTCGATTTCTACATCCAGGACACGTGGAAGCCCAACCAGAATTGGACGTTGAACTACGGCTTGCGGTGGTCGGCGCAGCTCCAGCCCGACCTTCTGTCGCCGGTCGATTCGACCGCGTACGCCCCGCTGTACGGACAGACGGTCACCAACGCCAAAGGCACGTTCAGCTTCCCGTCGGACGGGACGATCCCCTCGGACAAGAAGATGATCCAGCCGCGCATCGGCCTCGCGTGGGATCCGCATGCCGACGGCCGCTCGGTGCTGCGCGCGAGCGCCGGTATCTACTACGCCCGTATTCCCGGCCTCAATCTCGCGTCCACGCGGAGCACCGATGGGTACCGGGGCGTGACGCTGTTCGGCTCGAGCGGGACGATTCCGTTCGGTCTGCCGGCGCCGTCTTTCCCCAATCTGTTCCCGTCCACCGTGCCGCTGAGCGCGGTGTTCGCTCCGTCCGTGTTCGTGTTCGACAAGAACTTCCGCAATCCGCGGACGCTGAACGTCACGGTCGGCTATGAGCGGCAGGTGGCGGCGGATCTTGGCCTCACGCTCAGCTACACACACGCCAGCACCGACAACGTGACGCGGTTCATCAACCGCAACGACTCGTTGTTCGGGGTCGCGAATGCGGGGCCGTGGGCCGGTATCGGCACGCTCACGGTCGTCGAATCGAGCGCGAAGTCGCGCTACAACGGGATCACGGTCGGCCTGAAGCGCGTGCTCGATCCCAACTTCCAGTTCCAGGTCAACTACACGTTGTCGTGGGACAAGTCCGACGACGACAACGAGCGCGACCCCTTCACCTTCCGGTATGCCCGGGCAGACAACCTCGCGCCCGAGTACAGCTGGAGCGACCGCGACCAGCGCCACCGCTTCAACGGCTGGATGGTCGCGCACATCGGCGGCGGCCTGTTCCTGAACAACCGGGTGAGCATCTACTCGGCGCAGCCGACGTCGGCGAGCTGCGGCCCGAGCCCGCTCAGTCCCTTCGCCCCGCCCGCGGGGCAGCGCGCCACGTCGGCGGCGGATCGCAACTGCGCCAATGGGACCGTGCTGCAGCGCAACACGCTGCGGAAAGACAACAGCTACTTCTCGTGGGATGTGGGGCTGACGTGGCCGCTCAACCTCGGCAGCCGCGGCCGGCTCGAGCTGATCGCGCAGATGTTCAACGTGCTGGGGTCGGAAAACTTCCGCGATCCCGCCGCGACCAGCCTCCTGTTCAACTTCGACGGCACGCTCCGCAGTGGCTTGGGCGATCCGCAGCAGACGCAGATCGGAGTGCACTGGGTCTTCTAGAACCAGGGCGGTAACAGGCGGCAAAAAGGCGGCGACGGTCTTACCGTTGCCGCCTTTTGCCGCCCGTTGCCGACTTAGCTGATGGTTACCTGCTGCACCATCCCATGCACGAAGTGCGGATTCCCATCGTTCGCGTCGGGCACGTAACACAGGAATAGGTAGTTGCCGGGCGTGAAGGTCACGGTTACCCAACCGACCTTGCCCTTGTCGGGACCTGCTAACCCGCCCACGGGGATCGATGGCGGCTCGCCCCTCATGCCGCCCGATACCCAACGCTGCCAGTCTGCAAGCGTTTTCCCGGGGCCGAGGCGCTCGATGGTCAGCTCATGAGGCTGCGGTCCGCTGTTCTCGACGCGAATCGTATGCGTGCCGGCCGTGAGCGGAGCCGACGTTGCGAAGGCGAAATCGGACAGGGTCACGGTGACATCCGACTTGGGTTCGGCGGCGGCCGTCGCCGCCGACGGCGCGGGCGTCACGACGAGCCGGCGGACCATGCCTTTCTGCGCATGCATCTTTCCGTCCGGGCTCGGTACGAAACAGACGACCACATAGTTGCCCGGCGCCAAGTCCACCACGACAACCGAACTGTCACCGCTCACGACCACGCCGGGGCCACCCGGGAACGTTGGTTGGAGCTGCAGGAAGGCCCGCCACCACTCGGGAACCGGCCCCTTGGGGACGGCCGCCGCCTCCAGCTCGGCCAGCCCTTTTCCCGGCGCACCCATGATGACGGCTTGATGGGGCTCGCGACCCCGATTCACCAGTCGAAACGTCGTGCGGCCTGCTGGGATTGTATCGGGCATCCCGAAGGCGAAGTCATCAGCGGCAATCGTGACGACGTTGGACGATGGCGCCGTTTGCGTGCTCGAAGAACAGCCGACCGCGAACACACTGAGCGCGACGGCACGGAGATGCGACAGGTTCACGAAGTAGTCTCCCGAATGATGGAGGGCGGCACGACGCAGAAGGCCGGGGCAAAACGTAATGTGTGCCACTATCTTTCGGCTACCAGAGGCGGTAGCTCAGTTGGTAGAGCAACGGACTTTTAATCCGTAGGTCCTGGGTTCGATCCCCAGCCGCCTCACTCCTCCTCGTTTCCGGCGGACCTTTCCTGACTCAAAACGAGTCGGGCCTGCATCAAAGCGGGCGGCGCAGCCCGTGAGCCGGATCACGCGTCGTCTCGCATCGTGCTGCACCGCCGCGTATTACCGTTTGGCCTTTGGAGGGCATTCGACTTGCCCTCGGTTCGGGCAACCTATTCTCCGGAGTCCGGACGATGTTTATCGACAGGCAGCGCCAGATTGCGATCGCCGCCCTTGCCGCCCTCACACTTCTGGGGTGCGGCAATAGTAGCGGCCCGCTGGCTCCGTATGAGCCGCAGATCAACAATGTCACCGACAACTTCCAGTTCCAGGCTTCGAACGTGTCGGATATTACCTGGACGTACACCTACCAATGGCTGAATACGGGTGACAGCGCGACGGTCAACCAGGCGACGACCGTCAGCGGCGGCTCGGCCACACTCACGATCTCCGACAGCACGGGGGCACAGTTGTACTCGCAGTCGCTGAGTGCGAACGGCACGTTCGGGATGGCGAAAGGCGCACACGGGCATTGGACGGTCAAGGTCCAGTTCTTCAACTACGCCGGCACGGTGAACTTCCGGGTGCAGAAACAATAGCGCCCCGCTGTCTCTCTAATACCCAGCAGCCATGCCGCCGTGGAACGCACGGCGGCGTGGCTCCGCTGGGCACCACAGTTCACGTGCCATACTTCATTCAATCTTCATCCTGGGTCGTGTAGCGTCCGTGATCGTGAAGACGCCTGACGCCGTCCTCGTGGTCGTCCCCCTCACGGATTCGTTCGGCGAGTTCTGGCCTCTCCTCGCCGCCGAGTTGAAGGTGCCGCTCGTCGTGTGGCAGCGAGGGGAAGCGGAGTCGCCTCCACCGAACGCGGCCGCCGTGCTGCTCGCGGCCGGCGGACGCGAGCCCGACTTGCCTGCGGTCCTCGCCAATCTGGCGGTACCCGCCGGTATCCCTGTCTTCGCCGTCGGCGCAACGCTAGCTCACCGGCTCGTGGCCCAAGCCGTCGCCGCCGGTGCCGCCGATTACTTTGCGCTCCCCGACGATCGCGATGCGTTGCACGACGCCGTTCAGGCGGCAATCAGCCGTCGTCGCGCGGCGTTCGCGCGGGGCGAGCACGCGCGACTCGAGGCCCAGGCGCACGCGTTCCGGGAGATCGTGGGCACGAGCCCGGCGCTGCACGCCGCGCTGGAGCGGGCGGCGCGCGTGCTACCCCACGCGGACGCAACGATCCTGATCCTGGGCGAAACCGGTACCGGAAAAGAGCTCCTCGCGCGCGCCTTGCATTACGGGGGCCCGCGTGCGCGGGGACCATTCATCGAGCTCAACTGCGCTGCCCTGCCGGCCCCGCTGCTCGAAAGCGAGCTCTTTGGGCACGAGCGCGGTGCGTTTACCGACGCGAAGACCGCCAAGCCGGGATTGTTCGAGGCCGCCGAGGGAGGGACGCTGCTCCTCGATGAGATCAACCAGCTCGCGCTGGAGCTGCAAGCGAAGCTCTTGCGCGCGCTCGAGCAGAAGGCCACTCGCCGCCTCGGCGCGACAACCACGCGTCAGTTCGACGTGCGTATCATCGCGGCCACGAACGGCGATCTCGAGCAGGACGTGCGCGCGGGACGGTTCCGCCAGGACCTGTTCTATCGCCTCAATGTCGTGAGCCTTTCGCTCCCGCCCCTGCGGGATCGCGGCAACGATGTGCTGCAGCTGGCCGACGCCTTTCTGCAGCGTTTTTGCGCACAGTACGGCCTGCCCGTCCCGTCCCTCGGCGAGGCGCAGCGCCGCGCCCTGCTCACGCATTCCTGGCCGGGGAACGTGCGCGAGCTGCGCAACACGATCGAGCGTGCGCTCCTGCTCTCGACACCCGGGACGCTCGCGCTGGGCGAGCTGCGTGCGGATGCCGCGCGCCCCGCCTCCGGCTCGGGACTGCCGTTCCCAGCGACGCTCCAGGAGATCATCGCCGCCGCCGCGCAGGCGATGGTCGAAGCCACTGGCGGCAACCGGTCTGAGGCGGCGCGCCGGCTCGGAATTTCGCGCTCACGCCTGCAACGTCTGCTCCAGGGCGAGCCTGACTCGGATTGAGCCAGCTGCGCCGCGATGATTCAGTCACAGAGGAGGTAAGTCTCATGTGGACACACCGTTCTGACGGCCCGTGCCATGCAGAGAGAATGCTTCGAACCACTTTCGGGGAGCCCGAGATGCGTCAGTTCTTGTCCCGCTTTATCGCTGGGTTCGCAGCCGTGGCGCTGTTCGCCTGCGGCGACAATACCGGGCCGGGCGGTCGGCCGGACGCCGAGCTGAACATCGTCCGCCACGACTCACTGGCGCCACCGCTCGTTTCGAATCAGGCCAGCGTCTGGGCCAAAGTCGCCGACGGCCGCGAGCTGCATCTCAATTATCAAGGCGCTACACCGGCAGACACCGGTGAGGAATTCCTCCGGTTCGAAATCCCCGGCGACGCCCTGCTGCGCAAGCCGGACGGCTCGGCCTTCCAAGCCGGTGACTCGATTCTCATCACTGTTACGGTCGTCGATAGCGCGCGCTTTCTCTTTCAGTTCGAGCCAGCGGGCCTGGTCTTCAATCCCGAGCACCCGGCACGGCTCAAGGTTCGCTACTTCGATGCGAATCACGATTTCGACGACGACGGAGATGTCGACTCGGCGGACGATGCGATCGAGCACGTGCTCGACCTGTGGCGGCGCGAGGCACCCGGCACGCTCTGGTTCCGTGTCGGATCGGTCAAGTTCGAGGAGCTGGACGAGCTCGACGCGAATATTCTGATGTTTTCGGAATACGCCGTGGCGTGGTAACCGGGCGATCCCAGATGGCTTCCCTGGCGGAAGAATCGGCGCTCTTGCGCGAGCTGGACGATTTGGCGGCCTCGGGACGTCACCGCGACGTCCTGGAACGTCTGGGAAAGCTGCCAACGGCGGTTCTCGAGAGCCGAACGCGCTTCGCGTTGGTCGCCGCGGAGACGAACGGGCGGCTTGGCGATCTGGTCGCGGCAGCCCGTTGGGCGGACACTGCCTTCGAGCTCGCGCGTACGCGCGGCGAACGCCATGCCGAGCTGCGTGCGCGCAACTATCAAGGCGCGATCGCGTTGCGGCGCGGGGAAGTCGCCGCGGCCGAGCGCCGCTTCGAGGAGGCCTTCGGTCTCGCGCGCACGTTGAGTGATCACGCGACCCAGGCCCGCAGCCTCAACAACCTCGGCATCCTCGCCAACATGCGGGGAGACCCCCGTGAAGCGCGGGCGCTCTACCGGCTGGCGCTCGCGGAGTATCAGCAGGTCGGCATGACCCGCGGCATCGCGGAAACTCATCACAATATGGGGATCAGTCTGCGTGATCAGGGCGATGTCCGCGCCGCGCTCGACGCGGCGGAGGAGGCGCTTCGGCTCGCCGCGGAAGTCGGTGACCAGCAACTGGCGACACTCGCCGCCACGGGGCGGGCGGAACTGCATCTGTTGCTTGGGGACACGCCGTTGGCCGCTGCCGAGCTCGAGCGCGCGGCGGCGAGCTACCTCCGGATCGGTTTCGGCGCGGGGCTCGCGGAGGTCTGGCGCATTCAGGCGGGCGTGGCGCGTTCCCGCGGATTGCTGGCGGATGCCGTCCGTCTCCTGACAGAGGCCGCACACCTTGCCGAGGAGCATGACCTCACCGAGGTGCTCGCGGACGTCGAGCGGGACCTCGCTGTCACGCTCGAGCAATCCGCCGACGCGGCCGGCGCACGTGCGGCCCGTGAACGCGCCGTGGCGCTGTACTCCAAACTCGGCGTCCGGCGCTAGCCAGAGCGGCTGGCTCGTTTCAAGTCAGCCGTGCCAAGACAGTACAGCTGCCCGACGGCCCCCAACGCTTCATCTGTTGTAGGCGCAATTGATTAGGCTCCGCCTGCCATTCGGTACGTCGATTGCCCTGTACTGACCGCGAAGGTCACGGCGTCAGTACTTCAAAAGGGAGGCATCATGTATCGCAAGTTTCTTTCTGTCGGAACGCCACTCGTGGCCGCGGTACTGGTCGGGTGCGCCGACAATCAAGGCGGGCGTTTGAGCCTTGCCCTCACTTCTTCGCGTCCACTGAGTCCGGCGGCGTCAGCCACGTTTGGTTCCGCCGCGGCGCCGAGCGTGGTGTCCGCCGGCGACACGACGGTCATCGCCCTGGGCAACGACACGATTGTGGTTCGCAGCGTCGAGGTCGTGCTCCGCGAGATCGAGCTGAAGCGCGTCGAGGCTGCGTCGTGCGATTCGGTTATGGGCAATGACGACTGCGAGGAGTTCGAAGTCGGTCCGGTCCTCGTCTCACTCCCGCTCGGCGGGACGGCGACGGCAACCGTCGTCGCGGTGGACGCCCCGGCGGGGATCTACGATGAGCTCGAGTTCGAAGTGCACAAACCGGAATCGTCGGACGATGCGGCATTCATCGCCGCCCATCCGGACTTCGACGGCGTGGCCATCCGTGTGACCGGCACGTATAGCCAGGCCGGCACCCGCAGCGATTTCGTATTCACCTCCGAGCTCAGCGCGGAGCAGGAAGTACTGCTGTTCCCGCCGCTCACAGTGAGCGATGGTGTCGCGACGAACGTCACCCTGCGTCTGGACATCGGCAGCTGGTTCCTCAATGCGGAGGGAACGGCCCTCATCAGCCCGGCCTCGGCGAACAAGGGCCAGCCCAACGAGAGTGTCGTCAAGGATCGGATTCAGGCGTCCATCGACGCCTTCCGCGACGATGACCATGACGGACACGACGACGACAACGAGCATTCCTAGGCATCGGGGGAGTCGCTAGACCCCCTGTTGTCAGGCGAGGGCATCGGAGGCACATTTCCTTCGATGCCCTCCATCGTGTGGATCGATGGGACGTGGTACGACCGCGGCAGCGCGGTCGTTTCTGTATTCGACCACGGCCTCTTATATGGCGACGGCGTTTTCGAGGGCATCCGCGCCTACGGCGGCCGGGTGTTTCGTCTCGACGCGCACCTCGATCGCCTATACGCCTCGGCCAAGGCGATTTGGCTCGAAATCCCGATGGCCAAAGAGGCGATGGGCCGGATGGTCGAAGAGGGCGTCGCGAAGAGCGGGATCAAGGACAATTACATCCGGTTGGTCGTTACGCGCGGGGTTGGGGATCTGGGGCTCGATCCGCGCAAATGCGCCAAGCCGACAATCTTCAGCATCTTCGACACGATCAAGCTGTGGCCGCAGGACCGGTACGAAAAAGGTCTGACCGCACTGACTGCCGCCACACCGATTCACCACCGCGAAGCGCTCTCCCCCCGCGTCAAATCGCTCAACTATCTCTCGCACATTCTCGCCAAAGTCGAAGGCATCGCGGCGAACGTGGACGAAGTGATCATGCTCGATTCCGCCGGTTATGTGGCCGAAGCGAGCGGCATGAATCTCTTTGCCGTGTCCAACAGCACACTGCGGACACCCCCGCCGTACACAGGAATTCTGCGTGGCGTCACGCGCGACACCGTGATCGAGCTAGGTCGCGAGGCGGGATATACCGTGGAAGAGATGCCGATGAACCGGTATGACCTGTACACGGCCGACGAGGTGTTTCTCACCGGAACCGCCGCCGAGGTGGTCGGGATATCCAAGCTCGACGGCCGCGCTATCGGCACCGGTGTCTCGGGACCCGTCACGCGAGACCTTGCAACCCGCTTCCGGGCATACGTGACGCGCGACGACTGAGGTCGTTGTTGAAAACCCCCTAAACTATTGACCGAGAATCATCTAAGCCCCATATTGGGGGCCCTTTGCGCCCTTTCCCCGCTCGAGGTGAGCCATGTCATGGCGAGTGATCGCGCACGGGGACCAGGTTTGGCATGTGGACGCGGTCGCCGAGCGTCGCGCGAATACGGCCGCTTGGCAGCTGGTCTTGTCGTTTCGCGCCGCGTCTGAGCCCCTTCCGGGTCGGCGCCGGTCGTTCTGGACGCCGTATCCGTTGGAGGCCACCTCGAAGTCGTCACTGTTCATCCAGGCCGAGCGGATTCCGGACGCGGCGATCGCGCAGCTGCTCGCTGAGTGTCTCGTGTGAGCACCGCGGACCTGCAGGATCTCCGGCGCGTCGTAGGGGCAGTGACGCGACTGAAGGGTGAAACGGTCAAACATGTAACCGTGCGGTCGGACGTGCGGCACGTGAAAGTGGAATTCGACAGCGGACTGATCTTGCTCATCTCGGCGGAGCACGACGCGCAAGGACGTCCCCGTCTCGAGGTGGACGTCGTGGAAGCGCTGCAGGACGCCGGGTTGAAGCCGCAAATCGAAGTTCGGTTCGACTGAAGGGACGCGCGTGCCCGACGAGCGCCTGCGGTTTCAGGAGTTCGGGTTTCAGCGGCTGGCTAACGGCCGCTGTCGCGCAAAAGTGGTTTTGACGTGGTCAGATGGCCGCCGGTTCGAAGGATCGTCCGACGGCGTGTCATCGCAGACCGGGGAGCTACGGTGTTGCGCGGTTGCTGCAGTTAACGCCCTAGAACAGGCAGTGCAGCCACAGCTCACGTTCGAGCTGCTGGGGGTCAAAGCGGTGCGCGCGTTCGATGCGACGGTGGTGATCGTGTCGCTATCGGCGCGTGCGGAGCAGGCGACCCGGCTGGTAGGGTCGTGCTTGACGGAGACCGACCCGCCGCGTGGCGCGGCGCTTGCGGTCCTGAACGCGACAAACCGTCTACTTGGGAATTATCTGGCGACACGATGAAACGATGCACTGCAGTTCTACTTTCGATGATGGGCGCCGCGGCGCTGCTCGCCGGCTGCGCCGGTACACATATTCCTGCCCCTGCCGCGGTCGTTCCCCCCGGACCGATTCCGGTGGCCACGGCCACCGATAGCTCCGCCGTACAGCTCGGGACGGCACTCGCCAAGGTGGAGCAGGATTCCGCTGCCGACCAGTCGGCGCTCGATAGTCTGCATGGACGGTCCGCCGAGGCGCCTACGGTGCCGCGCACCAACCAGCGCGTCGCGGGTGAAGATGTGCGGCAAGAGGCCGAGCAGCTGTTCGGCTCCGACGCGACCACCACCTTCGATATCGATGTCACGAGCTTCGCGGGCAACCGCCGCGTGCTCGAGTATCTGGAGTTCTTCCAGCTCGACGCGCGCGATCGGTTCGAGATCTGGCTGTCGCGGCTGGGGCGCTATGAGGGCATGATCCGCGAGCGGCTGCGGGCCCGCCGCTTGCCGGAGGATCTCGTCTATCTCACCCTGATCGAAAGCGGGTTGTCGAATACCGCCGTGAGCCGCGCGCGCGCGGTCGGCATGTGGCAGTTCATGGCCCCGACGGGGCGCGGGTACGGCCTGCAGATCGACCCCTGGATGGATGAGCGGCGCGACCCGTTCAAGGCCACCGACGCGGCCGTCGCGCACCTGGAAGACCTGGTGCAGCGCCTCGGCAGCGTGTACCTCGCGGCCGCGGCGTACAATGCCGGTGCCGGCCGGATCGAGCGCGAAATCCGCCGCCTGCCTGGGGAGCCGGATACCGTTGACGATCAGACCTTTTTCCAGATCGCCGATCGCCGCAACCTGCGGCGCGAGACTCGGGACTACGTGCCCAAGCTCATCGCCGCGGCGCTGATCGCCAAGCAGCCGGCCCGTTACGGCTTTACGGACATCCAGCGCCTGCCGCCCCTCGTGTTCGACGAAGTCTCCGTCCCCGATGCCACCGGGCTCGACGTGCTGGCGCGGCTTGCCGATACGTCGGTGGCCGCGATGCTCGAGCTGAATCCGCAGTTCGTGCGCGGCATTACGCCGCCGCAGCGGACCGTGATCGTACGGGTCCCGCGTGGGGTGGGGGCGCGGGTCGCGGAGCGCTACGCCGAGCTGCCGATCAACGAGCGTGTCACGTTCGTCGATCACTATGTGACGTCAGGGCAGACGCTGTCCGCGATCGCGCAACGCTATAAGGTGACGGTGACCATGCTGCAGGCGGCTAATCCGCGCCTACGCGCGCACGCGCTGCGGATCGGCCAGCGGATCATCGTGCCGATGAGCGGCCGCGTGGTGCCGCGCGGTGCCTGGAGCAATCCGCCCGAGCCGCGCGTTCGGCGCGTCTCCACGCGGTACCGCACCGCCAGCGCGGACGGCAGCTCGCGGCACCGTGTCACCCGAGGCGAGACGGCGAGCGGGATCGCCCGCCAGCACGGCATCGGCCTGATGGCGCTACTGGAAGCGAATGATCTGACGATGCGGAGTGTGATCCGGCCCGGTGACGTCCTGCGTATTCCGAGCCGGTAAACCGCCGGCACCCGAGGTTAGTGGTGCCGGAATCCCTTCATGACTTCCGCTTCATAGCCGTTCGCAGGATTGCGACCGGCGCCTAACAGCTGCTCCACCTTTGCCGGGCCGCGGTTATAGGCAAGGAGCGCGAGGCTGATGTTGGTCGGATAGCGGTCCAGCAGATCCCGCAGGTAGCGGAACCCGATCCGCAGGTTCGTATCCCGATCATACAGCTGCTGCGTGGTCAGGCCCGGCTCGTACAGCCGTGCCGTGCTCGGCAGCACCTGGGTGAGCCCCACGGCGCCGACGTGGCTCGTGGCGCGCGGGTTGAAGCCGGACTCGACCTTGACCAGGCGGAACGCCAGGCCGGGGTCGATGCCCTCGCTCAACGCGACGTCATAGACCGCCGTCGCCATGTCGGCCGGCAGGCGGTAATGCGTCGAGTACTGCATGATCGCATCCACGCGGTCGAGCTGCAGCCGAGCGACTTCCAACTCGCCCTGCTTCGCGTCGAGCTGCTGGCGGAGCGCCCGCAACTCACCGAGCAGCTCCGCGCCGGAAGCAGGCGCGCGCTCGGCGTCGGTTGTCGTCCCGCCGGCCCATCCGCCCACGGTACTGACGAGCAGAACGGCCAGCGCGATCATGCCGCCGCGTAGTATCAGACGTTGAGTTTTCGTTTGCATACTCCTCTCCATTTCCAGCTTCAGTGAACCTACGACTCCACTTTCAAGCCTCATTCAAGCATCCACCGGGGCTTTTTGCTTCTCCAGCAGCTGCACATCCCCGATCACCATCCCGGCATCCACCGCTTTGACCATGTCGTACACGGTCAACAACGCAACCGCGACAGCCGTCAGTGCTTCCATCTCGACGCCGGTGCGGCCAACGGTCCGAACCCTGGCCCAGACCCTGACCCCCGGCAGCGACTCGGCTAGCGTCGCCTCGACCTCGACATGGTCGAGGCCCAGCGGGTGGCAGAGCGGGATCAGCTCCGCCGTCCGTTTCGCCGCCAGCGTTCCCGCGACTTCACTCACCGCCAGCACGTCACCCTTGGCGACAGCCTGCTCGGCGACCTGCCGGAACGCCTCCTGCGACATCCGAATCGTTCCCGTCGCGACCGCCGTGCGATCCATCAGCGGCTTGTCGCCGACGTCTACCATCCGGGCACGCCCGGCTTGATCCAAGTGCGACAGCTTCATGACCGCCGCATCCCCTGCAGGTCCTCAGCCAGTACGGCAGCCAGGAGCTGCGGGTTCACGTTGCCTTGGGCGAGGTCGCGAACATCCATCACCTGCGCGATCGCCTCAACCAGCTTCTCCGTATCGCCACCGCGCTTGACTTCGCTGCGCAGTTTGTTGGCCAATGCGTCCAGCATGTCGGTGAAGCCGCCGCGCGCCTGAAACGGCACTTGACCAAGCGCGTACAGCAGCGGCGCCTCCAGGAACCGGGCCGCCAGGTCAGCCTGCCCGGAACGAGGGACATCTGTTGCAAAGAGCTTGCCAATGCACCCTTCAACCGCTGTAACTCGTTGTGCCAGTTCAGCTTTATCCGCAATACCGAGCGTTTGCTGCGCGAATGCTGTCACGGCACTGTCGGCGATTCGCGCCACACGAACGAGCACAACACGCGACAAAACCGTCGGAAGCAGGGCGTGGGGATCCGCGGCGGTCAGTATGATGACCGAATCCGCCGGCGGCTCCTCGAGCGCCTTCAGCAGCGCATTCGCCGCTACTTCGGTTCCCAACTGCGGGATGAGGCGCTCCGCATCTCCCACAAGGAAGACCTTCCGCGCACTCATCGCCGGCGTCAGCGCCAGCCGCCGGAGCAGCAGACGCACCGACGCGACGGGGTGACTCGCCAGCCCCACCACCGGTGCGTAGAGCGGCTGCTCCCGCCGAGCCGCCATCTCTTCCGCCAGCGCCTCCGCTACCAGGTCGATCTGCCTGTCGGCGTCCGAACCGCCGCCACCACCTCGTTTGCTGAGCTCGACCGGTACAAACCAGTGCACATCGGGGTGTTGCAGCGAAAGCACGAGACGGCAGGGGCGGCATTCACCGCACGGTTCCTGTCCCTGAGCTTCGCATTGGATCAATTGAGCGAGCCACAGCGCGAGACGCTGTTTGCCGACTCCGCGTGGTCCGGCAAGCAGTAGGGCTTGCGGCAGCTTTCCGGAGGCGTGGGCGCCCTCCAGTCTGGTCCTAACCCCTTCGTGCCCGATGAGGGGCGGTAAAGGCATGGCGCAATCTAGCTGGGGGGTCAGTGCGCGGCGCCACTTTCATACGTAACTGCTTGCAGAATAAGCAAGTACGGTTGTTATTTGGGCCTTGCGCGTACTTAATTCCAGTTAATACATAGACTTAGTACGTGAAGTGAGCGCACACTCGCAAGATAATGCAGGTTTTATCGGTTTTTTCGGGGCTTTTTCGGGTCAAGTGGGCCGACGGTCGAGCACGTCGCGCAACTTTTGTAACAGGGCAGGTGGGCGGAATGGCTTTTCGAGGTATGCGAGACCTGGCTCCAACATGCCGTGGCGCACGACGGCGTCATCCGTATAACCGGACATGAAAAGCACCAGCAGACTCGGACGACGGGACTTGAGGTGCTCGGCGAGTTGGCGCCCGCTCATGCCCGGCATGATCACGTCGGTCAGCAGCAGGTCGAACTGCACGCTGCCGTTCTCTTCCCCAACCAGCGCGAGCGCCTCGAGTCCGTCCGCCGCTTCAAGGACGGTATAGCCGTTCCGCTCGAGCAATTGCCGGGTCACGGAGCGGACCGGATCCTCGTCTTCGACGAGCAGGATCGTTTCGGCGCCTCGGAGCGATTCGGGTGCGGCTCTTTCAGGTCGCTTGACCGGGTCGGCCGGAATGTCCACCCGGGGCAGGTACACGCGCATCGTCGTGCCACGGCCGGGCTCCGAGTACGGCCAGATGTGTCCGCCCGTTTGGTTCACGATGCCGTAGACGGTCGCCAGGCCGAGCCCTGTGCCCTTCCCCCGCGCCTTGGTCGTGAAGAACGGCTCGAAGATGCGGGCCTTGGTTTCGTCGTCCATACCCATGCCCGTATCCGTGACGGCGAGCAGCACGTACGGCCCCGGTGCAACGGAGGGATGCTCGGAGACATACGACTCGTCGAGCTCCACATTGCGCGTCTCGATCGTGAGCCGTCCCCCGTCCGGCATCGCGTCGCGCGCGTTCTCCGCCAGGTTGACGATCACCTGCTCGAGCTTGCCGGGGTCGGCGCGCACGTTCCCGACCCGTGGATGTAGCACCGTCGCGAACAGAATATCCTCTCCGATGAGACGGCGGAGCATTTTCTCGATGTCCGTAACGAGCGCGTTCAAATCGATCACTTTCGGCTGCATCACCTGGCGTCGGCTGAACGCCAGGAGTTGCTGCGTCAGACTCGCCGCGCGCTGCGCGGCCTGATAGATCTCCTCGACGTCGTGGCGGCGAGGGTCATGCTCCGGAAGATCGGCAAGCAGCAGGTCGGTATAGCCGCCGATCGCGGTGAGAATGTTGTTGAAGTCGTGCGCCACGCCGCCCGCCAACCGCCCGATCGCTTCCATCTTCTGGGCCAGGATCACTTGTTCTTCGAGATTGCGGCGGTCGGTCGCGTCCCGGTAGTTGTTGACGATAGCGGCTACGCTCGGGTCGTCGAGCAGGTTGGTGAAGACGCCCTCGAGATCGCGCCAGTTGCCGTTCTTGTGGCGCACACGCGCCGCGACCTTCACGCGCGCCCGCGGCTGTGCCATGACCTCGGTCAGGCGGGCAACGACGCCCTGTTGGTCGTCGGGATGGATGAACTCGAAGGCGTTGTGGGCGACGAACTCGGTGAGATCATAGC
>JBOHSJ010000043.1:0-14732 GCA_050733035.1 Gemmatimonadales bacterium | reverse complement strand
CGGTCGCAGAAGATCTGGCCCAGATTGCCCACGGTCCCGCCGACGTGAACCCACCATTGGTTCTTGAACTGGCCGAGAAAGTTCGTGTTCGCGGCCCGGTCCGTCGGCAGCCCGTCGCCAGTCGTCCAGAATTGCCACCAGTTGAAGTTCCAGAACGCCCGCTGGAACAGCCTGGTCGGTTTCTGCCAGTTGAAGGACCCCCAGTTATTCCACCCCTGCTGATCGGAGCGGAACAGGATGCCCAGATCGTTGATCTCGAAGCCGGGCGAACGGCGCATGTAGCTCGTTTGAAAGCGGATGTACCCGCTCTGCTTCGTGAACAGCAGCTCCTCGGCATGCCCGCCGAGCGTCGTGCGCGTGCTGTCGAACGTGACGTCGTCGTCAGGGCGCTGATAGTTGTGCGTCGAGTTTCGCTGCGTCAGGGCGATCGCAGCCGGGCTGCCGCCGACCGAGCTGAGGTCGAATGAGCCGGCGATTTCGTAGTCGTCGTTGTGGAACCGGTGGCGGAAATCGACCGCGCCCACATAGGCCCGGCTCCGCAAGCCGTCCTCGGTCCATTGGTCCAGGTTGCGGTTCACCGCGGTGGCCATGAAGCCGATGCCGCTCTTGCCGTTGCGGTAGTCCTGTTGCAGGCGGAGCACGCCATAGTTCGTGAATGGCTCGAGCGTGACGTCACTGTCTCCCGCCACGCGCTTGGTGATCCCTTCCACCGCGCCGATCGTGAGACCACCGGGCAGCCGGCCCGTGATCTTGGCGGCGCCGATGATGCGGCTGAGATCGTGCCCAATCCGACGCGAATAGAACAGTCCCTCGCCGCTGCAATTCACGATGTTGCAGTTGACGCTGAAGTTGAAAATGCCCGTCCCCTCGACAAAGAACGGGCGCCGCTCCTGGTAGAACGTCTCGAAGGATGTGAGGTTCACGACCGACGGGTCGGCCTCCACCTGTCCGAAATCGGGGTTCACCGTCGCATCGACCGTGATGTTCGAGGTAATGCCGTATTTGATGTCCGCACCAGCATCGAACGTTTGATCGCGCTCGAACCCCGGCGCGGGCTCATTCTTCGCCACCGCGTACGGCGCCAATTCGAGGCGCCGCGGGGAGGCCAAGCCGTCGAGGCCTACGACGTCGCCGAGCTGCGACACAAACCCGCGGCGCGTCGTTCGGTACAGGGGCCAGCCCACCCGCTCGCCGCCGTGGCGATCGATGTCTCGCCAAATCGCAAACCCAAACGTATTGCTCGGCGTGTGCGCATAGCGCAGCTGGGACAGCGGAATCCGGAACTCCGCGGTCCAGCCGAGCGAGTCGACCTGCGTCCCAACTTCCCACACACCATCCCACGCGTCGTCTTCCTGCTGATCGTCGCCGTACATCGCGTAGTCGCGCTTCACGCCGCCCGGGTTCACCGCGAACTCGAAGCCGGTGCGCCGGTCATGGTAGGAATCGATGACGATCTTGATCTGGTCACAGCAGATCCGGACGTCGCGGCGGGCCAGAAGCTTCTTGATGCTATCGGGATGCGAGTCGAATGCGCGCACGAAGACGTAGAAATTGTGGGCGTCGTAGGCGACCTTGGCTTCAGTGGCGAAGCTCGGATCGGCGTCCTCGGTCGGGGAGAACTGCCGGAAGTCCTTGATGGCGGGCGCCAGGCGCCAGACCTCGTCGTTGTCCTTGCCGTCGATTACCGGTGGCGCCGTGGCACGCGTTGCGCGAGCGGTTGTAGCGGACGAGGATGATGGAGGCGGGGAGCTGCTCCCCCCGGACTGCAACGCGACGATGACGGCGACGAACGGCGTAAACGGCGTCATGGGGTACCCTGGGGGTGGAGGCTATTCCTTTGATGGTACGATTCGACAAATGGTTGGTTTCGTGATAGTTTCGCCGGACCGCCAACCATAGGTTCTTCCATGATCAGGATGATTGGATTCGCGCTCCTCACGCTAGCGTGCGGGGCACCAGCTGTCGCATTTGCGCAGGCCACCGGCTTGCCCGCGACGCAGCCGTCAATGGTTACGATCATCCGGGAGCAAGTTAAGGTGGGCCGCGCGGCCGATCATGCCAGGATCGAGTCAGGATGGCCTGCCGCCTACGGCCGGGCGAATTCGCCCGATTACTACCTCGCCATGACGTCCATGACCGGCACGCCCGAGGCGTGGTACCTCATCCCGTCAGCCAACCACGCGGCGTATGCCGAGACGATGCGCCGTGACGTCGGCATGCAGGAGGAGCTCGACCGGCTCAGCCGGGCGGACGCGGAAGTGCTGGATGGTATTCGCACGATTCAGGCGATGGCGCGACCGGACCTCAGCATGGGAGCGTTCCCGGACCTGAGCAAGCAGCGCTTCTGGGAGATTTCGATTGTGCGGGTCCGGCCGGGCCACGAGCCGGAGTTCGACGCGGCCGCGAAGGCCTATGGAACTGCCGCTCAGCGCTCGGCACCAAACTCGCAGTTCCGGATCTATTCGGTCATCGCGGGCATGCAAACGCCGACCTACATTATTTTTTCTTCGGTCGCGAATTACGGTGAGTTCGATCAGATGTTCGCCGATGGAATGAAGACGATGCAGAACGCGACCGCAGCGGAACAGGCCGCGCTCCAGAAGTTCTCCACCGACGCGACGCTCAGCTGGGAAACGAACCGGTTCCGTCTCGACCCCAAACAGAGCTACGTCTCGCGTGAGGTGCGGGCGACCGATCCCGCCTTCTGGGGACCGATGCCCGCCGCTGCCCGGCCCGCGCGCCGTCCCTAATGACCACCAGGCTGTGGGCTGACCGCCGCACGGGAACCGACCGCCGCGCCGAACCTCGCCGGCGGTCGGTCTCGGTCGTCACGGAGGAGCGGCGCAGTGTCGTGGATCGGCGCCGCGGGGGGGAGCGGCGCAGCACGCTCGATCGCCGTGGACGCGCCCTCCGGACCCCCAACGCCGAGCGGCCCGTCGAGCACGTGCGCAACGCCCTGCAGCTGCTCAAAGAAGTCGCGTTGGTCGGAGAATTGTCGCCGGGACCGAGCGAGGACCTCGGCGCGGCGATCGAACGCCTGCACCGCGCCGTTGGTCTGCTCGAACGTCAGCCGAAACGATTATAAAAGTAGGGGCGCAGCATGCTGCGCCCCTACATCTATTTCTTGAACAACGCCAGATACTGCCCGTAGCCTTCTGCTTCCAGACTGTCCACCGGAATAAACCGCAAGGACGCCGAGTTGATGCAATAGCGTAGTCCCCTGGGTTGCGGCCCGTCGTCAAAGACGTGGCCCAGGTGGGAGTTCGCATGCGTCGAGCGCACCTCGGTGCGTTCCATGAACAACGAGCGATCGGTCTTCTCCTCCACGTTCGACGCCTCGAGCGGGCGGGTGAAGCTCGGCCACCCGGTGTGCGAATCGTACTTGTCGAGCGAGGAGAACAGCGGCTCGCCGGACACGACGTCCACGTAGATCCCTTCCTTATGATTGTCCCAGTATTCGTTCTGGAAGGGCCGCTCGGTGCCCTCGTGCTGCGTCACCTCGTACTGCAATGGCGTCAACGTGCGCCGCAGGACGGCGTCACTGGGTCTTGGCTTGACGGAATACATGGCTGTTCTGACCTCGGTTCGCATGGATGTGCTGACCCGCCCGGCTTCATCACCCCAGATCGCCTGCAGCCTCCGGTCCCGGCCGCAGCCGGTGCGGTACATGCCGTAGCGAGCCGGATTCTTCTTCGCGTAATCCTGGTGGTAGTCCTCGGCCGCGTAGAACGGCCCGGCCGTCAGGATCTGCGTCGCGACGTCGCGCTTGAAACGCTCGATGATCTGCTGCCGCGAAGCACTCGCGGTACGCCGCTGTTCGGCGCCGCGCACGAAGACCGCCGTGTGATAGCTGGGGCCGGTGTCGCAGGCCTGCCCGTCCGTCTGGAACGGGTCGATGTTGTGCCACAAGGTCCATACCAACTTCTCGTAGCTGACCTTCGCGGGATCGTAGACCACCTGCACGGCTTCGAGATGTCCGGTGCTTCCTTCCACCACCTGCATGTACGTCGGGTTCTTCGTGGTACCGCCCATGAATCCGGAGGTCGCCGAGATCACGCCCGGCAGATCGTCGTAGGCGTGCTCCATGGTCCAGAAGCACCCGCCGGCAAAGGTGGCAGTATCCAGCGCCGGGGGCGCGGAGGATGCTGTCAGGCTCAGTGCGAGTAAGAGTGCGATGTTCATGGCCTCAATGTGTCCGAACGCCTTTTCCGATGGAAGTGGTTCGCGCCTTTCTTAGAGCTTTCTCATCGTCCTCACATTGCCCCACGCCGCGCCGCCACGGTACGTTAGCGGCGTGCAAATCCTGCTGGTCGAAGACGATCGCGACTTGCGGCGCTTCCTTAGTAAGGCCTTTCGGGAGGAAGGCTACGGCGTAACGGAGACCGACTCCGGCGATCGCGCCCTGGAACGCGCGCTCGATGGCAGCTTCAGCTGCCTCGTACTCGACGTCATGTTGCCCGGTCGCGACGGCTTCAGCGTCGTCGGCGAGCTCCGCAAGCGCGGCGTCTCAACGCCGATATTACTCCTCACCGCGAAAGACGAGCTGGAATCGCGCGTGCGCGGGCTCGAAGGCGGGGCCGACGACTATGTCACCAAGCCGTTCGATCTTCCCGAGCTGCTCGCCCGCGTGCACGCCTTGATCCGGCGCTCCGAGCTGCGCCATAAGGACGCGACACTGGAGGTGGGCGGCATCACACTCGACGCCCTGACGCGGCGCGTGGTCCAGGGCGACCGCGTGGTGGACCTTTCGCCCCGCGAATTCGCGTTGCTCGAGTTCTTGATGCGCAATGCGGGCCGCACCGTGTCGCGCTCGCGCATCGCCGAAGCGGTGTGGAACTACAAGTTCGATCCCGAAACCAACGTCGTCGACGTCTACGTCAACTACCTCCGCAAGAAGCTCAGCTTCGGCGGCCGGGCGGCGCCGATCAAGACAGTGCGCGGCGTGGGATACCGGTTCGGGACTGATGCCGGTGAGTGAACGGCGCTTGAGCCAGGTACTCACGCGGCGGTTCAGCCGCGTCGCCTGGATTACGCTCGCGGCGTATGCGCTGCTGGTAACGGTCGTCTTCGCGGTGGCCGCCGAGATGGCGTTACGGCGCTCGCTCGAGCGCTCCGCCGACGTCATCCAGTCGCTGCTGGGGGCCTATCGCGACTCGACGACCGAGCCGGGCGGCGTGATGCCTTCGACGCTGGCCGACCAGCTGGTCGGCATGGGCGGTCAGGTCGTCATCACGCGGACGACCACCAGCGCGGGCGGCCAACAGCAGGTGTACTTCGTGTCTGCCGACATGCCGGCGAAGCGGCTCGAGGGGCTGGCGGCGGATGCGTCGCCCGATGCGATTCGCGCGGTGATGCTGACGGCGATCGCCGAGCGCGCGCGTTGGCGCTTCCGCGTCCTGCATCGCGCCGCCGGCGCGTTCGACATCTACGTCGCCGCCAGTCGCGAGCCGTATCTCCTCGCGCTCGCCTTGCTCGGCGGTGTCGCCGTCCTGCTGCTTCCAGTGGCCGCGCTTACCGTTGCCCGCGGTGCCCGCCAGGGCGTCGCCGACGCGCTCGAGCCGCTCGAGCAGGTCACCAGCACGACCCGGGCAATCGGGCCCTCAGAGCTCGGCACGCGGCTGACGAGTCCCACGGGGCAAGCCGAGGTCACCGAGCTGGCCGAGAGCATCAACCGCATGCTGGAACGCATGGAGCGCGCGCATCGCGCGCTGCAGGCGTTCACCGCGGACGCCAGCCACGAGCTCCGCACGCCGTTGACGCACCTGCGCGCGCAGGTGCAGTGGGCGTCAGCCGATGGGCGCAGTGACGCCGAAGTGCGCGAGGCCCTGGCGGCCATGGAGCGGGAGCTCGAGCGCACGACGAAGCTGATCGAGGAGCTGCTGCTCATCGCCCGGGGCGAGAATCGCCAGCTCGCGCTGGGGCGCGCGCCGTTCGATCTGGCGCTGGTCTTGGACGAGGTTCGGGAAATCACTGAGGCGATGGCGCAGGGGAAACAGCTCTCGGTCATCGTGCGCTCGGCCCGCGACCCGGCCTGGGCGCTGGGCGATGCGGGTCGGACCCGCCACATCCTCCTGAACCTCGCGTCCAACGCCGTTCGCTACACGGCGGGCGGAGCGGTGACATTCGCGCTGCTCCGCAGTGGCGAGCGAGTCGGAGTCAGCGTGCGGGACACCGGGCCGGGCATCGCACCCGAGCATCTGGAGCGCGTGTTCGACCGGTTCTTCCGCATCGATCAGTCGCGCAGCCGCGAGCTCGGGGGAACGGGCCTGGGTCTGGCGATCGCGCGCTTGCTGGCGGAGTTGCAGCATGGAGAGATCACGGTCGAGAGCACGCCCGGGACCGGCAGCACCTTTACGCTCTGGCTTCCGGCGGCGACGCCCACGCAGGTCCCGGCCGACCGTGCCGCATCCCCGCGACCGGCGCCATCAGCAGAGCGTTTGCGGCGCTGACGCCGCCGGCCCGGAAAGGTCCCGGGTATGTTTGCGTCGTGCCCCGCGCCCCCACCTTGGACGAAGCCGCCATCAGTGTCATCCTGCGGGCGGCGGACCGCTTACGACGCCGGTACGCGCCGTTGCTCGCGCCTCATGGCGTGACGCTCCAGCAGTACAACGTGCTGCGCATCCTGCGAGGGGCCGGCCCCGCCGGCCTTCCAACGCTGACCCTCGTGGACCGCATGATCGAGCAAGCACCCGGCATCACCCGCCTGTTGGGTCGCCTCGTGCGCAGGGGCTGGGTCATCCGGCGGCGGGACGGCCGCGACCAGCGCATCGTGGTCTGCCGGATCACGGCTGCCGGACGTCGCCTGCTCGGGCGACTCGACGGACCCGTCGCCGCCGCGGACAGCGCCGCCGTCGCGAGTCTCCCCCTCCGCCACCGGGCCCGAGTGGTGGCGTTGCTCACCCCGATCGCCAACCAGTCCGCCTGAGACCGGGAACCTATCGGCACCTCCGCTCATTGGAGAATAGTTGACTAGTCAACTATTACCCCCTTGCACGCGGAGAGCCCGTTTATGCTGGAGCTGCTTCTCAAGACCGATACCGGTGTCGCCGGTCTGTTGCTGCGCTGCCTGCTGGCGGTCGCGATCTTTCCACACGGCGCCCAGAAGGTCCTCGGCTGGTTCGGCGGGTTCGGGGTCGCCGGGACGCTCGGCTATTTCAAGGGCCTCGGCATTCCGACGAGCATCGGCGTGCTCGGGATCGTGGCCGAGTTTCTCGGTCCCCTGATGCTCATCGCGGGCGTCGGGACGCGGGTGGCGGCGTTCGGCATCGCGTGCATGATGCTGGGCGCGGTGTGGCTGGTGCACCGGCCGTACGGATTCTTCATCAACTGGTTCGGACAGCATCCGGCCGGCAAGGAAGGCTTCGAGTATCAGCTGCTGGCGCTTGGCGTGGCGCTGGTCCTCATCGTGATCGGCGGCGGGAGATGGTCGCTGGACGGTCTGCTGACGCGCGGCTCCTGAAAGCGCGGGCCTTGGCGCGCGCACCGCACGTCTGCATCGAGCACCAGCGGCGTCGCCCGGCTTTGGACACGTCGGAGAACATGAGGCGGCAGGCCGGGTTCGCGCACTTGCGCAGGCGATGTGGGTGACCGTGCAGCAGCAGATCCGCGGCGGAACGCGCCACCGCGCCGTAGAGCCGAGCGGATGCAGCGCCGCCACGGCGGCGTCCCGCGGTCACCGTTCCGGCCGCGAACCGCAACTCGCTCACCTCTGGATCGCGCGCCAGGCCGCGGTTCAACAGTGCGATCAGCGTTCGGCTCGGTGTGCCGCTCGCGGCCCAGGCGACGAGCCCGCGCCGCAACGTCTCGCGGAAGCGGCGCAGCGCGCGATCATCCACGGCAACGCCACCGGGCGTGATCACACCGGCCGCCTCGGCCCACGCGCCGGCGGCGCCCGGCTCCATGAGCAGGTCCTTCACCTCGCCATCCTGTGCGATCACGGTGTTCAGCAGATCGACGGCGAGGCTCTCACCCAGAAACAGGAATCGCATCTGGAACATAACCGTTAAAATAATCGTTTACCGGTGACGCGCCAGCCCGCCACCTCCGGCCGGCCTTCGCGTGCCACGTTTCGCCAGGGAGAACCACGATGACACGACCCTCGCAGTACACCATTGCCACCGCCCCCGTCGGCTCGCAGCCCTTGCTGCAGCACGTCGAGAAAGCATTGGGTTTCGTCCCCAACCTGTATGCCACCTTCGCGGAATCGCCCGCCGTCCTCGGCGGCTACATCGCGCTCGACGCAAGCCTCGCCAAGGGCGCGTTGTCGGCCATCGAACGGCAGTTGGTCGAGATCGCCGTGAGCGTGGAGAATGACTGCGCCTACTGTGTGGCCGCGCATTCGACCCTGGCGGGGATGGTGCGGGCGCGTCCCGAGGTTGTCGCCGCGGTGCGCAACGGCACACCGATCGGGGAGCGCAAGCTCGACGCGCTGATCGCGTTCACGCTGCTCGTGGCGCGTACCAAGGGATTCGTGTCCGAAGCGGAAATCGCCGATTTCCTCGCCGCCGGCTACACCAAGGCCCAGCTCCTGGAGGTCGTGGGTCACGTCGGACTGAAGACGATCGCGAACTACATCAACAGCATGGCCGAGACGCCGCTCGACGCGGCGTTCGAGCCGCAGCAGTGGGACCCGACGCAGGCCCCGGTCGCGTAACGGGTGATGCGCGTCGCCGAGATCTGGCGCTACCCAGTCAAGTCCATGGCCGGAGAAGCGTTGACGTCGGCAACGATCCGCAGCGATGGGATCATAGGGGACCGGACCGTGTACGTGCTCGGCGCTCACGGCGCATCATTACGGCACGTACACGGCTCCGGCTGATTTCCACGCCGGACGGCGCGATGGCGGCCGCCGCCTCGAGCAACCGAGAGCTGGAGGACGCGGAGCGGAGACTCCCAAAGATACCGAGGACGCGTACCATTTTACGAACCCCCAACGGTCGAGCAGCGGAGCTGACATCCCGCTGCCCGACCCAAGGACAAAGAAACGTGCTACATCCCGGCGTCGGCGAGCGGCGCGGCCCCGAAGTTGACGCTGAACCGCCGACACCACACGGACACCGCGCGATACGTGGTGAGATCGAGTCCCTCCGGGACATCGTAGTTCTGGTCTCCGATGTTGCCCTTCAGCGCGCCCAGGTCCACGAATCCAGCCCGCTTGGCCGCATCCTCATCCTGTACGTCGCCCGCCGCCACCAGATACACGCGGACGTCGGGGCCGTTGGAGGTCGCGAACTCGGTGAGCCGCAACACGCGGCGACCATCGTCGAGCCGATAGATCGTCGCCAAGCCTTCGGTCTCGTGCGCATTGGTGTGGAATCGGCCGCTGACGAGCCGCACGGGTTCCGGATCGTGCGCCATCTGCCCGGGGTCGTGAGCTTCGCCCATCGCCGACGAGCGCGCCATCGTCGAATGCCCCATCTCCGACATCTGCGACGTGGACGATCCGGATTCCTGCATTGCGGGGAATGGCTCGTTGACCGTCTTGCTGATCACGAGCGCATCGGGCCGGAACAGATACCACAGCAGGCCGCCCGCAACCAGGGTCGTGCCGACGAGTATGGATCTACGCTTGGACATGGTGTTGCCCTTTCTCGAGTGTCTGGGTGAATGAAGGGGCGCGCGGACGCGCGCCCCTGTCATCGCCGTCAATGGTTAGAATGCCGCAAGGCCCCTGGTACCAGCGGGGAGTCCCGCGACCGGCCCAAGCGGCTGCAGCTGCCCGTCCGGCTGCACGCGGAACGCGTGGATGGCCGGAGTGTCGCCGGTCCCCAGCGCGTACAGGTAGCCGCTGTGCCGGCTCAACGCGATGTCGTTCACGCCCGCGTTGACGATAGCAGTCGCGCCGTCTGCGTCGAGCAGCCGGATCGAACCACCGGGCACGATGCTGAAGCCCGTCACCGAGCCCGCGCCATTGCCGGTGTACGCGAAGCGCCCGTCGTTCGTCACGACGAGCCAGCACGGCGCGCCCTGGTGCGTGAGGACGGCGCCGCTCACAACGCTGAGATCGCCACCCTTACCCAGGACATAGGACGACGTCGAGCCTGGGGCAGCGGCCTCGGACACAAACAGCTCGTTACGCAGACCGAAGGCGAAGCCGAACGGCGTGCCGCCCGAGGATGCAAAGGAAGCGCGTTCACCGGCCATGCCGTCGGCGTCGACCGGATACACATCGAGGAGATTGGTGGCCCGCTCGGCGACGATGAGCTGCCGCCCGTTCGGGCTGAACGACACCTGGGCCGGGGCGGTCGCGGAGCCCGACAGCGACTTGGTGGAGCCGGCGATCGGCGTGAGCTCACCACCATCAGTGAGCGTGAAGCCAGTGATGGTGCCCGCGCCGCCGGCGTTCAGCACATAGACAACGTTGCCAGACACCGTGACGCTCGTCGGGAGAGTGCCACCCGACGGCGTGCGACTCAGCAGCGACAAGCCGTTGGACTCGACGCGCAACACCGAGACATCGTTGGAGCCGGCGTTCACCGCGAACACCAGGCGTCCGTCACGACTCAGCGTCACCGCGCCCTGCGAGCCGAGGCCGGCGCCGGTCCCCGTGCCGCCGGTCGTATAAGTGCCGGCCGGTGTGAGCGTGCCGTTACCGGCGCGCGTGAAGACCGCGACCGCATTGCCGGCGACTTGATTCGTGATGGTGTAGACCGCGCGTGGACCGAGCTTGCCTTCGCTGTGGGCGCCGGCTAGAACCGATGCCTGCGGTTCCGTAGCGCTGCGAGTGGAGTCGCAGGCGGCGACCGCGGCCACGAGCGCCAGAATTGCGAGATGCTTCGTCATGACGGGTCTCTCCCGAGTGAGTGGATGGTGGTAGAGCGTTCTCGGGAATTCAAATGCGCGGGACGGGCCGACGGCTCCCACCACGGGACTTCATGAGAAGGTTCTCATACTGCTATCATTACTCGCATGCGCGTCGCGCCATTTGCCGCTGTCGCTCTAATCTTCCTGCAGGGCACGTCGCAACGCAGTGACGGCGACTGGACGATGCCGGGCAAGGATTACGCCGCGACCCGCTACAGCAGCCTCGCGCAAATCACCACCGCCAACGCCTCACGCCTCCGAGCGCTGTGGAGTTTCTCGACCGGTGTCCTCGGCGGGCACGAAGGCCAGCCGCTCGTCGTCAACAACACGATGTACGTGGTCACGCCGTTTCCCAACGTGCTCTACGCCTTCGATCTGACGCGCGAGGGCTATCCGCTCAAATGGAAATACCGGCCCGACGTGAATCCGACGGCCGTCGGCATCGCCTGTTGCGACGCGATCAATCGCGGCGCCGTGTACGCCGCGGGCAAGATCGTCTACAACCTGCTCGACGGGCACACCGTGGCGGTGGACGCGAACACCGGCCGCGAGCTGTGGAGGACGCAGATCGCCGACATCGGCCAGGGCGAGACGACGCCGATGGCGCCGTTCATCGTACGGGACCGCGTTCTCGTCGGTCCGTCGGGCGGTGAGTTCGGGATCTACGGCTGGGTGAAAGCGCTCGAGCTCGCGACCGGCAAGATCCTGTGGACCGCGCACAACATGGGACCGGACTCATTGATGATCGCGCGGCCCGGCACGTTCACGGGCGGCGCCAACCTCGGCGTCTCCACCTGGAGCGGCGACTCGTGGCGGCGCGGCGGCGCGCCGGTCTGGGGTTGGATTACGTACGACCCGCAGCTCGACCTGATCTACTTCGGCACCGGCAATCCCGGCCCGTACAACACCGAACAACGGCCCGGCGAGAACAAGTGGACCAACAGCGTGCTCGCGCGCCGGCCCAAAGACGGCTCACTCATCTGGGCCTATCAGTTCACGCCGCACGACAGCTGGGACTTCGACGCCAACGCCGAGATGATCCTGGCCGATTTCGTGATCGGCGGGCGGATGCGCAACGTGCTGGTGCATTTCGACAAGAACGGCTTCGCGTACACCCTCGACCGCGCGACCGGCGAGCTGCTCGTCGCCGAGCCGTTTGCGCACGTGACCTGGGCGAAGGGGATCAATCGCACGACCGGCCTGCCGCTGGTCGACACGAGCAAGACGACGGGCGCGTCGCGCGGCAACATCCGCGGGATCTGCCCGAGCCTCGAAGGCGGTAAGAGCCCCGTTTCCTCGTCGGCCTATTCGCCACGCACGGGACTCTTCTACACGGCGACGAACAATCTCTGCATGAACTTCGAGGCGACGCAGGTGACGCGGATTCCCGCCACGCCATTCATCGGGGCGACGACGCCGTACGTGGCCGGCCCCGGCGGGCACATGGGTGCGTTCATCGCCTGGGATGCCGCGCGCGGCCGGAAGGTGTGGGAGATCAAGGAGAAGTTTCCGGTGTGGAGCGGCACGGTCGTCACCGCGGGCGACGTCGCGTTCTACGGCACGCTCGACGGGTGGTTCAAGGCGGTGAACATCCGCACCGGTCGCGAGCTGTGGAAGTTCAAGGTCGGCTCGGGTGTGGTGGGCGCCCCGATCACGTTCCGCGGCGCGGACGGCAAGCAGTATGTCGCCGTGTACGCGGGGATCGGGGGCGACTGGTTTCTGCTCGCGGGCGATGTGCGATCCGATGATCCGGCCGACTTGCGGCCGCCCGCCGATTTCGCGCCCGATCTCGGGCGGTATACGAGTCAAGGAGGCATGGTCTGGATCTTCGGGCTCTAGGCCTGCTCGCGCTGCTCGCGGCGTGTGATCGGGGCGCAGGTTCCAGCGGCGTGCCGCCATCCATCCGCTATCCGAATCACGTCTCGGCAGGTGGCAGTCCGCCGCCCGCCGCCGACATGACGAACCCGTTCGCGCGCGACACTGGGTCCGTGACGGACGGCTCGAAGATCTTCAGCACGATGAACTGCGACGGCTGTCACGGCGGTGGCGCGCTGGGATGGGTAGGTCCGAGCCTGGTGGATGGACGGTGGCGCTATGGCGGCACCGATGGCGCGCTGTATCAGTCGATCTTTTACGGACGCCCGCGGGGGATGCCAGCCTACGGCGGCGTCATGTCCCCGGGTGCGATCTGGAAGACTGTGACCTATATCCGCGCGCAGCCCGTGCCGAGTGTCGTTCCGACTCAGCGCTGGCCAACTGGTGAGACACGTCCGAGTCCCGCTCGCGAGCAAACCCCCTGAATCAAGGGCACTTAGGTCGAGACGTGTGATCCAAGTCCCCTTGGCGACCCCGGCACGCATTATGTTGGTCCTCCGAATTCCCTACGCTCGAGGTGTCTATGCGCGTCACACAGGTCGCCATCTGCTTCCTTCTTCTGCTGGCCGCTTTCGGCTGCGGCGGTTCGCGCCGGCCCGCGCGACAGCGCGTGCTGCTGCCGCCGACGCTGAATCTGGTCCCGCACAGAAACATCGGGCTGTTCGTTTTCTCGGTGGAGAATGCGAAGGGCACGCTCCACGAATTCGCCACGCGGCGGTTCGAGGAGTATGTGCTCGCGGCACAGAGCGGCATCGAGATGCGCGAGTTCACCAAGGCCGACTCGAGCCGGATTTTCGCATCGGGCGATACGACCGGTGTGCCGGTCGCGTTCTTCGGCCATCTCAAGATTTCCAACGTGAAGCCCAGCGGTCACCTCACGGCCGGCCTCTCGCCCGTCATGCAGGCGACCGTCACTGTCGAGCTGTCGGTATGGTTGGTGAACACCCGCACCGGCGGGGTGATGTGGCGGCGCAGCTCACAGTCCACAGAAAAAGTCGGCGGCCTGGCGTTCATCGGCGGGACGCCGTCGTTCTCGGCGCGCGATCCGAACGATGCATATGGGCGACTGATCAATCAGCTGGTGTATAACGTGACGTATGATGTTCGGTCTACTTGGGTAGATCAGTAAGGGCGGCAACAAATACGGCGGCAAATAAGACGGCGGCGAGGGGCGGCAACTGCCTCCGCCGCCGTTTTATCTGCCGCCGTCTTACCTGCCGCCGTCTTACCTGCCGCCGTCTTTCAGCAGCCATGCCCCCACATCTCGACACTCTCAACGAATTTGGCAGCCCTCTCCGTAAGCTCGCGATCAGTGATTTGAGCCTTGCCGCTTCCCTCTAACGCCCTGTCCAACGCCGACCAGAGACTGCGCCGCGACGGATCGAGCTGCAGCGCCCGGGCGAGGGGGCCGATCGCGTCATCGAACCACTCGTTCCGCGCATAGACGTGGGCGAGCTTCGCCATCGCATCCACGTCGCTCGGATGCTCCTGCAGGTACGTCATCAGCGAGTCTTCCTGACGCCCGATCCGATTGAGATCGGCGACGGCGGGCCGGGCCTTCACGTGCGCCGGCTCGTGCCAGTCAGCTACAATCTCTTGAACGGGCGGCATCGGGTCCGGTCCCATCGTGGCCGCGGGACTGCCCATCAGCCAGGCGAGATCGAACACCAGCGCGATGATCAGACCTTTTCCATAGTTCATGGCGTCCCCCCTTTCTGCGGGGGGATAAAAGCACGAGGCGCGCCAGGCAGTTCTCCGCCTTGGCGCGCCTCGGTTGTGTTCGGGAGGACACTACGATGAAGCGGGGGGTGTGTCCTCCTTGCCACGCTTCTTATTGAAGAACCAGAACGCCAGCATGACCACGCCGGCGATCAACGCGATCTTGAAAACGAAGAAAAACACCGGGAGTAGAAACGCGGCGGCCACCTTCCACAGAACGACACCGACGAGACCCACCGCGGCGAGTTGCAGGACAGGTTTGACCATCTCAGGAGCTCGGGAGTAGGGGACCTGAACTATACGCAAGAAACCGGGCCAGGTTGCAACTGCAACCT
>JBOHSJ010000042.1:0-3773 GCA_050733035.1 Gemmatimonadales bacterium | reverse complement strand
GGTGACGCCAGGGCCGCTTCGATGTGCGGCAGAAAGTCCGGAAACACGTCGTCACGCCGTCGCAGCGCTTCGGCGAGTACCGCCCCCGACGCCAATTCACCGCGCGCCAGCGCCGCGAGCAGCCGCGCGGTGTCGTCGCAATGGAGGGTGAACCGCTCCGTCGCGTAGTCCGCGACTTCCCCCGTCGAGATGATGAACTGCCAGTCCGACGCCTGGGCAATCAGGAGCGAGCGAGCGGCCTGGGCCAGGATCGGACGGGCTTCGGGGTTGGCGAGCGCCGCGGGCGCGGCGTCCCAAAAGGCATGCTCCAGCGGCCACAAGCGTTGCCACGTCCAGACGGTCTCGTCATTGAGCCACATACTGTAGTCGCCGTTCGCGCCCCACGATCCCGCGGCGAGCTCGAGCGTCGTGCCGGGTGGCCGATCGCGCAGATGCACGTTCGCGGTGGTGGGACGCACATCCGACGTGGCGGTGAAACGGCGGTACACGGCGCCGAGAAAATCGGGCCCCTCGAACCACCAGTGCCCGAACAGCTCCGTGTCGAATGGCGCGACGACGACGTCGCCACCGTCACCCAGCGACTCGGCCTGCGCGATGCGATCGAGCAAGTGTACAAAGTGCCCGGCATGATCGGCCGCACGACCGCGCGCGGCGGCGGGATCATACGGCTGTTTCGCGCCGAGATCGACGCCGTTGCCCGTCACGCGCCAGAGCTTGAGACCGCCGGGCCAGCGGATCTTGTGGAATTCCAGGTAGGTCGCGTCACCGGGATAGCCTTCATGACGGCTCCACACTTGCGCCGAGGCGACCGGATCGCGTACCAGGGCAGCGACAGCGGCGGGACCACCGCGCTTTGAGCGCAGCCGATACGCTTGATATGGAGAATGCTCGATCGGTCCAACGAACGGCGTACCGGGGCGCGTGCGTCCGTGCAGATCGAATCGCTCCGCCCCCATCGGAATCTCGTCATAAGCGCTCAACGGCATTCCCGCTGCGGCGAGATGCGCGTCGGTGAAGAAGTAGCCGAACCCTGCTTCCGCGACGAATTCCTCGGTGCCGGGACGTTCTTGGGCGGTGGGTCCCCCCCCACCCGGCAGCGGCGCCCATGGGCCGCGCGCGCGGTAGGCGCACTCGGGAAGCCAGCACCCCGCCGGCTTTCGTCCGAACAGGCGCTCGTGCTCTGCCCGACCCAGGAGGAGCTGCAGACGCACGCTCTCGTCTCGTCCGAGCAGCGGCAGGAATCCGTGCGTCGCCGCCCCGCCGATGATCTCGATGTGGCCGGCTTCTTCGAGCGCGCGAAACGCCCCGACCAGGTCGCCGTTCACGGATCGAAACAGCGCGCGCAGGCTTTCCAGTCGATCGCGCCAATATCCCGTGAGCGGCAGCAGCTGCTCGTCCGGCGTCCCCGCGAACGTGCCGGCCGCCTCGTTGCATGCCTTGAGTCGCTGGGCGAAGTAAGCCTCGAGCTCAGCGACGAACGCGGGCGAAGCGAGCTGGTTCGCCAGCACCGGCGTGAAGCCGATGGTGACCGGTGCCGGCACGCCGTCGGCCGCGAGGCCGCGCAACGTCCCCAGCAGCGGCAGGTACGTATCGATGGCCGCTTCGCACAGCCAGTCGCTGCCGTGCGGCCAACGGCCGTGGTTGAGCACGTACGGGAGATGGCTGTGGAGCGCCAGGACGAAGTCCATCAGTCGGTGCCGCGTCCCGTCCGCTCGGCGACCTCGAGCGCCTTCAGATACACGGCGAGGTACTTCAGCGCCGACCGCTGCCAGCTGAAGTTTTTCGCCATCGCCTTGCGCATGCGCGCCTTCCAGCCGGGCTGGTCGTGGTACTGGCGCACCGCCCGGTCGATGGTGGACGCGAGCGCGGGGACCGAGAACTCATCGAACAAGAAGCCGGTGAGCCCGTCGTCGATCGTGTCGTTGAGGCCGCCGGTGCGGCGGGCGACGGGGAGTGTGCCGTAGCGCTGCGCGCGCATCTGCGTGAGGCCGCAGGGCTCGTACTGGCACGGCATCAGCAGCATGTCGGCGCCGGCGACGACGACGTGCTCGAGCGCGTCGGTGAATCCCGTCTCGACCACGATGCGGCCGGGGAACCGGGCCGCGAGCTGCCGCAACGGCTCGACGTAGCGACGCTCGCCCTGCCCCAGGAACACGTACTGGGCGTCGGCGGCGCCGAGCGCGCGCCCGTCGATGAGGAGGTCGAGTCCCTTTTGGGCGACGAGCCGCGCCGCCATGCCGAACACCGGAACGCGCGGGTTCGGCGCGAGCCCAAACTTTTCTTGCAGCGCGGTCTTGCACTGCCGCTTGCCCTCGAGATCCTGGGCCGTGAAGCGCGCGGCAATCTGGGGGTCATGCGAGGGATCCCAGATGTCGGAGTCGATGCCGTTGGTGATCCCGAACAGCCGGTCCCGCAGCGCGCGGAACGTATCGCCGAGTCCGAAGCCGCCGTCGGGCGACTGGAGCTCGCGCGCGTGCGTGGCGCTCACGGTGACCACGGCGTCGGCGGACACGATGCCGCCCTTCAGCCAGTTCACCTTGTCGTACCACTCCAGCAGCTTCCAGTGAAACAACTCCCAGGGCAGGCCGATCTCCGGCATGGTGCCGGGAGGAAAGTGGCCCTGATAGCCGGCATTGTGCACCGACAGCACGGCGGGCACGCGACGGTAGTAGGGGTGGTTCGCGAACGCGGTGCGCAGGTAGACGAGGGACAGCGCCGCGTGCCAATCGTGCGCGTGCAAAATTGCCATGCCGGGCGCGATGCGCGGGAGCGCCGCGAGCGCGGCGAGGGAAAAGAACGCGAAGCGCCGGTGATTGTCGCGGTAGTCGCCCCCTTCACCGTACAGCGCCGGGCGATCGAAAAACCCCGGATGCTCGATGAACAGCATGTCGGTGCCGCGGGGCGTGCCCTTGGCCCGCCACAGTCGGGCCATTTCGCGGGTCGCGCCGAGCTGGACGGGGAATGCGGCACCGACGGGGTCGAGCGCGGTGACGACGGAGCGCACCTGCCGGTACAGCGGCATGACGACGGTCGTCGGGAGTCGGGCGGCCGCCTGATAGGCGGCGAGACTGGCCACCGCTTCGCCGAGGCCGCCGGAGCGTGCGTAGGGCCAGCACTCCGCCGCGAAGTGGACGATGTGGATCGGCTCGCCGTCGTTGGTCTTGAGGACGGACGCCCGCGCTCGGCGACGCACGCGCACGGAGGCGCTGCTGCGCTCGCGTCGTGGGGGCTTGGTTGCCCCGTCGCTGACGCCGGATCGTCCAGTCATCGTGATTCGGGAAGATAACCAGGAATCCCGCTTGCCGAGAAATGGTCCTTGTCATCGACTTCAACTAGCGACATCGGGTCGCCGCAGCGTGCACGAACCGTGGGCCCCGCCCGTGAACATGGTCTCGCTGAACACGGCAGCCATCGGTCGTACGCTGATCTTCGCCTCGACCCGGGCGGGTGGCGTGGGTGGAACCGACGTCTGGATGACGACGCGGAGGCCGTGAAAAATGTGCAAAGAAGAAGCCCGCCTCGGTGTCCTGAGACGGGCTTCTGAGGAGAAGCTGGCGGCGGCCTACTCTCCCACGACCTCTCGATCGTAGTACCATCGGCGCTGACAGGCTTAACGACCGTGTTCGGGATGGGAACGGGTGTGGCCCTGTCGCGCTAGTCGCCAGCAAAGAACGACTGACGAGTGCGTGGATTCGTGGTGGTGAGAAATCACTCCGAGTTATGCACTGCGGAGAGATCAAGCCTCACGGGCAATTAGTACGGCTCGGCTGAAG
>JBOHSJ010000041.1:0-7065 GCA_050733035.1 Gemmatimonadales bacterium | reverse complement strand
ACATCAATCATTGGTGGGATGACGGCGCCAACGCACTCGCGTTCACGCGCGGCGACAAGGGCTTCGTGGCGATCAACGGGGGCAGCGTCACGCTCGCGGTCACGGTCACCACGGGAATGGCGACCGGCATCTACCTCGATCTTCTGACCGGCGATTCGGTCGTCGTGGACTCGGGCGGTGGAGTGCAGCTCAATCTCGCGCCCAAGTCCGCGCTCGCATTCGACGTCGCGACTAAGAGCCCTTAGTCTTGATCAGAATGACGCCGCCCGATCCCAGCAAGCCGTACATCGCCGTGCTGGCCGCGTCTCTCAATACTTCGATCGACGCGATATCGTTGCGATTGATCGCCGACAGATTCGCCGCGTTGCCCAGGGGAATGCCGTTGACCACGAATAACGGCTCCAGCGGCTCGTTCAAGGTGCTCTGGCCGCGCAGGAACATCACCATGCGGCCATCGCTGGCGCGCGCGATCGTAATGCCCGGCACCCGCGCCGCCAACAATTGTTCGATCGGCACGCCGGGCGAGCGGTCGATGTCTTCCCAGGTCAAACCGAGTGCGGGACGTGACGGCATCGGGAGCGAAGCGCCTTTATGTCCTTGCGCACAACCCAGCGCTCCGATGACGAGAGCGGCGGGCAAGAAACTGCTGAGTGATTTTTTCATTGGAAACCTCCGTGTCCATCCCTAGGGCAATATCCGTACCCGGTATGGCCGCCCTCTTCACGACGCTCGGATTGATCGTGGGATCGCCGGCGTATGCACAAAATCGGGTCGTGTACCTCGACAAGCAGGGCGTCGTACGGTGGCGCGACAGTGGCGCGGAGGTCGCGCTGTTCGGCGCGAACTACGTGATCACCGGCGCGTCCGACTACCGCGCCGCCGGCAATGTCCACGGCGACCGCAAGCGCATGATCGATGAGGACATGGCGCAGTTTGCACGCATGGGATGGGACGGCTTGCGGCTTACGTTCTGGGGCGACTGGGAGTCGTCGGACAGCGTCGGCAATCTGATCGCGAACGATCATCTGGATCTTCTGGACTACCTGGTCGCGCGCGCGCGCGAGCGCGGCATCTACATGCTGTTCAGCCCGATTCAGCTGTACAGCTCGACCTGGCCGGACGCGATCGAAGACACGACGCCCCCCGGTTTCGGCCGGCGCTTCGGCAAGGGCCGGATGGGCACCGATTCGGCCGCGCTCAAAGCGCAGGTGAACTACCTGCGCCAGATCCTCAACCACGTGAACCCCTACACGCGCGTCGCGCTGAAGGACGAGCCATCCATCATCTTCATCGAGCTGGTGAACGAGCCGTGGCACCATCCGGAGGATCTGCCGGGGTCCGTGCGCTACATCAACGCGCTCACCGACGCGGTCCGCAGCACCGGCTGTCAAAAGCTCGTCTTCTACAATGTGAGTCAGGATTTCCGGATTTCAGACGCGATTCGCCGCTCCAAAGCGCAGGGCATCACGTTCGGCTGGTATCCGACCGGCTTGAACGCGGGGCACGAGCTGCAGGGCAACTACCTGCGCGGCACCGACGCGTTCCCCGACATGCTGCGCCCGGAGCTGGCCCGGCTGCCGCGGATCGTGTACGAGTTCGACAGTCCCGACCTGCGCACCGGCACGATGTATCCCGCGATGGCGCGCACGTTTCGCGCGGTGGGTGCACAGTTTGCCGCGATGTTCGCCTACGACATGCAGGGCACGGCGTCGCGTAACCTGGGCTGGCAGACGCACATGCTCAGCATGGTGTACACGGCGCGCAAATCGATGAGTGCCGTGATCGCCGCCGAGGCGATGCGGCGGTTGCCGCGCATGCGCGACTACGGGCCGTATCCCACCAACACCCGCTTTGGCGACTTTCACATCTCGTACAGCGGAGACCTCGGCGAGCTGGTGGCGCGGGACGCGTTCATGTACACGAGCAATACGACCGCGAAGCCGCCCGACCCCCCGGCCTTGAGACGCGTCTACGGCCACGGCTCGTCGTCGACGGTGACGTACGGAGGCACTGGCCTCTACTTCCTCGACAGGGTTCGGCCGGGTGTCTGGAGGCTCGAGCTGTACCCTGACGCCGTGCCGATCCGCGATCCGTTCGAGCTGCCGAGCGTCGACAAGATCGTGACGCGGGCCATCAGTCGTTCGTGGCCGATGACGATTGCGCTACCGGACCTCGGCGCCACGTTTTCAGTCCAGCCGGTGACCGCCGGCAATCGCGAAGCCACTCGCGCGGCGGACGGGCGTTTCGCGGTCACCCCGGGCGTGTACGTGCTGAGTGCGAGTGGCGCGGTGGATCTCGCGACGATGCCCGCGCGCATTGGTCAGATCGGCTTCCAGGAGTACCACACTCCGCCCCCCGATACCGTGCCGCTCACGGTGCTTTCCTTTGCCGCTCCGCAGTACCTGGCGGGCCGGGATGCCGAAGTCAGGGTCCGAATCGTCGACCAGACGCCCCCCGACTCCGTCGCGCTCTCCCTGCGACGGGCACCGGGCGGCTCATATCGACAATTGTCGACTCGTCACGCGGCTGGGTACGAGTTCACAGCCTCGATACCCTCGACCAACCTCCAAAACGGCCTTTATCAGTTTGTCATCACGGTGTTTAAAGGCGGCGTACCGACCACATTCCCGGCAGGATCTCGCGGCAGGCCGACCGACTGGAACTACAACGACCGCGCCTCCTGGAGGTTCGAAGTCGTCAATCCTGGCACGGCGCTGCGTTTATTTGATCCAGGACCCGATGCCGGACGGCTCGCTTTTACGCGCATCGGCGACGCTGGACGGCGCGGGCGGTTCCGCGTCGGGGTGTCGCCCGTCACGGGCCAGCCGATCTTCCACCTCGAGCTACCGGTCGACTCGAGCAGTGGCTGGAGCCCGCCCGACTACACCGCCTCGCTGGTGATCAAAGACCGGATCGCCGCGCGCCGTCAGACCATCAACGCGGCGACCGACCTGCGTCTGCGAATCCGCGGCCTGGGCGCGCGTCAGACGCTGCACGTCACCCTTATGGAGGACGACGGCACGAGCTGGACTGCGCCAGTGAGCGTGGACAGCACCTGGAGCGACCAGGTCGTGCCGCTGGCGAGCCTCACCGCCGGTCGCGGTGTGTTGCTCCCGCAAGGCTTTCCCGGAGAATGGAATTACTGGGTTGGTCCGGCAGCGGGACGGGGTGGAAGCGCCGACCGTCCTCGGCTCGAGCATCTGGAACGGCTCCAGTTGTCGCTGCGGCCGGGGAGCTATGGTGTGGAGGTGGAGTCCGTAACGTTGAGCTTCGATCGGCGATAGGACCGATACGCTAGGTAGAGCATCGCCAGCCCAAATACGAGCAGCACCAGCCCCCACCAGAGATTCACGTTGATCCCCAGCGAGCGCTGATAGATCTCGTCACCCGACAACAGGCCGTACACAACCAGGATGATCCCGAACAGGGAGAACATTCCGCCGATCGGCAGTCGCACGTCGAGCTGTGTCATTACCAGAAGATCACGTTCAGTATGGTGGAGACGATCAGGATGCCCACCGCCAGTGTGACCGGCCGCTTGTACCACGGCATATAGCCTTCCTGCACACGCGGCGTCAGCGAGTACACCAGGCCTCTCAGCTCGTCGTCCGATTTGGTGCGTTTCGTGACCAGTGAAATCACGATGGTCGCGATGAAGCAGCCGGTCCACGCGAACAGCGCCGTCCAGAAGTTCAACGCCATTTCGCTGGGATAGAGGTGCAGCACCGCCCCCAGGAAGCCGCCCTTGATCCCCGGTGTCGCGCCCTGCGGCATCGTCAGGCCGTAGTGCAGCGCCGCAGTGATCGTTCCCGCCAGCAGCCCGTAGAACGCCCCGTGTCCGGTCGAGCGCTTCCAGAACATTCCCAGCAGGAACGTCGCGAACAGCGGGCCGTTCACGAACGAGAACACGAGCTGCAGCATGTCGAGGATATTGTTGAACCGCGTCGCCGCGTAGGCGGCCACGACGCTCGCGAGAATGCCGAAGACGGTCGCGGCGTGGCCGACGGTCAGATAATGCCGGTCCGTCTGTCCCGGGCGGATGTACGACTGATAGATGTCGTACGTCCACACCGTATTGAACGCCGTGACGTTGCCGGCCATCCCCGACATGAACGACGCCATCAGCGCCGTGAGGCCAAGACCCAGCAGTCCTGTCGGCAGGTAGTGCCCCAGCATCATCGGGATGGCCATGTTGTAGTTCGGCTGGCCGTCGCTGCCGATGGGCAGGAAGCCGCCCTGCGTCGCGTGCATGCCGATCGCCAGCATGCCCGGCAGAATCACGAGCGCCGGCATCAGCATCTTCGGCACGGCCGCGATGAGCGGCGTGCGGCGCGCCGCCGTCATCGAGCCCGCGGCCATCGCCCGCTGCACGACGAGAAAGTCGGTGCACCAGTACCCGAACGACAGCGCGAACCCGAGTCCCATCACCAGCCCGAACCACGCCATCCCCATCGGATTGTGGCTCGGCGAATCCATGTATTTCCACGAATGCGACCAGGCGCCCGGCTCGAAGCCGGCGTTGGTCGCGACGACCGCGAGCTTGCTCGTCAGTCCACTCCAGCCGCCGATGTCTTTGAGGCCGAGCAGCACGAGGGGCAGAAAGCCCAGAACGATCAGAAAGAACTGCAGCACTTCATTGTAGATCGCCGACCTGAGGCCGCCCAGAAAGATGTACGCCAGCACGATCACGCCCGTGACCACGATGCTCGCGTGAAAGTTCCAGCCGAGCACCAGCTCGAGCAGCTTCGCCAGCGCGTACATCGAAATCCCCGACGAAAACACGGTCATGATCGCGAACGTGATCGCGTTCAGGCCTCGCGTCTTTTCGTCGAAGCGCAGCTTCAGGTACTCGGGGACGGACCGCGCGCGCGAGCCGTAGTAGAACGGCATCATGAACAGGCCGACGAACACCATCGCGGGCATGGCGCCGACCCAGTAGAAATGGCTCGTCATGATGCCGTACTTGGCGCCGGACGCCGCCATCCCGATCACTTCCTGCGCGCCGAGGTTCGCCGAGATAAACGCCAGTCCGGCGATCCACGCGGGGAGCGACCGGCCTGAGAGGAAGAAGTCTTCGCTGCTGCGAACGAAGCGTCTCAGTGCCCAGCCGATGCCGAGCACGAAGACGAAATAGATGATCAGTATCGTGTAGTCGATGCCGCCGAGACTGATCCGTGGCAGTTAGTGTGACCCTTTCGTCTTGATGACGATGACGCCGTTCGCGCCGCGCACACCGTAGATCGTCGCGTCCGGGCCTTTGAGCGCTCGGATGGACTCGACGTCATGCGCGCTGATCCAGTTCAGCGTGCCGTGATTCACTTCCACGGGCACGCCGTCGACCACAAACAACGGCTCGGCGCTGCCAAGGAACGACCCGGCGCCCGCGAACCGTACGACGATCCCGCCACCGGGGGCGGCCTTCACGGTCACACCCGAGATGCGGCCCGCGAGAATCTGATCGAGGGAGCTCGCTCCCGCCCGAGACTGGTCGGCGGCCGTGACGACGTTGGGGTCGGGCGAGGGTGGTACGGGTGCTGGCGCACTCCCCGTGGCTGCGCGTTGGTGTGAGCAGCCGAGTGCAAGTGCGGCGACGATAGTGAGGTACCTCATGGGCCCTCCTTTGTTGACTTCAATATGCCGAAAGTGAACACGGTGCGCGAACGGTATGCCGACCCGGGCCGGAGAATCGTGGATGGGAAGCTGGCCTGGTTCGGTGAGTCGGGATGATGCTGAGTCTCGAGGCAGAGGCCACGCGGGTATCCCGTGTAGAGCTGCACTCCCGGCTCCGTTGTCTGCACATCGAGCGTGCGACCCGACTTCGGCTCGACGACTCGTATGCCTCCATGCAGCACGAAACTGTGGTCGTAGCTCCCATCGCGGCGCGCGCCGATGCGCGTCGGCGCGCGAAAGTCGAAGGCCGTCCCCGCCACCGCCATGAAGCCGCCGGTGGGAATCAAGTTCTCATCTACGGGTGTGATGGCGTCGGCATCGATCTGCAGGAGGTGATCGAGCACATCACCTTCGCCGGCCAGATTGAAGTAGCTGTGCTGCGTGAGATTGATCGGCGTAGGCTTGTCCGTAGTCGCGCGGTACTCGACGATCAGCGCATTGCCGTCACTCAATGTGTACCTGACCTGCACGTCCAACGTTCCCGGATAGCCCTCCTCCCCGTCGGGACTCGTGTAGCGAAGCTCGAGGTCTGATACGCCTGACGTCGCACCCCACACGCGCTTATCGAACCCTGTAACACCGCCGTGCAGGTGATTCGGACCGATGTTGGCGGCAAGCCGGTACGTCTTGCCGTCGAGCGTAAACTGCGCATTGGCAATGCGGTTGGCGCACCGCCCCACGATCGCGCCGAGGTAGCGCGGATTGTCCCGGTACGCCTCAGGCGAGTCGAATCCCAGCACCACGTTCGCGCGCCGGCCATTCCGGTCCGGGACCAGCAGCGACATGATGATGCCGCCGTAGTTCGTGGCGCGAAGCTCGAGACCCCCCCCGTTCGCGCTGCGAAGCGTGAAGACTTCCGCTACGGGCGTTTTGTCATCTCGACGATGTAGGCTTGGCGCGGCGCCAGCGTGCGCGGCACACGGGTTCGCGGCACGTATCCCGCGGGCGTCGCGATGCTCGCCGCGGCCGCGGTCCCGAGGTTCGCGAGCACCAGCACCGCGCGCGCGCCGTCCTGCCGGATGTACGCCAGGACCGCCTCGTTGCCGGTTTCCACCGGGATCAGCGCGCCGGTTCTCAGAGCGCTGTTGTTCGCGCGGGCGCGCATCAGGCGCCGGTACAGAGTCAGCAGCGAGCCGGGCGCCCGGTCTTGCGCCGCCACGTTCGCGGTGAGCGAATCCGGCTGCAATGCCTGCCACGGCGTGCCGCTCGTGAATCCCGCCGCCGCACCAGTCGTCCAATGCATCGGCGTGCGCAGCCGCTCGTCAGGTTTGTCGCCCGTCATCCCGATCTCCTCGCCGTAATAGACGAACGGCACGCCCGGCAGCGTGAGGAGAATCGTCGCGGCGAGCTTTGCGCCGGCGAGATCGTTCCCGAGAAAGGTCATCGTGCGCGTCT
>JBOHSJ010000040.1:0-7767 GCA_050733035.1 Gemmatimonadales bacterium | reverse complement strand
GTCCAGCCGGTGTTCACCAGCCAGCACTGCACGTCATGTTGCGCGATGCGCTCGCCCAGCATTTTTGCATAGACGCTCGGGGGTAGCGGCAGGAACGGCGCGCCGAAACACGCGGAAAACGTCTCTTTTGGCTCGGTGACACCCCGCTCGGTGCCGGCGACCTTGGCCGTGTATCCCGAGAGGAAGTGATACATCGTCTGCGAGGGGCTCAGCTTCGCAATCGGCGGCATCACCCCGTATGCGTCGCACGTGAGGAAGATGACGTGGGCGGGATGGCCGGCCATGCCCTCAGGGACGTGATTCGGGATGTAGTGAATCGGATACGATGCGCGCGTGTTCTCGGTGATGCGCTGGGAGTTCAAGTCCACCGCGCCCGTCACCAGGTTCACGTCCACATTCTCGAGCACCGTGCCGAACATCTCGGTGGTCGCGTAAATCTCCGGCTCGCCCTCGCGCGACAAGCGGATGACTTTGGCGTAACACCCGCCCTCGAAGTTGAAAATTCCTTCGTCGGACCAGCCGTGCTCGTCGTCACCGATCAGGCGCCGCTCGGGGTCCGCCGACAACGTCGTCTTCCCGGTGCCGGACAGCCCGAAGAACAGCGCGCAGTCGCCCTGCTTGCCGACATTCGCGGAGCAGTGCATCGAGAGCACGCCCTGCATCGGCAAGAGGTAGTTGAGGACGCTGAAGATCGATTTCTTCAGCTCGCCCGCGTAGCGCGTGCCGCCGATGAGGATCGTGCGCTGCGCGAAGCTCACGATGATGAACGTCCCCGACTTGGTGCCGTGCACCGCGGGGTCCGCCTGGAACTCCGGCGCGTGCAGCACCTCGAACCCCGGCTCGAACCGCGACAGGTCGCCGTCCGCCGGGCGCAGGAACATGTTATAGACGAAAAGCGCGTGCCACGCGTTCGGCGTGATGAAGCGAATCGGCAGCCGGAAGCTGGGGTCGGCGCCCGCGTACACGTCGCGGATGAACAACTCCTGAGCGGCGAGATGCTCCTCGACCTCGGCCTTGAGCCGGTCGAACTGCGCTGGCGTGATCGGCTGGTTGACCTTGCCCCACCAGATCTGGCCGGCGGAATCGGGTTCCTGCACGAGGAACTTGTCGTTCGGGCTGCGGCCAGTGTGGGGACTCGTCACGGCCGCAAACGGCCCGGCCGCCGTCACGACCCCTTCGCGACGGCGCAGGGCGTGCTCGTACAGCTGCGACGGCGTCAGATTCCGGTAGACTCGGCTGTAGGTTGAGATGCCCATTCGCTTTTCTAGGTAGACCGCGCGTGGCGGCGATGTTCCAAAGCATCGACGGCCGCAATCACCGCCATATTCACGATGTCCGGGACTTCGGACAGCCTTTGCAAGACATGGACCGGGCGGTCCATTCCCACAAGGATAGGCCCGATGGCCTGGGCGTCGCCAAGGCGGGCGAGCAGCTTGTACGCGATGTTGGCGGCGTTCAAGTCTGGGAATATCAAGACGTTAGCCGGCCCGTGCAGCTTCGCGAACGGATAGACGCGGGTGAGGATGCGCTCCACGACCGCCGTGTCGGCCTGCATTTCGCCGTCCACCTGCAGTTCGGGGTCGCGCTCGTGCAGCAGTGCGACAGCCTGCTGCACTTTGGCCGCTGCCGGGTGCTTCACCGATCCGAAATTCGAGAACGACAGCATCGCCACGCGGGGCTCGACGCCCAGCCGGGTGACGAACTTGGCCGTCGCCGTGGCGATCTCGGCGAGCGTCTGGGCGTCCGGCTCGATGTTCACCGTGGTGTCGGCGAAGAAAAACGTCTGCTGCCGGAAGAACATCATGTAGATGCCGCTGACGTGCTTGCGGCCGGGTTCGACGCCGATCACCTCGAGCGCCGGACGAATGGAATCGGGATAGTCGATTTCCTCGCCCGCGACGAGCGCGTCGGTCCGGCCGGCGCGCAGCAGCAGCAGGCCGTAGTAGATCGGGTCGAGCACGCGCGCCTTGGCTTCGCGCAGCGTGATCCCGCGGCGCTTGCGCAACTGGAATAACTGCTCCGCCATCGCGTCGCGGTCGGCGGCGAGCCGCGGATTCATCAGCTCGATGTCCTCGAGCGTCAACGACGCGTCGTCAGCCTGGCGGCGGATCGCGTCGAGATCGCCGAGCAGGATGGGGCGGGCGATGCCTTCGTCGGCGATGATGCGCGCGGCGCGAAGGATGCGCGGATCGTCCCCCTCCGGAAACACGATGCTCGGAGGATCCTGCTGCGCCCGCGTGATCAGTCCGCGCATCACCTGGCGCTCGGGGCCGAGCCGCGCTTCCAGCTCCGCGCGGTATTCTTCGACGTCGATGATGCGGCCGGCGATGCCCGAGGCGACGGCCGCCCACGCGACGGCGGGCGCGACCCACAGCAGCACGCGCGGATCGAACGGCTTCGGGATGAGGTATTCCGGTCCGAACTTGAGCTGGTCGCCGCCGTACGCGCGCGTCACCGACTCCGGTACTTCTTCCTTGGCGAGCGCGGCCAGCGCGCGCGTCGCCGCCATCTCCATCTCCTCGTTGATCTTCTTGGCGCGCACGTCCAGCGCGCCGCGGAAGATGAACGGGAAGCCGAGCACGTTGTTGACCTGGTTGGGAAAATCCGAGCGGCCCGTGGCGACGATCGCGTCCGGCCGCGCTTGCTTCGCTTCGTCCGGCATGATTTCGGGCGTCGGATTGGCGAGCGCAAAGATCACGGGCTTCTTCGCCATACCCTGGAGCATGTCGCCGGTCACAATGCCGGCGACCGACAATCCCACGAACACGTCCGCGCCGTGTAACGCTTCGGCGAGCGTACGCGCTTGCGTGTCACCCGCAAAGCGCTGCTTGAATTCGTCGAGCCCTTCGCGCCCCTTGTAGATCACGCCCTTGTGGTCGCACATCACGATGTTCTCGCGCAGAGCGCCGAGCCGCACGTAGTGCTCGGCCGTCGCAAGCGCCGCCGCGCCGGCGCCGGCGAATACGATCTTGATCTTGGCGATGTCTTTCTTGACCAGGACCAACGCGTTGAGGAGGGCGGCGCCGGAGATGATTGCCGTGCCGTGCTGGTCGTCGTGGAAGACGGGAATGCCGAGCGTGTCGCGCAGCTTCTGCTCGATGTAGAAGCAGTCGGGCGACCGAATATCCTCGAGATTGATCCCGCCCACCGTTGGCTCGAGCAGCTGGCAGAAGCGGATCACGTCTTCGGGATTCTCGGACCCGACTTCGAGGTCGAAGACATCGATGTCGGCAAAGGCCTTGAAGAGAATCCCTTTGCCTTCCATGACCGGCTTGCCGGCCAACGCGCCGATGTTGCCCAGCCCCAGGACGGCGGTCCCATTCGTCACCACCGCGACGAGGTTGCCCTTCGCTGTGTAGAGGTAGGCGTCCTCCGGCCGTTTGGCGATCTCGAGGCAGGGCTCTGCCACCCCCGGCGTGTAGGCCAGGGACAGGTCCCGCTGATCCTTGAAGGGCTTTGTGGGCGTGACCTGGATCTTCCCAGGGCGGCCCTGGGCGTGATAGTCGAGGGCCTCCTGGCGGCGGCTGGGCAAGGACAGAGACTCCTTTGGTGGAGGAGTCAAGCTAGCGCGGTGGCGGCGCGATTGTCGAGGTCGTGTGGTAGAGGACCTGCACCGTGTTGCGGTCGCGATGCGTGGGGATCTGCGTCCCCGGCGTGTCGAACATGAGGTCGGTGGGGGCGGGGCTGTGCGTGAGAATCCCCAGGGTGTGGCCGAGCTCGTGCGCCGCGACGCGATGCACGCATGCCGCGATCTGCGCAGTCGTGAATCCGGGCCGCAATAGCAGCGCCACTCGAATCGGTCCCTCCATGGCGTTGGTCGTGTCGATCTGGTAGGTGGTGACGCCGTCGCAGGCCCCCAGAGCTCCGGCAGTATCAGGTGCAACGTCGGGCGGCACGCTGTCCTGCCACAGGACGATGACGTCGGCGGCCGTGGAATCGGTGACGAGCACGCCTCTGAACTCCCCGTACAGGAACTGGACCTCCCACATGCCGAGGCCCTCGCGCACCAGCGAGGCCATCGACCCGCGCGAGTCGGCGAAGTACCGGACGGGCAGACGATCGGCTGGCCAGTGAAACACCTCGCCCCCAACGTCGAACAGGTAGCGTGGTGCTCTCACCGGCGTCGCGATTTCGCTGCAGCCGAGCGCGAAAGCGGCGATGGCCAGCGCGATGGGAGCTCTCATTGGCCCACCAGCCGGCCGCTGACCGTGATCGCGATACGATGGACCGGACGCAGGCGGGCATATCCGACGGTGCGAAGCGCAGGCGTGATAAAGCGATGGAGATCGTAATGCAGTCCAACCTCGAGCCGGTGCCGTGCGCCGAATGGCGGAGCGTACGTCGTGCCGAGTGCGACGAGAGGAAAAATGCCACCGCTGCCTTGCTGGAAGACGCTGGACTTGTCGGTGAGGTAGGCGAGCCCGCCGATCGCCATGCGTGCCGCGATGCCGGCATGCATCTCTCGGCGCAGGCCCACCGTGAGCGCGAGCGCGGTGAACGATCCGACCTGGGTCGAGGCCCCGCTTTCTTCGCGCTTGAGCTTGGCGGGCGAGACATCGAGCGTGGCCTCGCCCGCCCAGGGACCCGGCAGCGCGGTGCGCACGGAGAGCTGCAGTGCCGGCGCGACGGTGGGCTTGAGGTCGATGGGTACTTCGATAGAGTCGTGCACGAGGATGGTGCTGTAGCGGGCGCCGAGCGAGAGGCGGACGGAGACTTGAGCGGCGGCCGGACGGCCAGACGGCCAGACGGCCAACAAGCCGAGGAGCAGAATGCCGGCCGTCCGGCCGTCAGACCGTCCGGCCGTCATGATCCCCGACGCCGAGCTTGCGCAGCACCCCCGCGCCCACGAGTAGCAACCCGTACATACAGACGATCAGCGGCCCAGTCGGCAGGTCCTGCGTGTACGACAGCCACAGGCCGAGGATGGATGCGAGCGCGCCGGACCCCCACGCGATGATCGTGAGCCGACGTTTGTCCGCGGTGAACAAGTTCGCGATCACCGCGGGTACGACGAGGAAGCTGAACACCATCAAGACCCCGGCAATGGGTACCGCCAGCGTGATGACGACACCGAACGATAGATAAAAAAGAAAGTCCCACGTTCGAATCTTCCATCCCTGCGCCTCGGCCTGCTCGGGATGGAATGAAATCGTCAGGAAACGGCGGCGCAGCGCGAACTGGAACACACCGAGCGCGGCGTACGCAATCGCCAACCTCCCGATGGTCGGCCAGGTAACCCACAGCAGGCTCCCGACGAGCGTCTTTTCCACAGCCTCTCCGCCGCCGGGCACCTTGTTCGCGACCAGCACCGCAGCAGCCGATGCCACCACGTAGACGATGCCGATGAACGCCTCCTGCGGCACGCGGCTGTGGCGCCCCACGCCTCCAGAGGTGCGGGTCAGGGCGAACAACAGCGCGCCGACGGCGGTCGCGAGCAACGCAAAGACATACGTGGTCGGGGACTCCGGCGCCACATGAAACAGTAGCGCCGAGAGGCTTCCCAGCGCGGCCATCTGCGCCAGCGAAAGATCGACAAAAATCACCTCGCGGGCGATGACGTGCAGGCCGAGATAGGAGAGCATGGCCACCAGGATCATGCAGGCCATGAACGGCGGCAGCATCAGCTGAAAGCCGCTCACGGAACCTGCCGTGCCCCGAACGCCTGGGCGAGCTCGGATACCCAGAGATTCACGAGGTCGAAGTACGTTTCGGGCCCGCCCGAGCCACCAGTATTCGACGGGACGATGACTGCCTTTGCGCCCGTGCGCTGCGCGACTCCGAGCACCTGGTTGCGATCGTAATAATTAGTCGACAGCAACACTTCGACGTGCCGGTCGCGCATCTCGGTGATGATCGCCTGCACGTGACGCGGCGTGGGCGGAATCCCGGGCTTCGGCTCGATGTAATCGAAGCAGGTGACCTGGAATTCGCGCGAAAAGTAGTCCCACTCCTTGTGATAGCAGGCGACGACCTTCCCGCGGAACGGCATCGCCTGCTTGAGCCAGCCGCCCAGCCGGTTCATGAGCGGGGCACCCTGATACTGCTGCTGGCTGAGGAAGGTGAAGAGCTTCCCCTGCCGGTCGAGATCGGCCAGCGTGTTTCCTCCGAGCAGCTGCACCAGCTCCTCACCAAATAGCGCCCGGTAGATACGCTCTTCGAAATCCTTCTCGCGCGCCGTGAAGTAGTCCGCGTTCTGCGGGGCCACGCGTTTCAGACCCGTGAGAATGTTGCGCGCAATGAGCACCGCGTTCAGAGGATCGGTCCAGATGTGCGGGTTGCCGTACACGTGGATATCGCCTTGGGCGCGCGACAGGTTCGCGGGAATGTCGAGAAGCGGGACGCCCGCGTAGGCCGCCACGTAGCCGGGGCCGCCCTCGGTGATCTTCGAGTTGTTGGCCTTGTCGAGCAGAGCGGGGACCCACAACTCGAGGTCGAGTCCCGTGGTCACGAACAGGTCGGCCTGCGCCAGCGTGGGCACAAAGCTGGGCTTGGGCTGGACGTAATGGGGGTTCTCGTCGCCCACGGCGATCGAGCTGACGCGGCCGCGGTCGCCCACGATCTCGCGGGCGATGGCCGCATAGGTCGTCAATGAAGTGACGACCCTCACGGGCGCCGGCGGCGGCGGGGTCACGCCAGCTATGAGGCCGAGGAGTACGGGAATGATGTATAGCATGTCAGTAGGTCTCATGTTTGTGTGGACCGATGGCCCAGACCGCTTGCAGGGCGAGCTGGTGCGTGGGAGTCGCGCTTGCGACCTTTTGCCATTGATACTGTGCGCGCAAGAAAACCCACTCGCTCTGCCACAATGTCAGGGAGGGGATCATCTGGCGGATGATGCCTCCGGTCTCCGGGGATTCGACGTAATCGTAGCGCGCCCCCGCGACCCAGCGCTGGCCCAGTCTATACGTCGTGCTGACGTAGCCGCCGAGGCGCGTGGGACCAGCACCAGCGACTTCCTTCTTCATGGCGAGCAGCTCCGCGCGCACGGTCCAGTCGCGGTACATCCCTTGGGCCGGTGGCCGCCACGTAAAGCGAGCTTCGATTCCCCCCACTTTTGTGCGGAGCGCGGAATCTGGGTTGGTGCCGTAGAGCGCGGTACCGCCCAGCTGCACATAGGACGAGCGGCTCAGCTGCCAGAAGTTGAGCAGTCGGGCCAGATAAGTCGGGCGACCGCTCCCGCCGAACAGCTCGGCATCGCTGGCGCTCCGTGTGATCTGCGCCGTCAGCTCGTGGGTGCCCCCCGCCAGCCCGCCGAACGCGCGGTAGATCGAGAGGCCCGTACCCGCGAGCCCGTCCGCGCCCAGATACGTCGTGAGCACGAGGGGGTACTCGGTTTCGGGCACGGCGTGGAGGTGCCAGCGGTTCAGTTCGCCGAATTGCTGGCGGAACTTCCCGACGTCGAGGCGGATCCGCCCCGGCAGTCCCGTCCAGTACGCATAGCCCTCCTCGATCGCCACCTCACCGTTCTCCAGGCTGACGAAGATCTTCGTGTGGGAGTACGGGTCGAGCGCCGACTGGAAGCCGACCTCGAACTCATGCGGATCGAAGTTGTCGCGCTGGACGCCGGTCGTCGTCCCGTACGCCCGTACGTCACCGGTGACGGTGAGCTCGGGATTGAGCTGCGCCAGGTTGCGCTCGCGGCCAGCGAACTTCCTCCCCGACGCGGTATCGGCTGTCTGGGTCGTATCCCCACCAACCGTTGCCGCGGCCGCGGCCCGGAGGGCCGCGAGCTCGGCCTCACGCCCCACGAACGCCGTGCGCCAGCGC
>JBOHSJ010000039.1:0-12065 GCA_050733035.1 Gemmatimonadales bacterium | reverse complement strand
CGCTGGTGGAGCGCCTGGCGGGGATCGCCCGCGTGAGCGTAGCTTCCCCCCGGCTCAACACCGACAATGCAGCCATGATCGCGGCCACCGGCGCCTGGCGCCTGGCGCACGGCGAGCGCAGCGGTCTCGATCTCGAGCCCCGTGACGATCTGCCGCTCCCGGGACTCGCCAGCGCCGCCCCGGCGGCACGGACCTCCGCATGACCATCTATCCGCTCATCCTCCGCATCGGCAGCTTCGAGATCACCGGCTACGGCATCATGATGATGGTGGCGTTCCTGATGGCGGGATGGGCGATTCAGCTCGACCTGCGGCAGCGCGGCCTCGACGAGGACTACGCGGCCGACATCGTCATCGCGGGCGTCATCGGCGGCCTGGTCGGCGCCAAGATCTGGTATGTCTTCCTGACCCACGACGCGGACGCGCTGTTCCGCCGTGGCGGCTTCGTGTGGTACGGCGGGTTCCTCGGCGCGGTCCTGGCGATCCTGCTGAACGGCTGGCGCCGGCGCGTTCCGCCGCGCTTCACGCTCGAGATCTGCGCCGCACCGCTGGCGCTTGGCTACGCGCTCGGGCGCGTCGGCTGCTTCCTGGTGAACGACGACTACGGGATTCCGTCGAACTTGCCGTGGGCGATGAAGTTCCCCGCAGGCCTCCCACCGACGACGGTCGCGAATCTGCAAGCCATGGGCGTCCACTTTCCGCAGGGGACGGATCTGATGCAGGTGGTCGCGGTGCACCCGACGCAGATCTACGAAACGGTCGCGATGCTGTTCATCTTCTGGTGGCTGTGGCGACGCCGCGACCATGGACACGCGACGGGGTGGCTGGCGGCATGGTACTTCGTCCTGGCTGGTGCGGAACGCTTCCTGGTCGAAGTCGTGCGCGCCAAGGACGACCGGTTGATCGGTCCCCTCACCCTGGCTCAGGGCACCAGCGTGTTGCTCATGATCGTCGGAGCGATTCTGCTGTACTTGTGGCGGCAGCCGGCAGGACCGCAGCCGCTGCCGGAATCACTGCGACCGAAGGAGGTCGCTCTACGCGGCTGACGGCTTGGGGGAAGGCCGCATCGCCCAGCCCGCCGCCAGCACCGCGAGCGCCAGCAACAGTCCCTGCACGACGAGCGATTCGAGGGTGGGATAGATCCCGAGGAATGGAATACGGGGAGCGCCTTCGATCACAGTCAACGGCACGATCCTGGCTCCCTGCAGCTCCGCGACGCCCTTTCCCGCAAAGACGAACGCCATGTAGTACAGCATCACGCCGGTCACCGCGAAGAACGGCTTCATCGCCACCCGCAGGCCCAGCTGATTGATCAGCAGATAGACCGCGACCAGGCCCACCGATCCGGCGGCGATGCCGCCGACGACGGGGACGCTGCTCGCGCCGGCCGACGTGAACAGCGCCTTGTAGAACAGGATCGTCTCGAAGCCCTCGCGATAGACCGCGAGGAACGCGACCGCGGTGAGCGCCATGCCCGAGCCTGACGAAAGCGCGCTCTGCATCTTGCCGCGTACGAACGCGGTCCACTTGGCGGCTTCGATCTTGGAGAGCAGCCAGTAGCTCACATAGAAGAGCACCGCGGCGGCGAGCAGCATCGTGCCGCCTTCGATCGCTTCGCGCTGTCCCGGCGTGATCTGAAACAGCAGCTCGACCAGCACCCAGGTCAGCACACTGGCGCCCACGGCGAGCCACGCGCCCCGCGCCACGTCGTGCCGGCGCTCGGGCGCGCCGGCTTTCGCGAGGAACGTCATCAGCGCCGCGACGATGAGGATCGCCTCGAAGCCCTCGCGCACCATGAGGAAGAACGAAGCGACGAAGAGATTCATGGGCGAAGGGCGATCAGCCACGACCCGCTCGGCGCGCTCGAGTCCCGCGAGCAGCCGCTCGCGAATCGCGCGGCGCTCGGCCTCGTCAGCCCGCGCGGCGCGCGTGCGCAGCCAGTTGAACGTCGTCTCCAGCTCGCTCGCGACGCCAGCGTTCTTGGCGCGTACTTCGGTTTCCACCTGCTCGAACGTCAGGTAGGCGTCGAACGCGATCTTGTCCGAACGGAGCGCGAGCGCCGAATCGACTTGACGACGAACCGCCGCGAACGTCGCGGCGGTCGCGGATCCGCCGTATTGCATCGCGCCCACGTAAGCCGCGACCGCCCAGCGATCCTCCAGCGGGATATCCTCGGCGAACTCCGGCATGGCGGTCCCCGGCACACCGATCGAAATGCGCCGGAAGATCTCGAGCAGCGTGGTGCCACCCATCGTTGTCGGATCAGCGAGGTTGGCGGGCGGCGGCCCCTCAAGGGTCTTGGCCTTGGGTCCGTCGCCGCGTCCCGATTCGCCGTGGCAGGCCGCGCAGCGTTCCCGATAGACGACGGCGCCGCGCTCGGGTGAGGGCGCTCGGGCGGGCAGCTGCTCGATCACTTTGGGACCGCCGGCGGCGGTCGTGATGCGCGCGACGAGCACGTCGGTCATCAGGCGCACGGAGTCGGGGGGGGCCAGCCGCTCAAGCATCTCGGCGAGCCGGGTCAGCGCGAGACCCGCCATGACGCGCGCGCTCGCGGGAAGACCGGGCACGTCGTATTGAGCCTGCTGGATGAAGAGCTTGGCCTCGTCCACCTCTTCCGGCTGGACGATCTGCCGCCCGTCAGGGGTGACGCCGAGGGCGTACTCCTTGGCCGCCAGGGAGGCGGCGGCAACGACCCGCCGCGCCGGGGCTAAAGAGTCAGCCGCCTGCCCTGCGAGTGGCTGTGCAAGGCAGGCGGTGAGAACGAGAACGATCCCCAAAAACCGCACGGCCAATAGTAGAGTGATTTTGTCGGGAATTCAATCTGTTGACAGGACTGCAATTGCAACGGCGGCCTCATGGGTGTGGGACAGCGAAAGGAGCACCCGTTTCACCTGTAACTCCTTCGCCCGGCTGGCCGCCAAGCCGCTCAGCGAGACATCGGGACGGCCATCGACAGCGCGGGTCACCTCGATATCGCGCCAGCCAATCCCCCGGGCGGCATCGCTCCCCTGCAGCGCCTTGTACACGGCCTCCTTTGCTGCCAACCGGACCGCGACGTGCTCGGCGGGGTCCGGCCGCGACCGGCAGTACTCGGCCTCGGAGGGCGTGAGAAGTCGGTCGAACACGTGCGCGCCCTTGTCCGCGAGCATCGCGCGCGCGCGCGAGACCTCGACGAGATCCACTCCCACGCCGACCGCGCTCATGGTGAGGGCCGCGCGATGAAGAGGCGATGCCGGTAGCGCTGGCCCTCCACTTCCACGACGATGATGTACGCACCGTTGACCACGCGCCGCCCCCCCCCCGATCCCCCGCCCAGTGTGAGGTCCCAAACATATTCGTTGTTGGGCGCGGCGACCGTGGCCTGATGCAGCCGCTCGCCCGTGAAGGTGAAGATCGACACGCGCGCGAGGCCGGTTCCCGTCGGTGCGGGCCACGAGATCACGACTTGATCGCTGCGCACGGGATTCTCGGAAACCTCCGCTCCGCCCGCCGTGGCAAGTTGCAGGAACGCCGTGTTGGCATCAGTAGCGAATCCGACGGCGTCGATCCACCAGGTGAACCGCTGTGAGATGAAACGCACTCGTGCGCCGCGCTGACCTGCGGCTTCCGGCAGATCCACGCGCATCGGGTACCAGTTCGCGCCGTCTCCAATGATCACGGCGACGTCGCTCCACGTCATTCCGGAGTCGGGGGAGAACTGGATGATGCCGCGTTGCTCGGGTGTGAACGTCGTGCCCGCGTGCCGAGTCCAGAACTGCAGCCACACTGATGTGCGGCCGCGCAAATCGACGACTGGCGAAGTCAGCGTGTCGTTGCCTCCCCCCGCCGTCCACCAGGAATACCTGCCCGCGAACCGCACCGTGTCGGCCCACCAGCCGGTCCATCCTCGATCGAGCGGCTCCGCGCCGGCGAGGGAGAGCAGCTCCGCGGTGACGCCACTGCCGTCCGCCCGCAACGCCCCCACCGCATCGGAACGCAGGTCGGTGCGCCAGACGGTGCGCAGAGTGCCGCGGCGTAGCGAATCGGTCTCCGCGCTGCGAATGGCGAGCGCGCCGGAGCGCGTCCGCAGCGTGACCGAGAATGGACGCGGGGCGGCGGCAGCGAGCGTCAGCCAGGATTCGGGCCAGAGCGCCGTGAATCGCTGCGTTCCGGGGGTGAGACCGGAGGCGCCGGGCGCGCGCTCGAGATCATTGGATGCGGCGATCAATGAAAGCGCGAACGGCAGGTTATCCCGGAAGACTTGCTCGACCCACGCGCTGTCGTCCGGAAACTCGAATCCGTAATACAACCCCCCCGCGCAGCACCCGCTCGTCAACTCGGCGGTGAACGCAATCGTGCCGTACGTTCGATACGCCCAATCGGTGTACTCCCCGTTGGTCGGGTACAGATTCCAGCCGGGTCCGGGGTGATACCGGTCGACCGATGACTCCGGAACATGATCGAGCACGGCCGGCGCGAGATCGGTGCCCGCCAGCGCCTGAAAGCGCGAGGCGTCAGCCGTCAGCTCGCCCGAGCGAAAGCCCCACGGATAAAGGATGAGTGCGCTGTAGCTGTGATATGACACCGACACGACGGGCGGATGCGCCGCGTGAAATGCCATGACGGCCTGCGTCTCCGGTTCCGAGCCGGGGCCCGTACCCCGATAGGTCTCCGCGTACTGGCTGCCGCTCGACCCCAGCGCGTCGAAGCCCCAGAACGCAGGGTAATTCCGGTTCGGGTCCACGCCGTAACTGCCGTTGTCGTTGAGCCGGCGGTTTTTTCGCCACAAGCGGTCGTTCGTGAAGGTGTACTGGTAGCCGTCGGGATTCTCGACCGGAATCACCCACACGTCGTGCGACGCAAACGCCGCCGCGGCCGAGTCGGCGAGCCAGCGGATCAGCTTCATCGCGACCGCGGCCGCGATCCATTCGCGCGCGTGATGCGTCGCCAGAAACAGCACGTTCGGCCGGTCGGGCGAGTCGCCGGCGGGTCCGACTTTGACGGCGAGAATCGGCCGGCCCTCAGACGACGCGCCCACCGAATCGACGTGAATCGCCGTATCTGCCGCTGCCCAGGCTTCGAGTGTGGCGCGGACTCCCTCGCCCGGCTTGTCGAACGAATGGAACATGCGGAACGTGTCGGCGGCCGCGCCCGTCGGCACCCGCGCGGCGAGCGGTGCCGTCCGGTAGCCGCGCTGTATGAGCAGCGGCTCCGTCTCGGACGAGACGACGATGACCGCGCGGCGAACGCCGCCGTCCGACCGCACGTCGGCGACCTCGAACCCCAGCCGCGCCAACGAGTCGAGCGTCGCGCGGCCCGACATCGGCACTTCCACGACGCGGAGTTGTGCGCGCGCGGGAACCGCCGCGCAGACGAGAAGGGCTAGAAGCCCAGTCGCGCCGCGAGCCATGCTGGGGCCGGCACGTACCCGCCGAGGGTAAGACCAAGCCACAAGAGCAAGACGCCAAGAGGCAACCACACGACCATCACGGGCCACAGGGAGGGCCGCCAGGCGGCGAGCGCTTCGGATTCGGACATCCACCGGAGCCGTTCTTCCTCCACTTCGGACTCGAGCGCCAGCCACGCTGCCTCGAGGCGGCGCGCCACCGTGCGCAGCGCTTCCTGCCAGTCAGCGTGCGTGTCCTTCTCCAACACGGACGCGTAGCCGGCGCGCGCCGCCGCCGCGTCGAGGGCATCGAGCGCCGCAACGAACGTGGCCCCGCCCGTCCCGAGACGCGCCGCGATCGCACGCTTCTCGGCATTGGTGAGAAGATGGCGGCGCAGGCGGCTGCGGGGCATGCGCACCTGTCGCGCGGTGTGTGTGAATCCGGCGTCGAGCGCGGCGGCGACTCGGCCGGCGGCGCGGCGCACGGCATGATCCCAGGCAGCCGACCACGCACGCCGGCCGGTCGTCTCCAGGATCCGCGCGCGTTCATCGCCATCCGCTTCACGCGCGGCCGCGGCACGGCCCTCGCCGCCCAGCTCCAACACGCGCGTCGCCAACTCCTCGCGGATGTCGTCGAGCGGCACCCAGGGCGGCTGCTGGCGACGCGGCACGATGATCCGCCCGAGCGAAGGCGCGAGCTCGGGAACGCGGAGCGGCATCAAGAGCTTCAGCGGCGCGTTCACCGCGCACGCACCCGGGATACACGCGCCACGCGACCGGTCCGTTTTTCGTAGGCGTCGGTGAAATACGGCAGGGACTCGGGCAGAAATGCCTCTCGCGGCAAGCCCGTTGCCGCAATCGCGCGCTCGATGTCGTCCGGCGCGCCCTCGACTTCCAGCAGCACGTCCATGTCCGGATACCACTCCAGTCGCAGCGTTGCGTCTCCCAGACGGTATTGCTCCACCGCGCGGTCGATTCTGACGACGATCTTGTAGCCGAGCCGGCGCAGTACGACGAGCGCTGCTCTGGGATCATCGACGCGGGTCTCCCACTCCTCGCGGTGGCGATAGCCGCCGCGCTCGCCGACTGGCCCCTTCCAACCGAGCACGCCCCACTCCCCCGAACGATCGGACGGATGATAGACGCGGAGCCGCACGACCTCGTCCCGGCTCTGCAGACGCGCCTTGCGGTCGAACCGGCGATCGAGCATCGCGCCGCGGTAGACGAGCTCCGCTCCCGCCGCCACCAAGGCAGCTCGGAGGGCGTCCGGATCTTCGACTCGAGCTTTTAGCTCGAGCTCATCGCGCACGATGGTCACGAGAACAGGGCTTTGATGACGGCGTGCGTGTCGCCCAGGTTCTCGAACACGTTATTGGCGCCCGCGGTCTTGAGCGCGTCGGTGCTGTAGAACCCGGTCGCGACGCCCACGGTGCGCGCTCCCATGGGACGCGCGCACGCGACGTCGTCCGGTGTGTCGCCGACGATCACCAGATCGGCGCCGCTGAAGCGGCGGCCGGTGCGCCGTGCCGCGCGCTCGGCGGCGACGGCCGGCAAGTCGGCACGCCGGTGGGAATCGGAGCCGAATGCACCGACCGCGAACCGCGACGGATCGAGGCCCGCCGAGCGCAGCTTCAAGGCGGCGCCATGCTCGACGTTGCCGGTCAGCAGGCCGACGAGCGCGTCGGATCGCGCCTCGTAGGGCTCGAGTGCCGCGAGCAGGTCCTTGATGCCGGGATAGATCCTGGTTGCCTGCGTGGGTTTCGCCAGCTCCGCGGTGAGGAGATCGACGTAGCGACGACATACGGCGGTGATCCGTTCCTCGGACTCGCAGTCCGGATGCCCGGCCAGCTCCATCAGCTCGCGCACGATCTGTGGATCGGTCTTGCCGTCGAACCGGTAGCCGTCGATCGGCCCCGCCGTTCCCATCTCGTCCACCAATGCCCGATGGATGGCGCGCCTTCCTGCGCCGTCGGTCCACAGCAGCGTGCCGTCGATGTCGAAGAGGATTAACCGCATGACGGAAAATAACGTCCGCGGTGAGCGGTGCGCGGTGTAGGGGCGAAGCATGCTGCGCCCCTACAAACGTCGCACCCCAACCAGGCTTTCCCGCAGCCTCACCATGCGAGGCTCATCACCAAACAGGTGGTCGCCCCCGACTCCGCCCCGTGAGAGCGCCGAGTGCACGATGCGCCCCGCGCCCGCCCACAGCGCGACGTGCGAGACGCGGCCCCGTTCCGCAAAAAACAACAGGTCGCCCGCCTCATACCCGTCGCCGTCACTCGCCATCGCGATCTCGCGTCCTTGTCCGAATTGCTGGTCGCTGTCGCGGGGGAGCCGAATGCCGCGCGCCCCATAGACGGCCTGGGTCAGACCGGAGCAATCGATGCCCCATTCCGTGCGTCCGCCCCAGAGGTAGGGCGCGCCGCCGTACCACTTCTGCGCCAGCTCGGGCAGCGCGAGATGGCGCGCTTCGACGCGTAGCTCCTGCTCACGCCGCACATTTCCCGCTCCCACCGCGCCGCGTTGCCCGTCGGCCAATTCGACGACGCCGCGCCGGAACGCGACCCGCGCGCCCGTCGGGAGGCGGCGCCGCCCGCCGGAGGTGACGATGTCGGCGCTCAGCGAGCGGGCCGTCGCGCGCTCACGCCAATCCTCCGCCCAGTCGGCTGGCCCCGTCGCCGCGTATCCTGCGTGCAGCCACGCGATGTAGCCGTCGGGCGCCTTGACCCGCAGCCAATCCTCGCGGCGCTCCAACACGTCGAGCGCTTCGCCATGGAGCACTTCGCTCACGCGTGCGGCCGAGATCTGCGGCTCGCCAAGCAGCGGGGCGATGGCGGCGGTCACGACGGCCGCGGCGTCCACCACGCTGTCATCGGGAAGCAGCGTCACTTTGTCCACGAGTCCTTCGTCTCCGGCGAGCCGGCGGAGGGCGTCGCGCGCGTCGCGACTCGACGTGATCCCCGCCACGCCCTTCGGCAGCAGCGACACCTCGAACACGCCAAGCCGACGATCCGGCACCCACTTGCGGCGAATGTCGTCCACCGCCCGTTCGACTTTATCCATGGCGAACTGCACGCTCCACGGCCTCGGGGACGACGAGCGCGGCGAGCGCCTCGACCTGCATGGCGGACCGCGGCGGCACCGTGGCGGTGCTCACCGCGAAAATCACGTCGCCGTCGAACAGCGTACCGTACGGCGTAATGCGCCGCGCCAGCGCGTCGCTCGCCGAGTACGCCAGTGCCTGCAGCTGGATGCGGTCGAGATTCGCGTTGGTCGCGACGACGGCGAGCGTCGTGTTGCGGGTCAGGCGCTCGGGATCGCCGAGTGGCGCGCCACCGTCGGCGAGGTATTTGAGGCTGTCGACCGTGCCGGCGATGATTTCGCCACGCGCGTTTCGCACGTCGCCGACCGCATTCACGACGACGAGTGCCGAAACGATGACGGCGCCCCCTCCCGACTGCATCGCCCAGGAGCCCAACCCCGCAGGGACCATCCTTTCGAGCCCGGCGGCCTTGCCGCACGTCGCCCCGCGGCCCACACCGACCAGTCCCTCCGCATAGTCGGCGCTCGCGTTGTCGCACGCGCGATACGCGTCGTCGGCGCTGGGCCAGCCTAACGGCTTCCCGGCATTGCCGAGATCGAAGATGACGGCCGACGGAACGATGGGAATCGTCCCCTTATCCCCGACCTCGAGCCCCCGGCCCCTCTCACGCAGCCAGCGCATCACGCCGTCGGCGGCGCCCAGGCCCAGCGCGGATCCGCCGGTAAAGAGGATCGCGTCAATCCGTTCGACGAGGTGGCGCGGGTCGAGGACATCGAGCTCTCGCGTGCCGGTGGCCCTTCCGCGCAGGCACACGGCGGCGCGCAGACCCGTCTCCGGCGCGAGCACGACCGTGCACCCGGTGCCGTGCTGTTCGATGGTCGTATGCCCGACGGTGATGCCGGGAACCGCCGCGAGATTCTTGCGTGACGTGCTCATTGACGCGCCAAGATAACGTCAGCAACGTTGACGGCCATGACTTCCCCCAAGACCTCCGCAGACCCCACCACGGTGCTTGTCGTGGACGATGAAGACGGCATCCGGCAGGCACTCACGCGCTTTCTCACACGCCTGGGCTATCAGGTGCAGTCAGCGGCGAATGCCCGCGAGGCGCTCGAGCGACTCGCCGAGCATCATCCCACGGCGATGCTGTGCGACATTCGGATGCCGGAGACGAGCGGCGTGGAGCTGCTGCCCAAGGTGCTCGCTCAGGACCCCGACCTTGCGATCATCATGCTCACCGCGATCGACGAGCCGCGTACGGCGATCGAATGTCTCAAGCTCGGCGCTTACGACTACCTCATCAAGCCGGTGGATCTCGAGGAGCTGGAGTTGTCATTGCAGCATGCGCTGCGGCAGCGCCAGCTGGAGGTGGACCGGCGCGAGCTGGAGCAGTGGCTGGCGCGCGAGGTGGCGGTGCGCACGCGCGAGCTCGAGGAGCGTTCTGCGGCGATCGAGGATATCGCGCTCGATGCATTGGCGGCGGCGCGCGACTGGGACGGAACCGATGCGGCGCTCAACAAACTTGCCGAAGAACTGGGTGCGTCGCGGGAGGAGCTGAGTGAAGAAGTGAGGCGGCGCCGCGCTTAGGCTTTGCCTGCTTTCGCTTTTTCCTCGCAGGCCTTGCAGCGCAACACGCCCCGGAACGTACAGATCAAGCAAATGAAGGTCCCGCAGTCCGAGCACGGATAGCCCTCCGACGCGCGCTCTTCATTTCCGCAGGACCGGCACACCATCCCGTCGTGTTCTTTGAGTTTGGGCTTTTCCATAGCACCAATCTATACGGTCTAGAGGTTCAGGCTGTACGCCTTGATCTTGTTGATCAGCGTCGCACGCGAAATCCCCAGCTCCAGCGCGGCCCTGGTACGGTTCCCGCTGTGATGTCGCAGCGTGCGTTCGATGTGCTGCCGCTCCACCTCGGACAGCGATTTCGCCTCATACCGCCGGTCGGTGGTCGATCGCTGCTTGAGATCGGGAGGCAGCTGCTCGAAGCCGATCAGCGGCTGGCCGCGGGCGAGAATCATCGAGCGCTCGAGCACGTTGCGCATTTCGCGCACGTTGCCGGGCCACGCGGCTGACAACAGCCGGTCCAACACATCCGTGCTGCATTCACTCGGACAACCCGGCAGCTGCGTCTTCAGATCGGCGATGATCCGCGTGATCAGATTGAGCCGGTCTTCGCGCGAGCGGTCGCGCACCGGTGGCAGCGTCAGCGGCATGACGTTCAGCCGGTAGTACAAATCCTCACGGAACCGCCCCGCTTCCACCTCGCGCACGAGATCGCGGTTCGTGGCGGTGATGAGCCGGACGTCAACGGTCAGCTCCCGCGTCCCGCCCAGCCGCCGGAACTTTTTCGTTTCCAGAACTTTGAGGAGCTTCGGCTGCAGCTCGAGCGCCAGCTCGCCGATTTCGTCCAGAAAGATCGTTCCATGATCGGCCAGCTCGAACAACCCGACCTTCCGCTCCTTGGCGTCGGTGTACGCCCCCTTCTCGTGCCCGAACAGCTCGGAGTCGAGGAACGTGGCGGACAAGCCGCCGCAGTTGACCTCGACGAACGGGCCGCCCGATCGCGGGGACATATTGTGAATCACCCGGGCGACCCAGCCTTTGCCGGTGCCGCTCTCGCCCTGGAGCAGAACCGTGGAGCGCTCGCTCGCGGCGAGCAGCTCGATTTGCCGGGCCAGCTCCTGCATCGCGGGCGAAACGCCGAGGGAGTTTACGTCTTCCCCCTCGTGGTCGAGCGCTCGCAGCCGCGCGTTCTGGCGGGAGAGGCGCGACTTCTCCGCGACGCGCGCGATCGCGGCCGCGAGATGCGTCATGTCCACCGGCTTCGTGAGAAAATTCTCCGCACCCAGCTGCATGGCGCTCACCGCGGTTTCGATATCGCCCTGCCCGGTCAGCAGAATCACCGCGGCCCCCTCGCGGCGCAGCCGTTCGAGCACCACGAGGCCGCTCGCGTCGGGAAGGTGCAGGTCGAGCAACACCACGTCGGGCCGAACGCGCCGGAACGTTTCCATCGCGGCTTCGCCGGTGCCGTCGCGCCAGACCTCGTACCCGATCCGCTCGAAGTACTCGCCGATCGCGCGCAGCACGCTGGCGTCGTCGTCCACGAGCAGCAGCGTGTCAGCCATGATGCGCCTTGAACGCGGGGCCCACGAGCACCGCGAGCGCGCCGGGCAGGAGGCGCGCCTCGAAGGGCGTCGTGCCCGTCACCTCGCCGTCGAGCTGCACCGGCCGCGCCGCGCCGTCCGGGACCTCGACGCGCACCGTGCGGCCGCGCCCCCACCACACGCGCCGGCCCTGGCCATTGCCCCACAGCAGCTCGAACACGGCACTGGCGCTTTCGAATGCGCCGTCCGCATCGAGCGCCACGACGTCGAGCCAGCCGTCGTCGGGGGCGAGTCCGTCGCGCAGCTTGAGAAACCCCGGCGGCAGCTGCCCGCAGTTCAGCACCAGGAGCATCGCCGCGCGCACGTCGTGCGGCGTGCCGTCCACCGTCACGCGATGCGTCGCACTGCGCACGTCTCCCAACGTGCGCAGCGCGCGCGCGAGGTACGCCCCGACCTTCCAGCGCCGCTTTGCCTGCAGGCCCGTATCGGCCATCAGCTGCGCGTCGAACCCGGTTCCCGCGGCGACCGCGAAGTAGTGCGGCCCGTCGGAC
>JBOHSJ010000038.1:0-14692 GCA_050733035.1 Gemmatimonadales bacterium | reverse complement strand
AACGTCAGCTCGCGCTTACCGGCCTCGCCTCCAGTCACTGGTCGGTCGTCCACGGCTCTGTCTTCACCTCCGCAAGCACGGACTCAAGCGGATTGAGCGTGATCTGTCTCGGTACCGACGGCAGCCGGACCGCGGTCTCGGTCTTGTCGCCGCGAACGAGCAGGCGGATGATCGCCTCCGAACCGTCTTCGAACGTGATGAGCAGCGGAACGTACATCGCGAACGACGGCGGCACATCGCTCTGCCGCACCCGCAGCCGGACGCCGATCCCGGCGCTGTCGTTTTCCGCGTTCCACGAGAAGGTGTAGGTCGGGACCCCGGTGCCATACACCCATTCGTTGAAGAACCAGTCCATCGGCTGGCCGAAGTGCTTCTCGACGGTGGTCTGGAAGTCGGCGGTGGTGGCGCGTTTGCCGCGATAGGTCTCGTAAAAGTCGCGCATCATCGCCTTGAACCGGTCCTCGTTCATCGTGCGGGTGTTGAGCATCATGTTGCGCAACATGTGCAGCACCCACGCGCCTTTCTGGTACGTCATGAGCGAATAGGCGCCTCGCCAGCTCTCGCCGGCGCGGTAGCCGAGCCCGATCGGAGCGGCCTTGGACCGCTCGCGCCGAATCTCCTGACGGGAGCGCTTGAGCGCCTTCATGTACTTGTCGTTGTCGTTGAGGACCATCTGCATGTACCACATCCCCGCAAACTCGGAGAACCCTTCCGACAGCCACGCGTCCCGGTAGCCCGCGGGCTCGACGCCGATACCCCACCATTGATGCGCCATCTCGTGGGCGCGGAACATCTCGTCTTCGCCGTCGGTCCCCATGCCCAGGAACGTCAGCCACGACAGGTGAATCATCCCCGGGAATGCCTGCCCGTGCCAATACGGGATTTCGGTGGCGTAGTACTGATGGAAGAGCGGGGCGCCGAACACGCTCGTAAAGAAGGAGAGGCTGTTCGCCACGTCCGCGCCCACGAACTCCTCCGGCCGCCTGGCCGTGGGGATCAGCCGGCTGATCGTGGCGTGCGCCTCCGTGTTGACGTGCACCGTCACGGGCGGAATGCGCGGGTCCCGGATATCGAGCTGCTCGAACTTTCCGATGTTGAACGAGACGTGGCGGGTCGGGACCTCGGTCACCCAGCGCGACGTCGTGACGTTGCCTGTGGTGCTCGAATCCACCAGCCGGCCGATGGTGGAGAACTTGAGATTCTTCGGCGTGTGGAAGGTCAGCGTGAACGGCGCCTTCTGTGCCGTCCCGTACCGCGGGAACCACGTGCTCGTGGATTTGATGAACGCCCAGCTGTCGAGCACCGGAAACATCTCGCGGCGCCGGGAATTCCAGATGGACGGCAGAAAGTCTTCGATCGTCGATCCGAACCCGATGAGGTTGCCGTGGTAGACGAAGCGCACGTTCACCGTATCGCCCGGGCCCAGCGGCTTGGGGAACCGCACCCACAGATCCGGTTCCCGGTCGCGCCGGTAGAAGCTCATCGGCGTGCCCGTGTCGGTGGACACCGAATCCACGTCGAGCTCGCTGTACAGACGGAAGTTCGCCCACTCCTGGCGGTCGCGGCGCCCGATCAGCCGTTTGGTCACGCGGGCGGAAAACTTGTAGTTGCCGTCGATCGTCGCGTCGATGTCGTACGCCCCCACGCCGAGCGGGTCGGGCTCCTCCGCCGCGACCGAGACATTGCCCATCAAGTCCTCGGCGCGTTGGAACTGACAGACGGTCTCGATCCGCTGGCCCACCATCTTGCCGCGCCGGTACAGCGACACTTCTTCGGCTTGCATCGGATCGAATTCGATCAGCACGCTCTCCCCACGAGCGCGCTTGACGTACGCGGCGAAATACCCCGTGGTGGTCTTGTTGAGCAGCGCGGTCATCAGGGCCTCGGTCGCGCTGTGACTCCGCCCGTCCACCAGATACTCGAGCGCGTCGTGCACGGCATCCGCCGCGGGGCCGGGGCGGTTGGTCTCGGTGACGAACGTGAGGCCGCGCTGCAGCTCGGCGGCCGTCGAGTCCGCAAAGATGAAAACGGCCGCGGTGATCGGGCCGCTGACGCTGGAGTCGCCGAGCACACGCTGCAGATTGAACTGCTCGACGACCATCGGCGGCTCGAAGCGCAGCCGCCCGGCGCCGACGAAGGCGATGCCGATCGTGCGGCCGCCCAGCGGCGTGAGGCGATACGCCGTGCCGGATTCGAGACGCAGCTCCATCGCGTCCCGGCGGAGCACGACGTCTTTCACCTGCGCGACAACCTCGCTCACCGGCGCGAGGCTCTTGAGCTGGTCGAACACACTGTCATACGCGGTCTGCTGAATGCACGGGACAACGGTGAGGAGCACGGCGATGACGGCGTTCATCGGGAACCTCCCAACGGAGGGTTTAAGGCAACGGAGGGCACAGGATTCGAACCTGTAAGGGCTTGCGCCCGCCGGTTTTCAAGACCGGTGCCTTAGCCATTCGGCCAGCCCTCCCGTCTCTAACCTAGTGGTATCCTCGCGCGTACCACAGTGAACCCCTTGCGGACCTTCGGAGCTTCGGGATACATTCGGGTCCCAATTTCGTTACGAAACCGGGACAAGCGATGTCGATTTCCCGCGTTCTTTTTCGACGTACTAGCAGCGACACGATGGAACTCGCGCGCGCGACGTCCCGTTACGTTCAGGGTCGTCTGCCCCGTTCACATTCCAGGGAAAAACTTCGCTTATGAAACTCTCCGAGACCGCCATTCGACGCCCCGTCCTCGCGAGCATGCTGTCCGCCGCGCTGGTGCTCTTCGGGGTCATCGGCTACACGCGGCTGTCCGTGCGCGAGCTGCCCGATATCGATCCTCCGATCGTGTCGGTCACGACGGTACTTCCCGGCGCGAATGCGCGCGTGGTGGAGACCGCGGTGACCGACGTGCTCGAAGAGGAGCTCTCGACGATTCAAGGGCTGCGCACGCTGAGCAGCGCATCGGCGGAGCAGACCAGCAACATCACGCTCGAGTTCACCCTCGACCGGCCGATCGACATCGCGGCGCAGGACGTGCGCGACAAAGTCTCGCGCGTGCGGGGACGGCTCCCGCAGGACGTGCTCGAGCCCGTGATCGAAAAGCAGTCGGCCGATGCGCAGCCGTTCTTCTGGCTGGCGCTGAGCAGCACCAGCTACGATCTGATGCAGCTGTCCGACGTGGCCGACCGCCTGGTAAAGGCGCGGTTGCAGAGCCTGCCGGGCGTCGGCAGTGCCCAGATCTTCGGGGAGCGACGCTACTCGATGCGCGTGTGGCTCAATCCAGAGGCCTTGTCCGCGCGCGGGCTCACCGTGCAGGACGTCGAGGGCGCGATCGTCGCGCGCAACGTCGAAATCCCCGCCGGCCGGATCGAATCGACCCGGCGCGAGTTCTCGGTGCGCTCGCTGGGCGAGCTCAAGACGCCGCAGGAGTTCGGCGAAATGGTGGTCTCGAGCCAGGGCAACCAGCTCATCAAGCTCAAGGACGTCGCCCGCGTCGAGCTGGGCCCGGAAGACGACCGCTCGATCTTCCGCTGGTCGGGTTCCCCCTCGGTGGCGATCGGCGTGGTGCGCCAGTCGAAGGCCAATCTGCTCAACGTCGCGCGCAACATTCGCGAGGCGCTGCCCGACATCCAGCAGACGCTGCCCCCGGGCGTCAAGCTCGAAAGCGCGTATGATGGCTCAGTGTTCGTCACGCACTCGATCGACGATGCGCGGCTGACGCTGGTGATCGCGGCGATCCTGGTCGTGCTGATCATTTTCGTGTTCCTGCGAAACGTGCGCGCCACGATCATCCCCGGGCTGGCGATTCCGGCGTCGATCATCGCGACGTTCGCGATCATGTACTTCCTCGGCTTCTCGATCAACAACGTCACGTTGCTCGCGCTGACGATCGCGATCGGCATCGTGGTGGACGACGCGATCATCGTGCTCGAGAACGCGTTCCGGCACCAGGAAGAGCTGCACGAGTCACCCGAGGTGGCGGCGGTCAACGGCACGAACGAGATCGGATTCGCCGTGATCGCGACGACGATCGCGCTCGTCGCCGTGTTCACCCCCCTGGGATTCCTGAGAGGCTCCACGGGGCGGCTGCTCAGCGAGTTCGGCATCGCGGTCGCCGGCGCCGTTGTGATCTCGGGGTTCGTCGCGTTGACGCTGACACCGATGCTCTGCGCCAAGATCCTGCGCGTGTCGCACTCACACGGCAAGTGGTTCCAGATGTTCGAGACCGGCTTCAACGCCCTGTCGGAGCGCTATGCGCGTCTGCTCGATCGCGCGCTGCACCATCGTGCCGCGGTGCTGCTGGGCACGCTCGGCATCGTGGCCGCGTCGGTGGTTCTGTTCGTCGTCTGGAACCCGACCAAGCTGCAGGAGGAGCTGATCCCGGATGACGATCGCGGCTTCTTCCTCGTGGTCGTGCGGGGTCCGGAAGGCGCCTCGCTCGATTACACGGACGGCTACGTGCGCCAGGTCGAGCAAATCATCGGCAAGACCGCGGGCGTGAACGGGTACTTCACGATCGTCGGGGGATTCGCCGGCGGCGTGAACAGCGCGTTTGTCGGCGTCATCATGAAAGACTACGGCGAGCGCAATGTCACCGTGCAGCAAACGGTGGGGGGCCTGTTCCCGCAGCTCATGGGGATTTCGGGCGTGTTCGCGTTTCCGTACGCACCCGGCGCGATCGGGTTCTCCCAGCCGATCGGATACGTCGTGCAGAACCCGGATTTCGACAAGCTCACCCAGATCATGGGTCCGTTCGTGGGCCGGGCGAGCCAAATCAACGGCCTCGTGAACGCCCAGACCGATCTGTTCGTGAACAAGCCGGAGCTACGAGTCACGTTCGAGCGTGACCGCGCCGAGGACTTGGGCGTCCCGGTTCGCGATGTGGCCTCGGCGCTGCAGACGCTGCTCGGCGGACGCCGCGTCAGCACGTTCACCCGCGACGACAAGCTGTACTACGTGATGGTGCAGCTCGATCCCAAGGACCGCGCGACCCCCAGCGACATGGGGGGGATCTACTTGCGCGGCAGGGATCGACAGCTGGTGCAGCTCGCCGCACTGGCCAACGTCGAGGAAGGCGTGGGCCCGCGGCAGATCAACCACTTCAATCGGGTGCCGTCGTTCACGTTGTCGGCGTCCCTCATGCCGGGACTGGCGCAGGGCGCGGCGCTCGACTCGCTCGACGCCGTGGCGCGCCAGGTCCTGCCGCCCGGCAGTACGACCGAGCTGTCCGGTGAATCGCGCGAGTTCCGCGAGAGCGGCGGCGCGCTGTATTTCGCGTTCGGCATCGCGCTGATCGTGGTCTTCATGGTGCTGGCGGCGCAATTCGAGTCGCTCGTCCACCCGTGGACGGTGCTGTTGGCCGTGCCGCTCGCGATTGCGGGAGCGCTCGCCACGCTGAAGTTCGGCGCGATCCTCGGCAAGTCAGGCGCCACCCTGAACCTGTACAGCCAGATCGGCATGATTCTGCTGATCGGGCTCGTGGCCAAGAACTCGATTCTGCTCGTCGAGTACGCCAACCAGCTCAAGGCGAAGGGGCTCGACACGATGGCGGCGGTGCTCGAGGCGGGCCGGATCCGGCTGCGTCCGATTCTGATGACGTCCGTGTCGACGATCATGGGTGCGGTGCCCGTCGCCTGGGGTGTCGGCGCGGGCTCCGCATCCCGCAAGCCGCTGGGCTATGCGATCGTGGGCGGCGTGTTCTTCTCGACCGTGCTCACGCTGTTCGTGGTGCCGGCCGGGTACGTGGTGCTCGACTCGCTGATTCAGCGGATCCGACACCGGCGCGGGCGGCTGGTTCCTGTCGAAGGGGAGGGCGACTGATGCTGGCCTTGTTGCTCGCCCTGCAGGCGGTCGTGGCCCCGGCAGACTCGCTGCCGCAGATCACGCTCCGGGAAGCGCTGCAGCGCGCGGCGCGGCTGGACCCCAATTACGTGTCGGCGCTGGGGCAGGTCGACAACGCGGTGTGGGCCCGGCGCAACGCGTTCGCGGTGTTCGTGCTACCGTCGGTCAGCCTGAGCCTGCAAGCGCAGCGCGCCAATGGACTCAGCTTTGTCTTCGCGGGCGACACCTTCTTCCTGGCGAAGACGCCGTGGACGGGGCAAATCAGCGCCCGGTACGATCTGTTTACCGGCGGCCAGAAGGTTGCCGAGCTGTCCCGGTCCGGTGCCGAGTTGGAGGGGGCGCGCGCCAACGAGCTGCGGCAGCGGTTCGCGACCGCCAGCCTCACCGAGTCGGATTATTACGCGGTGCTCGCGAATACCGAGCTCGATCGCGTGGCCCGCGATCGGCTCCGTCGCGCGCGCGAACAGCTCGGCGTCGCTCGGGCCCGAGTGGTCTCCGGCGCCGCTGTGTCGACGGATTCGCTGAACCTCCGGCTCGAGCTCAACCGCGCGCAGGTAGCGCAGCTGCAGCAGCAGTCGGCGTTGCGGATCGCGCGGCTCGAGCTCGGCCGCCGGGTCGGCGCCGCAGGACCGGTCGACGCGGCGCCGCTGGATACCGTGGCTGCGCCGGAGCTCCCGGTCTCGCTCGCCGACGCGATTTCGGAAGCCGCGCGTCAGGGACCCGACTATCGCGCGGCGGCCGCCGGCGAGCGCGCCGCTAGCGCCGCCTATCGGGCCGAATTGGGCAACTATCTGCCGCACGCCTCGTTGACGTTCAACGCATTCTCGTACGACACGACCTTCTTCCCGAAACTGTTCACGCCGACGAATTTCACGCTCGCGGTGTCGTTCCCGTTGTGGAACAACGGCCAGCGGGAGATCGCCCTGTCGCGCGCGCGGGTGAACAAGGATGTTGCCCGCGCCCGCCGGCAGGACCTGGATCGAGCGATCCAGCACGACGTCAGCGCGGCGTATGACGCCTACATGACCGCCCGCACGAGCGCCGAGCTGGCGAAGGACGGCTTGATCATAGCGCGCGAAAGTTTCCGCGTGCAGCAGACGCGCTATCAAAGCGGCGCGACGACGATTCTCGATCTGCTCGATGCCCAAGTGAATCTGTCCCAGGCCGAAGCCGATCTCGTGCAAGCCCGGTATGGGACACGCCTTGCGCTGGCCGGCCTCGAGAGCATACTCGGCCGGAGACTCTTTACCGACAAGGAAACCCCGTGATGTCGTACCGCTCACTGACTGTACTCGTGCTCCTCGCGGCCGCCGCCGCCCCGGCCGCGTGCAACAAGGCCAAGTCCGCCTCCCCGGGTGGTGACGCGGGGGGCGGGGGCGGCGGGATGCCGCCGATGCCCGTCGAAGTCGCCGCCGCGATCCGCGACACCGTGGTGGACGCGATTCAGGCGACGGGCCAAATCGAAGCCGTGCAATCGGTCCAGCTGCGTCCCGAAGTCGAGGGCCGCATTACCGACATTCTCGTGCGCGAAGGGCAGTTTGTCGGCGCCGGTACGGGGCTCTTCAAGGTGGACGACGCCGAGCTGAAGGCGCAGGTCGCGCAGGCCGAAGCCGACCGCCAGCTGGCACGGCAGGCCCTGGAGCGCACCAAGCAGCTCATCGCGCAGAATGCCTCGTCGACGGCGGACTTGGAGCAGGCCCAGGCCAAGGCGCAGGGCGCGGACGCGAACTATGATCTGCTCAGGACACGCCTCGACCGCACCGTGGTGCGCGCGCCGTTCGCCGGCGTCACCGGCCGCCGGCTCGTGAGCATCGGCACCTCCGTCAACAGCCAGACGCCGGTGATCAGCCTGCAGTCGGTGAATCCGCAACAGGCCGTCTTCCAGGTGCCGGAGCGGTACGCCGAGCAGCTGCGCCGCGGCCAACTCGTGAGCTTCCAGGTCGCCGCGCTGCCCGGCAAGAACTTCTCCGGCGAGGTGGTCTTCGTGGATCCGGTCGTGGAGCTTCCGGGGCGCACGATTCTGATCAAGGCGCGTGTCCCGAACCCGGAGCGCCAGTTGCAGGCGGGGATGTTCATCGAGGCGCGGCTGGCCACGGACATCCGGCCCAACGCCGTCGTCGTGCCGGAGGACGCGATCCTCCCGCTGGAGGGATCGACCTTCGTGTGGGTCGTGACAGACGGCAAAGCCGACCGCCGCGCGGTCACGTTGGGTGTGCGGACGGCGGGATGGGCCGAGATTCGGGGCGGCGGCGTCGAGCCGGGCGACCAGGTGGTCGTCGGCGGGCTGGAGCGGCTGTTCCCCAACGCGCCGGTCATGCCCCAGGTCGTGGAGCGGCGCCGCGGTGTGCCAACAGCTGAGTCGGCGGACACCGCGAAGCCCAGCCGCTAGGGGGCGGTCTGCTCCGGCAGCGGCTGCACCGGCAGCCTGGTGTTCCGGAAGATCGACTGCGCGATCTGCTGCGCCCGGGCGGAGAGCGCCGAGTTCGACGCGTGCAGCTCCTGCGCCATCGTGTAATACGTCAAGCCGTACAGGTCGAGAATCCCCTTCGACGGTTCGTCCACCCAGCCGCGCGGCCGCTCCCGCGCGGCTGCGTCGGCGTGGTAGACGTCGAACAGCAGCTTCGTCGTCCGCGTCAGGTTCACATAGCCCAGCGACTGCACCGCCTTGATGCTGTCCGACTCCTGTAGCTCGTGCTGGCGCAGCACGCGCGCGAAGCCGTGGCCCTCGAGCCGCGAGGTGAGTCCGAAGGCATCTCCATACAGGCCGGCGGTGCGAGAGAAGTAGATCGGCCGTTTGCCCAGCTGATCCTTGATGATCTGGAGGACGACGATGTCGGCGCGCTCGAGATACGGATGGCCGAGCTGCTGCGGATCGAGCATGAGGTCGAGCGAGCCGAGACGCGCGACGCGCTTGCCGTCGAGGACGTAGAACGGCTGCAGCGCGTTGAGCTGCTCGTCGGAGAAGCTCATCAGCTTGCCGGCCGGCATGGGCCACTGCCGCCCGCGATAGATGTCCGGCGCGCGCGTCGAATCGAACGGCTCGACCGGCCGCCGCTGCAGCTGGCTCACATACCACGGGGTGTTCGACAGCGACAGGTTGACGATCGTCACGTCGCGGCGAATGCCTTCGACTTCCTGGGCGTACCACAGCGGGAAGGTGTCGTTGTCGCCCGCCGTGACGAGGACGCCGTAGGGCTCCACGGACTGCAGCAGATCGTAGGCGAAGTCGCGCGCCAGCGTCTCGCCCTTTCTCGAGGCGGTGAGGCGGTTGCCGAAGAGCGGGATCAGCGCCAGCGCCAGTAACGGCGTGCCGTACAGCCAGCGGCGCGCCTCCACGGGCTGCCGTTCGCGGAACCAGTCGCCGATCCATTCGACGCCCGCCGCGAGACCCATCCCCACCCAGATGCCCCAGATCGCGAACGAACAGATGAAGAAGTAGTCGCGCTGGCGGACCTCGTGCGCCGCGAGCGGCATTTCCGGGTGCAGCGAGAAGCCGTACTTGAAGTTGAGATAGAAGACCAGCGCGAACGTGAAGGTGAACACCAGGAACGTCATGGCGAGCGCGGTGCGCTTGTCGGCCAGCCAGTGCCGTACCGCGCCGCCGACGCCGATGAAGGCGAACAGGGCGGCCAAGATCCGTTGCGCGCGCTCCGACCAGTCGTGGCCGAACTGCCACTGGAAGTACTGCCAGTAGTTGGCGAGTTGCGACGCGTACAGGGGGAGGGTGTGGCCCGAGTTCCCGGCGCCCGGCGCCTGCGTGGGGTTGTCGAAGATGGACGGCTTGCCGTATTGCTCGCGCGTCAGCACCGCCCACAGCGCCTTCCAATTCGTCGGCTCGCCCTCGTTGATCGGCGGATAGAAGGCGGCGCGAATCGGCAGATAGGCATAGACCGAGAGCCCCACGACGACGACCCCCAGCGCGGCGAGCGCGAACGTCGCGTTGCCGGCCATGAACGCGTAGGTCAACGCCGCGGCGAACATCACGCCCGCGACCGCCACGAATTCCCACCGCTCGAGTCCCAGCGACATCAACAGCGCCCACACGCTCGTGAACACGACCAGCTGCGACCACTCGATCGTGCGCGCGTGGTCGGAGAGCGGCCGGTCCTTCTTGAGGGGCGGATACAGCAGGATGATCACCACCGGCCCCACCAGCACTCCCATCATGTGGTTCGTGGCGGTGAGCGCGAGCAGGAAGAGAATCAGCAAGAGGTAGTGATCGTGCCCCTCACCCGCCGGCTGGTCATCCCAGCGCACGATCAGCCAGAGAATCAGCGCGATGGAGAGCAGGCTCAGCGTGTAGACCTTCTCGTTGACGACCGACTGATTCCACACCGTGAACGCGGTCGCGGAGACGATCGCGCCGGCGAGCGCGGCCAGGCGGCGCGGCAGCCGCGCGGGCACGAACGAGCGAAGCCAGCGCTCGCCGACCAGGAACCAGCAGCCGGCGGAAATGGCGCTGGTGACGGCGGCGAACAGGTTGATGCGCTGCGCGTAGCTCTCGACGAACGGAATCAGCCCCCACACGTGCGCCATGACCACGAAGAGCGGATTGCCGGGCGGATGCGGGATGCCGAGCGTGTACGCGGCGGCGATGTACTCCGACGTGTCCCAGAACTGTGTCGTGGGGGCCAGCGTGAGGATGTACAGCACCAGCGCCCCCACGGTGATGCCGGCGGCCATCAGATACGGCGGCGCCTCGATGGCTTGGAGGGAGGGGACGGACCCGGGACGCACGCCGCGCTCGGGCGATTTCACAGTGGACTGCGTGGTAGTCATAATGGAATCGGTTAGTCGTCGCTCTTGGGCAGACCGTAAGAAGTATTCGCGAGGATCGCGTCGCGCAGCGCGGTTGCTCGCGTCGCCAGCGCGGGGTCGCCCTCGCGCAACACGGTCGCGATCGTATCGTACACGAGCACGTACCCGAACAAACTGTTCTGCGACGGCGCGTCCACCCAGCCGCGCGGCCTCGGCCGCGCCGCCGCCTCGCCGCCGCGATAGACGTCGAACGCGAGCTTGCGCGACCGCGGCACGTTCACAAAGCCTCGTCCCTGCACGAGGCGGATGCTGTCGTTGGCCGTTACCGGCGCCGGCATCACGCGCCGCACCAGCCCCTCACTCAACAAATACGGCGCCAGGCCGAGCTGATCCGGGATGTTGCCGGTCGAGCTCGAAAAGTAAATCGGCCGGCGCCCGAGCTGATCCTTGATGATCTGGATGACGGCGAGATCGGAACGGCCGAGGTACGGGCGGCCGAGCGCTCTCGGGTCGAGCGTCATCTGGATCGGACCGACCGCGCCCGTCGCCGGCCGGTCGAGCAGGATGTACTGCGGCAGCGTGTCGGCCGGCCCCTTGAGATAATAACGACTCATCCAAGGCGTGCCGGGTAACGGCGCGCCGGCAACCGGCACGGGGGGGCGCCGCTGCAGCTGATCGAGATACCAGTTGGTGTTGGCGAGCGACAGGACCATGACGCTCACGTCGCGCCGCACGCCCTCCACCTCCTGCGCGTGCCAGAGCGGGAAGGTGTCGTTGTCTCCGGTCGTGATGATCAACGCGTACGGGTCCACTGACTGCAGCACGTCGCGCGCGTAGTCGCGTGCCACGGTATCGCCGCTGCGCGATGCCGACAGACGATTGCCGAGCAGCGGAATCAGCGCGATGAGAAAGACCGGCGCTGCAAACCGCCAGCTCTGCTGCGGCACCCGCGCCACGATCGCCTCGGCGAGCGCCGCCAGCCCGATTCCCACCCACACGCCCCACACCGAGAACGACGCGATGAAGAAGTAGTCGCGCTCGCGCACCTCGTGCTCGAGCCCGCTATAGGGCTGGGAGTATCCCCACTTGAAGTTGAGATAGAAGACCAGCGCGAACGTCACTGTGAGCACGAGCGCCGCCATGGCGAGCGCGGAGCGGCGGTCCGCCTGCCAGTGGCGGCGCGCGCCCAGGAGCCCGAGCCCCACGAAGAACACCGCCAGCAGGCGCTGTACCGCGGCCGGCCAATCGCGCCCGAATTGCCACGTGACATACTGCCAGTAGTTGAGGAACTGCTGCCCGATCAGGACGATGGAGCGTCCCGGATTGCCGTCGCCGGGGGGATACATCGGATTGTCGAGGATCGACGGCTTGCCGAACTGCTCGCGCATGAGCACGGCGCGCAGGTTTTCCCAGGTCCACGCGTCGCCCTGGTTCAGATACGGGTCGAGCGTGGCGCGAATCGGAATGAACAGGTTGACGCTGAGGGCCACGATGGCGACGAGCACCGCGCCCACGAGCAGCTGCGGCCGGAGCAGCGCGCGCGGATCGGTCGTGAAGATGTAAACGAGTACGGCGGGAACGACGAGCACCCCCATCAAATGGTTCGTGGCGCTGAGGGCGGTCAGGTATGCGATGACCAGCAGCAGATGATCGCGTCTCGTCTCGGCCGGTTGATCGGCCCAGCGCAGCGTCAGCCACAGGACGAGCGCGATGGACAGCACGCTCAGCGTGTAGACCTTCTCGTTCGCCACCGATTGATTCCACACGGTGAACGTCGTCGCGCCGACGAGCGCGCCCGCGGCCGCCGCCACCCGGCGCCAGGTGACGGGCGCGATGATCGCGCGCAGCCAGCGCTCGCCGATCAGGAACCAGAGGCCCGCCGACGCCGCGCTCGTCACGGCCGCGAGGAGATTGATGCGGCGCGCGTATTCCGCGCCCAGCGGCAGCAAGCCCCACACGTGCGCGACGATGACGAAGAAGGGATTGGCCGGCGGGTGGGGGATACCGAGGGCGTGCGCGGCGGTGATGTACTCGGAGGCGTCCCAGAATTGCGTGGTGGGGGCGAGCGTCATGACGTAGAGGATCAGGGCGCCAAGCGAGACGCCGACCGCCGTGAGATAGGTCTGTCTTGTCTCAGACATGCGCGTGTAATCTAGTGACGGAACTGCCGCATACCGGTCAGGATCATGGCAAGGTCATGCTCGTCGGCCGCCGCGATCACCTCGGCGTCTTTCACCGAGCCGCCGGGCTGGATGATGGCCGTAACCCCGGCCGCGGCCACCTCGTCCACGCCATCGCGGAACGGGAAGAAGGCGTCGCTCGCCAGCACCGCGCCGTTGGGGTCATGCCCCTGCTGGCGCGCCTTGTGCACGGCGAGAAATGACGAATCCACCCGGCTCATCTGGCCCGCGCCGATGCCGAGAGCGGCCTCGTCCTTGACCAGCAGGATGGCGTTCGACTTGATCGAGCCGACGGCGGCCCAGGCGAAGCGCAGGTCGTTCCATTGCGCATCAGTCGGCCGGCGCGTGGTGGCGACTTTCCATTTGGACTCGTCGGCGACGGCGCTGTAGCGGAACCGGTCCTGCACGAGAAAACCGCCGCGCACGCGCTTGTAGTCGAGCGTCGGCTCGTCGCCGAGCTTGGGGAGCTCCACCACGCGCAGGTTTTTCTTTTCCTGGAACACCGCCAGCGCGTCGGCGTCCACGCGCGGCGCCACGACGACTTCGACGAAGAGATCACGCATCCCCAGGGCGGTCGACCGGTCCACGACGGTGTTGAACGCGATCACGGAACCGAACGCCGACGTGCGGTCGGTGGCGAGCGCGCGCGTGTAGGCATCCGCGGCGTTGCGCCCCAGCGCGATGCCGCACGGCGTCGTGTGCTTGATGATGACGCAGGCGGGGCGGGCGTCTTTGCCGCTCCACGGCGCCACCGCCATCACGGCGGCGTCCACGTCCAGGAGATTGTTGAACGACAGCTCCTTGCCGTGGAGCTGGTGCATGTCGCGGATGCCGGGCTCGTCCGTCACGTACAGCGCGGCCCGCTGATGTGGATTCTCGCCGTAGCGCAGTGACTGCCGTTGGTGGAGGATCTGGACGTTGGTGGAGGGTAGGACGTCCTGCGAGCGGGAAAGATAGCCGAGAATCGCGGCGTCGTAGGCGGCCGTATGCGCGAATACTTTGGTCGCGAGCGCGCGCCGTTTTTCCTCGCCAACCTCGCCCCCCTGCAGATCCTCGATCACGCTCGAGTAATCATCGGGATCGACAACGACAATCACCGCCGCGTGGTTCTTGGCCGCCGAACGGAGCATCGAGGGCCCACCGATGTCGATCTGCTCGATCGCCTGGGTGAACGTGGTCTGAGGTTTGGCGACGGTCTCGCGGAACGGATAGAGATTCACCGCGACCAGGTCGATCGGCGTGATGCCGTGCTGCTTCATCGCGGCGAGATCGTGCTCGTTGTCGCGCCGGCCCAGCAGGCCGCCGTGCACCTTGGGGTGCAGGGTCTTCACGCGGCCATCCATCATTTCCGGGAACCCGGTAACCTCCTCAATGCCGATGACCGGCACGTGCTCGCGTCGGAGCGCTTCGGCCGTGCCGCCGGTCGAGACGATTTCCCAACCGAGCCCGACTAACCTTCTGGCGAAATCGACAATTCCACGCTTGTCCGATACTGACAGGAGGGCCCTCATAAGGCGGTCATGATCGTCGAATCCTCCCAGCGATTTCGAGAACGACCTTCGGTAGCAGCCGATGTTCCGCTTCCAGAACTCGAGCCGCAAGGCTGTCGGGTGTGTCATTGGGTTCGATCCGCACCCGTTCCTGGGCGATAATCTCCCCGCGATCGAAGACTTCGTCCACGAAGTGTACCGTCGCGCCCGACTCCGTGGCACCGCTCGCCAGCACCGCCGCGTGCACGCGATGGCCGTACATCCCCGGACCGCCGAAATCGGGCAACAGGGCAGGGTGAATGTTGATCATGCGGCCGCGAAAGCGCGCGACGATGGAAGCGTGCACGAGCTTGAGGTAGCCCGCCAGCACGACCAGCTGTGCGTCGCCGAGGGCGGTGCGCAGCTCGGCGGGGTCGCCGGCGTCACGCAGCAC
>JBOHSJ010000037.1:0-7727 GCA_050733035.1 Gemmatimonadales bacterium | reverse complement strand
GGCCTGATCCGCGAGGGCGAAGGGGTAGCGGCCGCGGTGCTGACCAACCTGAACGTGGACCTCGAAGAGATTCAGCAAAAGATCGAGGAGACGGTCAAGAAGGGAAAAGCGCCGGCGGCGGCCGGGCCGGACCTCCCCTATACGTCCCGGGCCAAGAAAGTCCTGGAGCTCGCCATGAGCGAGGCGCGCGAGCTCAACCACTCGTACGTGGGCACCGAGCACCTGCTGCTCGGCCTGCTGCGCGAGGAGAAGGGGATCGCGGCCCAGGTCCTCACGGACGCGGGCGTGAACCTCGAGCAGGCGCGCGCCGAAACGCTGCGGCTGCTCGGCAGCGAAATGCCCGCGACTCCCGCGGGGGGCGGGACGGGCGCCCAGCCGACGCCGCCCAAGAGCGAGAAGAAATCCAAGACGCCCGCGCTCGACCATTTCTGCCGCGACCTGACGCAGCTCGCCGCGGAAGGCGCGCTCGATCCGACAATCGGCCGCCAGAAGGAAATCGAGCGCGTGATGGAAATCCTCTCGCGCCGCAAGAAGAACAATCCGGTCCTGATCGGCGAGCCGGGCGTCGGCAAGACGGCGATCGTCGAGGGCCTCGCGCAGCTGATCGCGGGCGGGCAATGCCCCGACGCGCTCAAGGACCACCGGGTGCTGTCGCTCGACATGGCCGCCGTCATCGCGGGCACCAAGTACCGCGGCCAGTTCGAGGAGCGCCTCAAGGCGGTCATCAACGAGATCGCGCAGAACAAGAACATCATTCTCTTCATCGACGAGCTGCACACGCTCGTCGGTGCGGGCGCCGCCGAGGGCGCGGTGGACGCGTCCAACATGCTGAAGCCCGCGCTCGCGCGCGGCGAGCTGCAGTGCGTCGGCGCCTCGACCCTGAACGAGTACCGCAAGTACATCGAGAAGGACGGCGCGCTGGAACGGCGCTTCCAGACCGTGATCGTCGATCCGCCGACCGTCGACGAGACGATCGAGATCCTCAAGGGACTGCGGAAGCGCTACGAGGACCATCACCGCGTCGTGATTCCCGACGAGACGCTGATCGAAGCGGCGAAGCTGTCGGAGCGCTACATCACCGACCGGTTCCTGCCCGACAAGGCGATCGACGTGATCGACGAAGCGGGCGCGCGGGCCCGGCTCGCGGCGCAGGTGCCGCCGCCCGAAGTTGCCGAGCTGAAGGACAAGCTCGAGGGGATCAACGGCGACAAGGAAGCCGCCGTGCGCGATCAGAACTTCGAGAAGGCCGCCTCGTTGCGCGACTCCGAGCGCGAGCTGCAGGCCGACATCCGGCGCAAGCAGGAAGAGTGGGAGCGCGAGCGGCAGACGCGCCGGCCCACGATCAGTGAAGAGGGCGTCGCCTTCATCGTGTCGCGCTGGACCGGCATTCCGGTCACCCGCCTGCAGGAAGCGGAGACGGCGCGGCTGCTGCGCATGGAAGACGAGCTGCATGAGAGCGTGGTCGGACAAAACGAAGCCATTCAGGTGATCTCGCGGGCGATTCGGCGCAGCCGGGCCGGCCTCAAGGACCCCAAGCGTCCCATCGGGTCGTTCATCTTCAGCGGACCGACGGGCGTCGGGAAGACCGAGCTGGCGCGGGCGCTGGCGCGGTTCCTGTTCGCGGACGCCAACGCGCTGATTCGCGTCGACATGTCGGAGTACATGGAGAAGTTCTCCGTGAGCCGGCTGATCGGCGCGCCCCCGGGCTACGTCGGGTACGAAGATTCCGGCACGCTCACCAAGGCGGTGCGGCGCAAACCGTATTCGGTGGTCCTGCTCGACGAGATCGAGAAGGCGCACCCCGACGTGTTCAACATCCTGCTGCAGGTGCTCGATGAAGGACATCTGACGGACAACTACGGCCGGGTCATCGACTTCAAGAACACCGTCGTGATCATGACATCGAACGTCGGCGCGCGCGACGTGGTCAAGGGCAAGACGCTCGGCTTCGGCCAGCAGGATGCGAAGAACGACTTCGACCGTATGTCCGAGAAGGTGAAGGAAGAGGTCAACAAGGTGTTCAACCCGGAATTCCTGAACCGCTTGGATGACGTGATCGTCTTCCACGCGCTCAATCGGGACCACATCACGCAGATCGTGGCGATTCTGGCGCGCGACGTGCAAAAGCGTCTCGGCGAGGAAGAGCTGACGCTGCGGCTGACGCAGGGTGCGACCGACTTCCTGGTCGATCACGGGTACGATGAACACTTCGGCGCGCGGCCGCTCAAGCGCGCGATCCAGAAGTACGTCGAGGATCCTCTGTCGGAGAAGATCCTCGTCGGCGATTTCGCGAAAGGCGACGAGATCGAGGTAGACGTCGCTACCGACAAAGAGCGTCTGGCGTTCAAGGCACTCTCCGGCTCGAAGGCGTGATCCGCCGGCTCACTCTTCCATTCTTTTTCAGTCTCGCCGTCCTTGCCCCGGGCCTGTGCATGGCCCAGGGCGAGGGCGCTGCGGGCGGCCTTGCGCAAGCGCCTGTGCCGGACTCGATCGCGGTGGTGGGCGAGAAACGCAATAATCCCACGTCCATCGTCCAGCTCAGCGGTCTCGTCGCCGGCCGGCCGCTGAACTATCGCGACATCCAGCGCGCCATCCAGGCGCTCTACGCCAGCGGCCAATTCGACGACGTTGCGATCACCCAGGTGCAGACCGGCGGCAAGAACGTGCTCGTCATTCGCGTGCACGAGCGGCCGCAGCTCGTCAAATGGGCGATCCGCGGCGTGCAGCGACTGGCCGAGGGCAGCGTGCGGGACAAGGTACAGATGACCGAAGGGCGCCCGGTCGATCCCGCCGCCGTGGAGCGCTCCCGCGCGCGCATCGATTCGCTGTACCACGCGCAAGGGTACTACCTCGCGCACACCAAGCCGCTCTTCGTGTACGAGCGCGACTCGTCAGTCGTGCGGGTAATCTTCGACGTCGAGGAAGGCCGCCGCGTCGCGATTGCGCAGGTGGACATCCAGGGCAACACGCATTTCACCGACGAGCAGATCGCCGCTCAGATGGGCTCGCGCCCCGAAGGCTTCTGGTGGTTCAAGTCGGGCGAGTACAACGACGACAAGGTCGCCGAGGATCTGCGGCAGAAGCTGCCCGGCTACTACGGCAAGCAGGGCTACGTGGACTTCCAGGTGCTCGACGACACGCTGCTGGTGCACGAGCTGACGGGCAAGGCCACGCTCGTCCTGAAGGTGAGCGAGGGCGAGCCGTACCGGATCGGCACGTTCGAGATCGTGGGCAACCGGCGCTTCTCCACCGAGGAGCTCGAGACGTTCTACCCGTTCAGCCAGGAGCGGCGTACGGGCGTGCTGGGTCTCGGTCCGCGGCGCCCCACGGTGTACTTCGACGACGAGCAGTGGCAGGACGCGACGCGCAAGCTGCAGACGCTGTACTACAACAACGGCTACATCTACGTCAGCGTGCGTCCCGACGTCATCCGGCGGACCACCCCGGACGGCAAGCCGGTCGTGGATCTGCGCTGGGTGATCACCGAAGGCCAGCCGGCGATCGTCAGCCACATCGAGATCCGGGGCAACGACGTCACGCACGAGCGCGTGATTCGCGAAGCGATCGTCATGGTCCCGGGCGACGTCTTCCGGCAGGACGCGTTGCTCGCCTCGTATCAGCGCGTGTCGAACCTCGGCTTCTTCAATCAGCCGTTGCCGTTCCCCGACACGCGGCCGGCGAACGAGCAGGGCGACATCGACGTCATCTTCCACGTCTCCGAGAAGCGCACCGGCAACATCAACTTCGGCGCGTCGGTCGGGCAGGGGACGGGTGTCGGCGGCTTCCTGGGGCTGGACGAGCCAAACCTGTTCGGCCAGGGCAAGCGCGGCCGCTTCCAATGGCAGTTCGGCAAAAACATCAACGACTTCGACGTGTCGTTCAGCGATCCGGCGATCCGCGAATCGCGCATCTCGGGGACGATCAGCCTGCACAACACGCGCGTGCGCTACGTGATCGCCGACGTCGGCCGCCTGCGGCGCCGCGGCGCCAGCCTGCAGTTCGGCTTCCCGGTGTTCGGCGACAACTACACGCGGCTGTTCCTGTCGTACGGCATCGACCAGCAGAGCTTCACCGGCTCGGCCAGCAATCAGGCCTTCTCGAGCGCGTTCCGCTGCAACGACTGCGTCCGCTCGACGGTCGGCGCCTCGCTGCTGCGCGACACGCGCATCGATCTGCCGTTCCCGACCGCGGGCACGATGGTCCAGTTCGGACTGTCGCAGAGCGGCGGCTTGCTGGGCGGCTCGGGCAACTTTCAGCGCGTGGACGTGGAGGGACACTTCTACGCCCCCATCGGCACGCTCGGCAACCCGGCCACGTCGCCCGTGAAGTTCGTTCTCGGCTTCTCGACCCGGTCCGGATTCGTGTTCGGGAGCTCGCCGTTCTTCGAGCAGCTGTTCACGCTGGGCGGCACCCAGTTCTTCATCCCGCTGCGCGGGTACGACGAAGCGTCCATCACGCCGTTCGGCTACGACACCCTCGCCACCAGGAACGGGGCGAGCCCCAACGCGTTCGGGAAGGCGTTCTTCACGATGACCGGCGAGCTGGGGATGCGCGTTTCCCAGATGCTCTATTTGTCGGCGTTCTTCGACGCCGGGAACGTGTGGTCGCGGCCGGCGCAGTACAATCCGACCCGCCTGTTCCGCGGCGCCGGATTGGGCGCGGCCGTGATTTCGCCGCTCGGACCGCTCGGCATCGATTACGCGTACGGCTTCGACCGGATTGGCCCCGACGGCCGGCCCAAGCCAGGCTGGAAGCTGCACTTCAAGCTCGGCAATTTCTTCTAAGCCACACCCACAGTCCTCCCGGGAGTTCCCGCGTTATGCAGCGTTTCGTGCTCGTTTCGCTCGCCGCCGTCGCCGTGCTCGTCACGTCGCCTTCCGTCTCGCTCGGACAGGGCGCCGCGCCTGCACAGGGAGGTGGCCCGCTGAAGATCGCGTTCATCAATTCGCGCGAGGTCCTGCAGCGCACGCCGGGGTATGCGCGCGCTGAATCCCTGTATCTGAAGGAAGTGGACGCCTTCCGCACCGAGGTGCAGAAGCTGCAGCAGCAGCTCGATTCCGCGGTGCAGGCGTTCGATCAGGCGGCCCTCGTGCTGTCGCCCGCCGCGCGCCAGACGAAGCAGCGCGACCTGCAGACCATGCAACAGCGGATGGAGCAGCGCACCAACGAGCTGCAGGATCGCGCGCGGCAGCGCGAGCAGGAGCTGCTGCAGCCGATTCAGGCCCGGGTCAATTCCGTGATCCAGGGAATCCGCGCCGAGCTGAACTACGCCCTGATCCTCGACGCGGATGCCGCTGGAGGACTGATCGCGGCGGCGGATCCCGCGCTCAACATCACGGCTCGGGTGCTGCAGCGCCTCTCGCAGGCTCAGTAGCCTCCGAGCCTCCCACGCGTACCCTCCCCGCTCGTGAGATCGCGGCGCTCACCGGCGGACGGCTGGTGGGGCCGGGCAGCACCACGGTCGCCGGGATCGCGCCGCTGGAGCGCGCGGGTCCCGGCGATTTGTCTTTTCTTGCCTCACCCCGATACCTCCCATACTTTCAGCGCACCAGCGCGTCGGTGGTGCTCGTCGCGCCGGAGCTCGAGAGCGCCGCGCTCGAGGGTGGCGGCGGTCCCGAGACGCGCATCATCGTCGCCGAGCCGTACGCGGCCCTGCTCGTCGTGCTTCCCGTGCTGTACCCGCAGGCCGTCTGGGAAGCGGGCGTGCACCCGACCGCCGTCGTGGGACGGGGCGCCACGTGGCAGGAGCCGGTCGAGATCGGACCGCACGCATGTCTCGGCCGCGGCGTACAGCTCGGGCGCAACGTCCGGATCGGTGCGGGCTGCGTGCTCGGCGACGGCGTGGCCGTCGGCGACGACACCCAGCTGTTTCCGGGAGTCACATTGTACGCGGGGACGGCGCTCGGAAAGCGCGTCATCGTGCATGCCGGCGCGGTCCTGGGGAGCGACGGGTTCGGATACATCCCGGGCAAGGGCGGCGAGCCGCATCGCAAGATCCCGCACGTGGGCCGCTGCCTCATCGGCGACGACATCGAGATCGGCGCGAACACGTGCATCGACCGCGGCAGCGTGGACGACACGGTGATCGGATCCGGCACGAAGATCGACAATCTCGTTCACATCGCTCATAACGTGCGGATCGGTGCGCGGTGCCTCATCATGGCGCAGGCCGGCGTCGCGGGCAGCTGTCAGGTGGAGGACGACGTGATCATCGCGGGTCAGTCGGGGATTTCGGACCACCTCACGATCGGCCGCGGCGCGCGGCTGCTGGTGCAGTCCGGCACCATCGGCGACGTTCCCGCCGAGGCGACGTACTTCGGCACGCCGTCCCGCACGCACCGCGAGTACCTGCGCGGCCAGGTGGCGCTGTACCGGCTGGCGAAGATCGTGGACGAGCTGGAGGAGCTCGTGAAGTCCAAGCCTCCCACCGAGACTCCAGCTGCCGCCACAGAACAGTAGGCGGTCCGTCACGCGCCCCGCGGCGCTGCGCGGCACGGGGCTGCACACGGGCGCGGCGACGGAAGCGACGTTCTTGCCGGCGCCGGCCGGGCAGGGGATCGTATTCCGGCGGATCGACCTGCCGGGCAAACCCGAGGTGCCCGCGCGGCTCACCGAGGTGGAGGCGGTCGAGCGCCGCACCGCGATCGGCCACGGCGCAGCGACGATTCACACCGTCGAGCATCTGCTGGCCGCCGTCGCCGCGCACACGATCGACGACCTGACGATCGAGCTGACGGGACCCGAGCCGCCGATTCTCGACGGCAGTGTGCAGCCGTACTTCGACGCGTTGACGACGGCGGGGCCCGTGTCCGTGGGCGGCGAGCCGGCGGTGTTGACGGTACAGGCGCCGTTCACCGTCACCGACAAGGACGCGACGTACGTGGTCGCGCCCGCCAAGACGTTCCGCCTCACCGTCGCGATCGAGTGGCCGCATCCGCTGATCGGTCGGCAGGCGGGCACGTACGAAGTGACGGCGGAGAGCTTTGCGGCGGAGCTGGCGCCGGCGCGCACCTTCGGGTTCACGCACGAAGTCGCGGACCTGCAAGCGCGGGGACTCATCAAAGGGGCGTCGGCCGCAAACGCGATCGTGCTCGACGAGCGCGGCGTGGTGCACGGCGGCACGTTGCGCTGGCCGGACGAGTTCGTGCGGCACAAGGCGGCGGACATCGTGGGTGACCTGGCGCTGACCGGGGCCCGGATTCAGGCTCATGTGGTGGCGACGCGGCCCAGCCACGGCGGCAACATCGCGCTGGCACGGGCGCTCGCTCGCGCAGGGAGGCGCACCGGAATGCCGGCGATGGACATCGCGAAGATCATGGACTACCTGCCGCACCGGTATCCGTTCCTGCTCGTGGACCGGATCATCGAGGTGGAGGGCCAGAAGCGGATCGTGGGGATCAAGAACGTCACGATCAACGAGCCCTTCTTTCAGGGGCATTTCCCGGGTCACCCCATCATGCCCGGTGTGTTAATCATCGAAGCGATGGCGCAGGTGGGCGGCATGCTGCTCATGAGCCACTTCGAGGGTCAGGATACGGCGAACAAGGTCGTGTACTTCATGTCGCTCGATAACGTGAAATTCCGCCGGCCGGTGCTCCCGGGAGACCAGCTGCGCTGCGAGCTGGAGATGGTGCAGAACCGCGGCCGCACCTGCCGCATGAAAGGCATGGCGTACGTGGACGGCAACGTGGTCGCGGAAGCGGAGATGATGGCCCGCGTGGTGGATC
>JBOHSJ010000036.1:0-14157 GCA_050733035.1 Gemmatimonadales bacterium | reverse complement strand
TATCCCTGGCAGTCCGGACCGATCGCCGCGCTATGAGCTCGCGCGCGATCGTCCGGTTGTCGGGGCTTTGGGTATTGCTGGTCGCCGCGTGCAGCGGCACCAGCGGCCCCAGTGGAGATATCGCCGTCGCCGCTACGGGTAACGGCACCATCCCGCTCGGCGCGGTCTTCAACGTGCCCGCGACGTTCAGCGACTCGAGCAATCAATCGCCCTGGAGCTACAGCATCAGCTGGGGCGATGGGAACAACTCGAGCGGCTCGACCAGCACCCCGGGGGTTATCCCCGCCACGCACGAGTACACGGCCGACGGCAGCTTCCACGTCGGCGTCACGGTGACCAACTCGCGTGGCGCGAACGGCACAGCCTCGTTCACCCTCACGACGACGGACCCCGTCCTCGTCGGCGCCGGCGACATCGCCGACTGCACCCGCACGAGCGACGACGCGACGGGGAGGGCGCTGGACACCATTCCCGGCATCGTCATGGCGCTGGGCGACAACGCCTACCTCGACGGCACGCCCGACGAGTACAACAACTGCTATGGCCCCACCTGGGGACGCCACAAGGCACGCACGCGTCCCGTGGCCGGCAACCACGACTACAACACCCCGGGCGCGACTGGCTACTTCGGCTATTTCGGCCCTGCGGCCGGTGATCCCTCGAAGGGCTACTACAGCTTTTCAATCGGCGTGTGGTTCGTGATCGTGCTCAACACGGGCACCGACAGACCTGTCAACTACGAGGCCGGCTCGCCGCAGGAGCAGTGGCTCCGCAACGAGCTCGCCACGCATTCCCAGCAGTGTGTCCTCGCGCTCTGGCATCACCCGCGCTTCTCGACGACCGAAGGCCGAGATCCGATCCGCCCTGAAGTGACGGCGCTGTGGAACGCGCTGTACGAGTACGGCGTGGATCTCGTCGTCAACGGCCACGACCACTCGTATCAGCGCTTTGCCCCGCAGAAGCCCGACGCTACCGCGGATGCGGCGTTCGGCATTCGGCAGATCGTCGCCGGCACGGGCGGCGGTGAGGGGTTGTACGCCTTCGCACCGGTGCCTCAAGGGTCGAACCTCGAGGTCCGCAACAACGACACCTGGGGCGTCTTGAAACTCACGCTCCGCGCCGGCGGCTATGACTGGCGCTTCATCCGCGCCGCCGGTGGAACGTTCACCGATTCCGGGTCTGGAACCTGCCACGGGAGACCGATGTGAAGTCCCGTTTCGAATCTTTGCTCGTGATCGCCGCAGTTGGGGTCGCTTGCCGCGGAGGCGTTACGCCGCCCTCGCCGCCGTCGCCACCCCCGCCGCCGCCGCCCAATCACCCGCCGGTGGCCGTCGCAGGTGGCCCGTACAGCTCCACCAGTGGCGTCGTCAACTTCGACGGCAGTGCCTCGTCCGATCCGGACGGCGATGCCATCACGTTTCGCTGGGAATTCGGCGACGGAGAGACCAGCAGCGCGATGAAGCCGTCGCACACGTACGCCCAGGACGGGGACTACAACGTTTCGCTGCGGGTGACCGACTCGAAGGGCGCCCAAAGCGACCCGGCGACGACAACCGCCGACGTCTCGATTCCCGGATCGAACAGCGTCGTGTTCATCGGCGCGGGCAATATCGCGACCTGTAGCGGGAGCCATGACGCACAGACCGCCGCGTTGATCGAGGCCGTCCCCAGCGCCGTGGTGTTCACCCTCGGGGACAACGCATTCCCCGACGGCTCGGACTCCGATTACACCGACTGCTACGGTCCGACGTGGGGGCAGTTCAGGTCCCGGACGCATCCCACGCTTGGCAACCACGAGTACGAGCTTGGGAATGCCGACGGCGCGTTCAACTATTTCGGGGATGCAGTCGGTCCGCGCGGCAAGGGCTACTACAGCTACGACATCGGCACGTGGCACGTCATCGTCCTGAACGACAACGTCGAACACATCGCCTTCGGTCCGGGCTCAGAGCAGGCGAGTTGGCTGGCGGCGGACCTCGCGGCGAATACCAAGCCCTGCACGATCGCGATGTGGCACGTCCCGCTGTTCCAATCTTCGAACTCCAAGGACTACGACTCGAACCCCGAGCGCAGGCCGCTGTGGAGTCTGCTCTACTCCGCCGGCGCCGAGATCGTGCTCAACGCGCAGCCGCACCACTACGAGCGGCTCAAGCCGATGGCGCCCGACGGCTCGGTCAATGAGTCACAAGGTATCCGGGAGTTCATCGTGGGCACCGGCGGCGAGAGCGCGCTGCTGCCGACGGTCGAGATCCACCCAAACAGCGAAGTGCGCGGCTCGACCTTTGGCGTACTCAAGCTGACCCTGAAAGCCAACAGCTACGACTGGGTGTTCGTGCCCGTAGCGGGCGCGTCGTTCAGCGATTCGGGGTCCGGGTCGTGTCATTGAGCCTGCTCCCCACCGCGGCTCCGCCCCGGTCCGGCTTCGCGACGGCAGCGCCGCTGGTCGCGCGGCTGGGCGCGGCGCTGGCCAGCCGCGGCGTTTCCTACTGCCAGTGGAAAGGCCACGGCAAGCGGGAGCGTTGGGAGAGTGGCCGCGGCGACATCGATCTGCTGGTGGACAGCGCGTCCGCCGCCGACTTCGCCGATGTGCTCGCGAGCCTGGGCTTCAAGCTCGCGTTGCCGCCGGCCGGTCGCGAGGCCGCCGGGATCGTTCACTACTTCGGTCTCGACGATCGTACCGGGCAGCTGATTCACCTGCACGTCTATCACCGCCTGGTGATCGGCCTGCCGTGGCGCACGCATTATCGCCTGCCGCTGGAAAAGGCGCTGCTCGAATCCGCGGCGCTGCGCGGCGGCAGCGGCGCAATCTTCAAGACCGCGGCGCCGGAGCTGGAGCTGATCGTGGCGACGCTGCGGCTGTCGCTGCGGCACATGCTGCGCGACGCGCTGCGCCGTACGTCGCCGGGCTGGCTCGACGGCGCGCTCAATGAAGTCGATCGCCTCGAAGAACAGGTTTCTCCCGACGCCGTAGTCGCCGCGCTGCAGCGGTACTTGCCCGAGGTCAGCGTGTCGCTGTTCTCGCGCTGCCGCACCGCGCTCCAGCCCGGTTGCTCGCCGCGGCGCCGCATCGTCGCCCGAACGATGCTGGCGCGCGCGCTGTCCGCGCACGCTTGCCGGCCGGGGCTGTTCGGCCTCGGCGAGCGCATGTGGCGCCGCGTGCGTCCGATGGGTCAGCGGCTCGCGAGCGGCGGATCGGTCGTGGCGCTGCTCGGCGGCGACGGCTCCGGTAAATCGACCTGCGCCGACGCACTCGAGGCGTGGCTCGAGTCGGGAATCGCGACCATCCACAGGCACCTGGGCCGGCCTACACGCAGTCTGGCAACGCTCGTGGTGGGCGGCCTCCTGAAACTGGTTCGGCGCCTGGGTGCCGCGTCCCATACCGTCGCACACCTGGAGCTGCTGCGCTCCGCGTGCACCGCACGCGACCGCTTCGCGCTGTACCGGCGCGCGCGGCGATTCGCGGCCGCCGGCGGGATCGCGATCTGTGAGCGCTATCCGCTCCCGGAAGGGTGGGCGCTCGCCGGTCCGAGCGAAGTGCAGGGCCATGCGCTCGGCGCGCAGTCGCCCTTCGCCGCGCGACTCCGCAAGTGGGAACGCGGTTACTACGAGCGTATGACCACCCCCGACGTCGTTTTTCTGCTGCGTCTCGACCCGGACACCGCCGTCGCTCGCAAACCGAGCGAGCCGGCCGAGTACGTCCGCGAGCGCGCGCGCGTCACCGCTGCAACCGATTGGAGCAAGAGCGGCGCGCGCATCGTCGATGCCGCCCAGCCGCTACCGCAAGTCGTCGCGACGCTCAAATCGGAGCTCTGGAGCACGCTGTGAGTCGGCATCGGGCTGTCATCGTCGAGCTGGTCGGACCAGCCGGCGCCGGGAAAACCACGCTCGCTCGCGGCGTGAGTGCCGCGGATTCCACCGTGCGTTCCGGCCTGAGCCTGTGGGGGCTGCCGAAGCGCCGGTTGGTGCGCAGCGCCATCGCCCTCCTTCCGACGATTCTCGGCGCCGGGCTCGACCGCTCGCCGCTGCGGGCGGGCGAGATCGCGCAGATGATCCGGCTCGGCGCTCTGCGCCAGGTCGTTGAAGCCGAAGCCACGCGGCACCGCGTCATCATCCTCGACGAAGGGCCGGTGTTCGCGCTGAGCTGGCTGGACATGTTCTTCGCCAAGAGCGGCGATCAGGTGCCGGCCGCGTGGCGGCACCGGGTGATCGAGGACTGGGCGAAGCTGCTCGACGTCGTCGTGTTCATCGACGCGACCGACATCACGCTCGCGAACCGCATCCGCATCCGCGACAAGCCGCACATCGTAAAGGACCTGTCCGACGCCGAGATCTTCGGCTTCGCGGCCGGCTTTCGGCGCGCGTTCGAGCACGCCATTGAAGAGCTGGCCCACGCCGGCGGGGGCCACGTCGTCGTGGACACCTTGAGCACGGAAACCGGCCCGCTCAATGACGACACCGCGCGCCTCATGGCCCGACTGACGCAGCGCCGCAATGGCCACTGACGCCGCGGCGGTCGGACCCCTAGACCCCCCAGCCGAGCAACCGGTCCGGCGACCGGCGACCCTCACGCGCCGGGCGTCGTTGACCGCGGTCGCGTCGCTCCTGGACTACACCGTCAAGGCGGCCGTTCAGCTCGTCATCACGCCGATTCTCGTGGGCGGCCTGGGCCGCTCCCTGTACGGCATCTGGGAAATGCTGGGGCGCTTGATCGGGTACATGGCCGCCGCCGACGGCCGGCCCACTGAAGCGTTGCGCCTCGTCATCGCACAGCAGCAGGCCGCCGACGCGTCCGAGAAACGTCGCAGTGTCGGCGCCGCGCTCACGGTCTGGATCATCATGATGCCGCTCGTCGCGGTCGTGGGCGGCGCGCTGGCGTGGCTGGCGCCGACGATCACGCATGCCCCGGCCGAAAGCCGCGCGGCGGTTCGTCTCGCCTGCGCGCTGCTGGTCGTGAGCTTCATGCTCACCGGGCTCGCCGCGATCCCCGAGTCGGTGCTGCGCGGCATGAACCTGGGCTACAAACGCTTGGGCCTGCAGGCGGGCCTCAGCATCCTCGTCGGCGGCCTCGCGGCGTGGGCGGTGAAATCGGGGCTGGGCCTGCCCGGCATGAGCGCCTCGCAGATTGCCCGGGCGCTGATCACGGGCGTCGTGTTCTGGGTGCTGGTGCGCAAGTACGTCCCCTGGTTCCAGGTCGCCAAGCCCACGCGCGCCGCCGTGAAAGGCCTGTTCAGCATGAGCGTGTGGCTCGCCGTCGGGGATCTCGTCGCCAAGCTGCTGCTCGCGAGCGACGTGCTCATCCTCGGCTGGATCATTTCGCCCGCGGCCGTCACGACGTACGTGCTGACCGGATACGCCGCTCGCACCGGACTCGGCGTGTTCGTCTTCACCGCCGGCGCCGCGATGCCCGGGCTGGGAGGTGTCCTCGGCGAGAAGAAATTCGCGCGCGCCGTGCAGCTCCGTCATGAGCTGCGCATGCTGACGTGGCTGTTCACAACGGTCGTCGGCGCGACGATTCTCGTCTGGAACCACTCCTTCCTGCATCTCTGGGTCGGCTCGCAGAACTACGCGGGGCCCTGGGTGGACCTGCTGATCGTCTGCGTCGTTCTGCAAACCGCATTCATCCGCACCGATTCGTACATCATCGACGCCGCGCTGCGGCCGCGCGGCCGGGTGCTCATCGGCGCCATCACCGCCGTGGCGACGCTCGCGCTCGGCATCGCTCTGACCCATGCGCTGGGCATCATCGGCATCTGCATCGGTCTGCTGGCGGGACGCGCGATTCAATCGGTCTCCTATCCGCTGATCGTGCGGTCGTGCCTCGATAAGCCGAAGCAACAGATGGCCGAGCGGCTCGCGGCGATTCGGATGGCGGTGACCACGGTGCTCTTGTTCACCGCGGCGAGCATTCTGGGGCGGCTGGTCGTCGCGCCGAGCTGGCCGGTGTGGGCTGGCGGCGTCGCGCTCAGCGTGGCCGTCGTGGCGGCCGTGACGCTCGTTCTGGGCCCGGCGCCGGCTGACCGGCGGATCATCCTCGGGCGCGTGCGAGCCATGCTCACCGGCCTCCGGCGCACCGGCTGACGCGACTAATGAAACCACTCGTGAGAGTTAGCTCCTCGCGACGAAACAAAAACGCGAAGAGCGGCCCGATTCGTGCACGACAGCGGAAGAGATCACACAGGAATGGGTCAGTGGTCGTCGAATTGGTCGGCCCGGCCGGCGCCGGGAAGTCGACGCTCGCGCAAAATGTCCACCGAGCCGACTCTGGCGTGCACGTCGGACTCAGCCTTTGGGGATTGCCTCGGACGCGCCTGGTCGAGGGCGCCATCGCGCTGGTGCCCACGATCGTCGTGGCCGCCGTGCGACGTCGCCTGCGCTGGCGCGAAATCGCCCAGATGATTCGTCTCGATGCCCTGCGCCGCGTCCTGCGCCGCGCCAAGGCGCGGCATCCAGTCATCCTGCTCGATGAGGGACCGGTGTTCGGAATCAGCTGGCTCGACCTCGCATTCGCCCAGCGCGGCGTGAAGGCGCCCGAGAAATGGCGGCGCCGTTCGCTCGCCCAATGGGCGCGCTTGCTCGATTCGGTGATTTTCCTCGACGCGCAGGATCGGACGCTGGCCGGCCGCATTCGGACGCGGTCGAAGCGGCATCGCATGGCGAAGGGGAGCGATGTCGCGATTCGCCGCTTCGCGAACGGATTCCGCAGCGCGTTCGACAAAGTGATTGCCGAGCTCGGTGGCTCCGGGCGCCTGGTCGTCGACCAGGTCCGGACCGACGGCCGTCTCGAGCACAGCACCGAACGCCTGCGGGCCACACTGGCTCGGCAGTGTAATGGCCACTAACGCCGGCGTCGCCAGCTTCCCTGCCTACGCGCAGTCACACCCCCGCAGCGGCGTGAATCTGGTCGTGCGCGCGGCGTTTTACTGCTTCGTCCTCTCGATTCCCTTCGAGCTGCCGCAGCGCACGTTCCCCGTCGAAATTCCGACGATCACGGGCGCCATCTTCCTCCTGTTCACGTTCCTCCAGCCGAGCACGAGCTACCGCAAGATTCCCGCGGCCGTGCTCTGGTTCTTCGCGTACCTGTGGATGTTCGGGCTGAGCACGTTGGTGAATCGCAGCGGGCAGACATTCCTCGTGTTACAGCTGTTTCTGTTGATGTTGCAGCTCGTGCTGATCCTCTGGGCCGGCTCCAACCTGCTCCGTGATCGGACCGTGCTGCGCGGCGTGATCGTCGCGTTCGCATTCGCCGTCGCGGTGCGCGCCGTGATGCAGCTCCTCGGCCTGGGCGCGACGGCGCGGGAAGTCTGGACGGGCGGCGTGCGCGTCACGGCGTTCGGCCAGAATCCCAATTGGAGCGCCATCGTCCTCTCGGCCGGCGCGGTGGTGCTGTTCAGCCTGCGGCCGCGGCTGTTGACGTGGCCGCTCGCCGCGCTTGCCGGTGTGGCCATCATCCAGACCGGATCGCGCGGCGGGCTGGTGGCGCTCGCCGTCGGGCTGCTGCTCGGGGCCTGGGGCTTGGGCCGCACGACGCCCGCTCGCCTGAAAGGCCTGTTCGTCGGTTTGCTCGCCGTCGCCGTCCTGGCCTTCGGCGTGCTGCGCTCGGACATGCTGCGGGTCCGCCTCGAAGCCGCCGCGCAGGAAGGCTCACTCGCGGGCCGGGAGCGGATCTATCCCGCCGTCATCAGCATGATCAGCGAGCGCCCGATCCTCGGCTGGGGCCCGATCGAAAATCAGTACGAAATCGCCGCGCGCATCGGCGAGGAAAAGAAAGACAAGCGCGACGCGCACAACATCGTGTTCGACCTGATGTCGTCCACCGGCCTCCTGGGGACCGTGCCCTTCTTCATCGGGCTGGGGCTGTGCGTCGCCAGCGCGTGGCGCGCGCGGCGCGGCCTCTACGGCATGCTCCCCTTTGCGATGCTGATGACGACGCTCATGGGCTGTATCAGCGGCACCTGGATCGCTTCGAAGGTTCTCTGGCTCGCTTTCGCCATCGCCCTCGCGACGGGCGCCACCGCTACACGCGTGCAGACGCTCCAGGAGGTTCGGTGAGACTCGCCGTATTCACGAGCAAGTATCCCGCTCAAGTGTCGACGTTCTTCGAGCGGGACATGCGCGCGCTCATCGAGGCCGGCGTGGAGATCGACGTCTTTTCGATCGCCCCGCTGGACGCCTCGCTGTGGCGCCACTCGCTCGATCTCCTGGGACCCGATCAGCTGCCGCGCGAGCGCGTGCATCATATCTCGCTCGGCGCGAGCCTCGGCGGAGCGATGACGATGCTGCGCAGCGGCGGCGCACGGCTGCGCCGCGACCTGCGAGCCGTCCTCGCGTCGGCCGCGCGTCATGGCGCGGTGCCGCTGGCCAAAACGGCCTACGTCTTTCCGAAGGCCTGGGCGTGGGCGGCGGAGCACGGCCGCGCGCGCGCGGCCGAGGTGCAGTACGACCACGTGCTGGCCTATTGGGGCAATTACGCCGGCAGCTGCGCGTACGCCTTCCACCGACTTGCCGTCCCCCGCGCGCCGTTCTCGATCTGGCTCCACGCCGGGACCGATCTGTACCGCACGCCCGTGTTTCTGCGCGAGAAGCTGCTCTACGCCGACAACATCATCACGTGCTGCGAGTTCAACGTGGGCTACATGACGAAGGCGTTCGCGGACATTGCGCCGCGCTTCGCCTCGAAGGTGCACGTCTGCCACCACGGGCTCGACATCGCGGCGTTCCCGTACCGGACGGACGGGCGGCCCGACAACCGCATCCTCGCCGTCGGCCGGCTCGCGAAGCACAAGGGCTTCGACTACCTCGTCCGCGCCGCCCACCAGCTGGCCGGGCGTGGCGTGGACGTCGTGGTCGAGTTCGTCGGCGAAGGCGAAGAGCAGCGCAACCTCGCCGCCCTCGCGCAGCAGCTCGGCATCGCCGAGCGCGTGCGGTTCCGCGGCTGGCTCCCCTTCCCCGAAGTCCGCACGGCGATGAGCGAGGCAACGGTGCTCGTGCATCCGTCCGACGGGCTCGGCGACGGACTCCCCAATGTCGTACGCGAGGCGATGGCGGTGGGAACGCCCGTGATCGCCTCCGATGTCGCGGGCATTCCCGACGCGCTGCAGGACGGGTGCGGCGTGCTGGTCCCGCCCAAGAATGTGGACGCACTCGCGAATGCCATCGGCGGCCTGCTGCAGGACCCGGCCGAGCGCCGCAGCATCGCCGCGCGCGCCCGCCGGCGCGCCGAGCAGCGGTACGACTTGTGGCGGAATGGCGCGAAGCTCGCCCGCCTGCTACGCGCGACGCGCCGCAGCGCTTCCTCCAGGGCGCCGTACGCGCCCGCGACCGACACCGCCGCACCGAGACCCAAATCCGATCTGGCCGCCCTGCAGCTGCTGCTGGCTCCGCCGCGCGGAGGATTCGCGTTCGACGAATTGGACTGGAGCGAGCTGCGCGTCGCCGGGCAACGCGGCGGAGCGTTGGTTCGTTTGGCGGATGCAGTGAAGCAGGCGACCCGCGATGAGCCGTTGCCGGAGCGATTCAGCGCCGCCGCGGCCGCCGCCTGCACGAGCGCGCAGCGCGTGCTCGAGCTCGTAGATCACGTAGCGCGTCAGTGCGAGCGAATCGGGGTCGGCCATGCGTTTCTGCGCACGGTCGAGTCGTACCCCGATGCACAGCCGACGATCGAGCTGCTCGTCGGTCATCCGACGGCGGGGATCGACAACCTGATTCTGGGTGACGTGCCGGCGGCGCCGCGCCGTGCTCACCTCCACCATCGCCTGGCGAATGTCACGAGCTACACCCTCGCCTACGGCAATCGCGTCTTCCTCCGGCACGGCCGTATCGGCCGGCTGGGCGAGCACGCGCGCTACGCCCGGTTGCTCCTCAATCGGGCCGGTCCGGTCTCCCTCGGCACGACCAGCTGTGTCGCGCCCTCGCGCTCGGATCATCTGTTGCTGCTTGCGATGCATCAGCTATACACCCGGCCGGCGTTCCGCCTGGCGGACGTGTACAGCGCCATCGAGTCAATCCGGAATGGACACGTGGACTGGGACTACCTGTTTGCGACCGCGCTCTCCATGGGGATCGTCCCTGCCATGGGCTACTATCTGGAGTACGTGGACCGCATCCACGCGTCACTCATGCGGCAACCGCTGCTGCCGGCCGACGCACTCCGCCGGTTCGAAACGGTGGCCGACGACGCCGGCACGGCCGGCTCCTATTTCCCGCGGCTCAACGCGGCCGCCCGCCTCTACGTCCAGCACTTCCGGGCGACGTTGGAATCGGGCCGCTGGCACAGCGCCGCGCGTTTGTCGTTGCTCCCGCTGCTGGCCGCGCTGACGACTGGCACGCGCCGACAGGGGGCTGCATGAACAGCCGACTGCTGCGGCTCTACCATCGCCTGCCGGCCCGCGCGCGCTCGGCGGCCGCCACGCTCCGTGGCTGGTACCTGAAGCGCTGGCGCTATGGTGCGGAGAGCGAGCAGCTGATCGAAGAGGCGCTCGCCCGCGACGCGTGGACCACCGCGCAGTGGGCCAAGTGGCGGGACGAGCGGATTGCGTATGTGCTGCATCGCGCCGCTACGCGCGTGCCGTATTACCGGGACTTTTGGGAGGAGCGGCGCCGTCGCGGCGACCGCGCCTCGTGGGAAACGCTCGAGAACTGGCCGATCCTCGAGAAGGACGAGGTTCGCGCCAATCCGCGCGCCTTCGTGGCCGACGACTGCGATCCGCGGAGGATGTTCCACGAGCAGACCAGCGGCACGACCGGAAAGCCGCTCGACATCTGGCGGACCAAGACGACCGTCTCGACGCTGCACGCGATCGCCGACGCGCGCACCGGCCGCTGGGACGGCATTCCGGAGGGCGTGCGCTGGGCGCGGCTCGGCGGCCAGCTGGTGGTGCCGGTCCGGCAGAAGCGCCCGCCCTTCTGGGTGTGGAACGCGGCCATGCGGCAGCTCTATCTGTCGTCGTTCCACCTGTCGCCCGATCTCATCCCGCACTATCTCGACGCGCTGAAGCGGTACAAGATCGTCTATCTCGCGTCGTATCCGTCGTCGGTGCACGCGCTCGCGCAGGAAGTACTGCAACTCGGCCGCACCGACCTCGCAATGTCGGCCGTCTACACGAACGCGGAGCCCCTGCTGCCCGAGCAGCGCGCCACGATCGCTGCGGCGTTTCAATGTCCGGTCCGCGAGACGTACGGCATGGCCGAATCGGTCGCGGCGGCAAGCGAATGCTCCGCCGGCCGGCTCCACCAGTGGCCGGAGTTCGGGCATGTGGAGCTGCATGAGCACGGCGAGCTGATTTGCACCGGTTTGCTGAATCCCGACATGCCCCTGATCCGCTATCGCGTGGGTGACCGCGCGCAGGCGCCACATGCGAAAGGGCCCTGCCCCTGCGGTCGCGGGCTGCCGCTGTTCGGCCGGGTCGAAGGGCGCATGAACGACGTGCTGTTCACGGCGGACGGACGGCCCGTGTTCTGGCTGAACCCCGTGTTCTATGGACTGCCGCTGCGCCAGTCCCAGATCATCCAGGAGCACTTCGACGTGCTGCGCGTGCGGGTGACGCCGGCGCCGGGGTTCACCGCCGCCAGCGAACGCACCATCGTCGAGCGCCTGCAGGAGCGGATGGGAGACGTGCGGGTGATCGTCGATCGCGTGACCGAAGTGCCGCGGACGTCCAACGGCAAGCTACGCGCGATCGTCTGCCAGATCCCGCCCGACGAGCGCGCCGCGGCGCTCCGTGGCCGCCGGACCAAGGTCCGCGTGCGGGCATGATTCCCCCGGCTGCGCAGCGCCGTGTCACGGTAATCCTGCCGTGCCGCAACGAGGGATCGCATATCGCCGCCTGCCTCGATTCGATCCTCGCGTCCGCCCATCCGGCGGAGCTGTTGGAGGTGCTCGTCGTGGACGGCATGAGCAACGACGGCACGCGCGCGCTGGTCCAGCAGTACGCGACGACACACCCGCGCATCTGTCTGCTCGACAATCCGCAGCGCATCGTGCCGACCGCGCTGAACATCGGGATCCGAGCCGCGACCGGCGAGGTCATCGTCCGCATGGACGGCCACGTCGTCTACCCGCCCGAGTACATCCCGCGCCTGGTCGGCGCATTGATCGAGAGCGGCGCGGACAATGTCGGGGGCTGCATGATCACGCTGCCCGCCGACGGCACCACGGTCTCGCAGGCCATCGCGATCGCGATGAGCCACCCGTTCGGCGTGGGCAACGCGCACTTCCGCATCGGCGCGCGCGAAGCGCGGTTCGTAGACACGGTGCCGTTCGGTTGTTTTCGGCGGGACGTGTTCGAGCGCATCGGCCTGTTCGACGAGGAGCTGGTGCGCAATCAGGACGATGAATTCAACCACCGCATCATCCGCCACGGCGGCCGCGTGCGGCTGATCCCCGACGTCGTGTGCTACTACTACGCGCGCGGATCGCTGCGGCAGGCGGCGCGCATGTTCTACCAGTACGGGGCCTTCAAGCCGCTGGTCGCGCGCAAGGTCGGCCGCATCATGACGGTGCGCCAGCTGGTGCCGGCGATGTTCGTCAGCACGCTGTTCGGCACCATCCTCGGCGCCTTCATCTGGCCGCCGGCCGCGCTCGCCGGTGCGGCGATCGCCGCTGTGTACGCTTCTTGCGTCGCTGCCTGTGCGGTGCCCGTCGCCCGCTCGCACGGCCTGCGCTGCGCGCTGGCGCTGGTGGCGGCACTGCCCGTCATCCATTTGAGCTACGGCTTCGGATTCCTCCGTGGCCTGCGCGACGGGCTGTTCGGCCGGGGGCGGTGGCGTGATCCGGCCGCGGTGCCGATGTCGCGCTGAAGGAGTCGGTCATGGCTGAGATCGCTGGTCTGATGTATCACGAAGTCACGGATGATCCCAGAACGTCCGGGTTTCAACGGCCGGGCGCACTGCCCTACACGCTGACCCGCGCCGCGTTCCGCCGTCACCTCGATGCCATCGCCGCGGGGCCGATGCGGCCGGAGCTGGTGACGCAGCTCGACCTGCAGGGCAACGGCAAGCGCCACCTGCTGCTCACGTTCGACGACGGCGGCGCCAGCGCGATGCACGTCGCCGAGGAGCTCGCCCACCGCGATTGGAAGGCGCATTTCTTCATCATCACGGGCCGAATCGGTGATCGGACGTTCCTCAAACCGGCAGACATCCGGACCTTGCGCAGCGCCGGGCACATCATCGGCACACATTCGCACACCCATCCCGACATCTTCCGGGCGCTCCCCCGCGAGCTGATGACGACCGAATGGCGGGTCAGCCGCGCGATTCTCGAGGCGCTGCTCGGCGAGTCCTGCGACATGGCCTCGGTCCCGGGCGGCGACATCTCGCGCGTCGTGCTGGAGTCGGCAGGCGAGGCCGGGATGCGCTATCTGTTTACGTCGGAGCCCCTGGTGACGCCGGAACGGATCGGCGAAACCTGGATTCTCGGCCGTGTGATCCTGAAAGCGGGCGTCTCGGCCGCCACGATCCGCGAGCTGGTATCGTTCCGCGGCTGGCAGCGCGTGCAGCTGCTGCGGCGCCTCGGCGGCATCGCCCGGGCGCTGTTCCCGCCGTTGTACGCGCAGTACGTGCGGCTCCGGACCCGCGAACGGTCGTCGTGACGTGGAGGCACCGCAACCGAGGTTGCTGCTGATCACGAGCGCGTGGCCGCCCGCCCGCCCCCGTCCGGTCAACCCGAAACCGGCCGGCACCCTGGCACCGCCGGCGAGTCCCGTCAAACGCGAGGCCGAGGCACTCCAGGCGGCCGGCCTTTCGGTCGAGATTTTCGCATTCGCGGGACGCGGCTTCTACAACTACGCCGCGGCGTGGACTCGGCTGCGGCCGCGGCTCCACCCGGGACGCTACGATGTGGTCCATGCGCAGGAGACGTCCAACGTGTTGCTGGCCCTTCCCAAGCGCGTGCCGCTGGTGGTCACCGTGGGCAAGCAGGATCTCAGGAAGTTGCTGCAACAGCTGCTCGCTCGGCTGCTGGCCGGGCGCGCCGACGCGGTGATCGTCGGATCCGACGAGATGCGCGGCCGCGTACGCACCCGCGCACCGGTCCACGTGATACCGCCGGATTTGGACGAGCCGGCGCGCACCGCCAGGCTGGTTGACGTCTATCGGTCGATCGTGCCGGAGCGCTTCAGCGCTTCGTGATCAGAAAAACGTCGAACGCCGGTCCCGTCC